>JAIMBC010000182.1 GCA_023511675.1 Pirellulales bacterium
GACGTGACCGGCGCCAGCCCCGACGACCTCGAGCCCATCACGAGCGTGCTGCAGCGCATGGCCGTCGACTGCCGCTTCGATGGCGACGTGCTCCAGGTGCGCGAGTCGGCGCCGCGCGCGGTGCGGAAGATCACGACGGGCGTGTGGCCCGGCTTTCCGAGCGACATGGTCAGCCTCGTTACCGTGCTCGCCATCCATGCCGACGGCCGGACGCTCGTCCACGACTGGATGTACGAGCTGCGGCTCTTCGCGCTCGAGCAGTTGAGCGGCATGCGGGCGGACCTGTTCCTGTGCGATCCCCACCGGATCATCGTGAGCGGGCCGAGCGCGCTGCGCGGGCGGATGCTCGACAGCAGGGACCTGCGATCGGGCATGGCACTGATCGCCGCGGCGGTATCCGCCAGCTCTTCCACGATGGCAACCCGCAACGTCGACAGCCCCACAATGGCGCCAATGCCCAGCAAGGTGCCAATCAGGACCAGTTCAGCCGTTTGCACGGCTCCATCTGTCTCGTTCCAAAGCCTGCGCAAAATGTTCATGGGTGAAGTTCCTTTGGTGGCGGCTACTGGAATTGCCTATCTTGCTTAGTCAGCCTGTCTTTACTCAAGTACCAGGTTAGTTGCGGTGTTTGCGGCAGTCAACAAGTGGCACGAATGGATCAGGTGCGGGCCGGGCAAGCCGTTCGCCGCTGAAGTGGGTGCAAGGCCGGGGCCTGGCCACTGGGCTGCATCCTTCCATGCTATTTGGAGGTTGCGGTGGATGCAAAAGAAAAGCCCGCCGGCGGGTACCGGCGGGCTTACGGGCTGCGTCGAATCTAGAACTACGGACTAGCGGACGAGGATGCGGAGCCGCCGCCCGGAGCCGTTTTCGGGCTGGTCCTGTTGTGGGGCCTCCATTTCCTCAGCCTCGGTGTTGTCTCCTTCGGTCTCTGCAGCGGGAGTGGGCTTGGGTGCGCCGCGTGCAGGGGCGGGTACATCTTCGATCTCGGCGACGTCCAGCCCTTCGTAGATGTCTTTGAACATCTCATTGGAGTAGGGGTTGCGGATGTCCCAGCCCCAGCCGTCTACCACTTCTTGTTGTTGCGGCACGTGCAGGTAGTGGTAGGGGCGGAAGTAGTAGTAGTGGGGCCAGTGGGCTTGATACGGGATGTGGGGCGGCATGTCGCAGGTGGTGCGCCAGATGCAGGGGAACCCCTGGCGGGTCTTGAAGCGGCAGTTCCAACCGCAGCGGAGCAGGCCGCAGCGGCCGCCGAAGCCGCCCACGCCGCCGGGGCAATGTTCGCAAGGAGACCACGCGCCGTGTGCGGGCAGGTGTTGGGGCCCGTCGGGGCTCCAGCCTTCGCTGTAAACCAGATCGGCGTCAGGCAAGCCGGCCGGGGCCAGCTCGCCTTCAGCGGCGTAGCGTGACATGGGCACGTCTGAGGGAGAGGCGGGCTCTGGCGTTTCCGCTGGAGCCTGCTGGCGGCGTGCGGTCCTGGCCACAGGCGCGCTACGCGCCACCGAGCGATGCACGGTTGGGTACCGTGGGGCGCGGCGGCTCGCATGAGGAACGCTGCCATCGGAAGTTACTGCACACAGGGCCGCTGCCAAAGCCAGGGTCGTATACATGGCTGCTACCGCCTTTGAGGTCGAAAGGTGGGTGGACAATATATGCTGAGAGAGTGCGGGCTCTTCCTGCACTGCTTATCGGCGAGGGGGGGGCGTTGCGGCCATAAAATTCGTTATGGCCCGAGGCGGGGGGCAGGTTCTGCGGGCATGAGGTGGCCAGCTCACCTGGAGGGGGGCGGCATTGTGAGTTAGTGCTACAGCGCTGGGAGTCAATCCGCCCAAGCGAGCATGAACGTAACTCCTTTGAAATCGGGCGCGCCGTCATGCCGTAGTATTCCCCAGCTTAACACATGGCGCTGTAGTATAAGGTGTTGGGGCCGGTGGGGTGGTCGAAACGAGGGGGGAGCAGGTTGGCCGCCAGCCGTGCAGCGGCCCCGCCGACCGGCATCCCTCGGGCGGCAGCCATGCGGCCGTCGGCGTAGCGGATGGCAGGCACTTGGGAAACGTGACCTGTTGGTGGGGAAGAGAGCGCAGGGCGCGTGCTAGCACCTGACTTGGCGGTGTTGTTCGGAAAAAAACGGAACAAACAGATTTGACCAATCGCACGGAGCAAACCGAAAGAATGGTCAAGCGAGGGCTACCGGACCGCAGGCAGGATCTCCAGATGCGCCCCGGCGAGGGGGCAGGCGGAGGAAACAGGGGCCTGGGCGGTGGCCCTAAGGGTTACTCTTCAAGCGAAATTGGTAACGACACATGCTGAGCCTACGTCTTACTAGCGGCTGTGGGAGCTGGTCGGTTTGGCGGCGCCTGGCGTGGGAGGTAGCAGTGGCGGCCGGCGCGCTGGGTGGAGTGACTGTGCACGGCCAGGTGGGAGGTGGCGCGGCGCCGCAGCAGCTTCCAGCGCCGGAGGAGGATGTGGATGCTTATGGGGCACGGCAGCCCCGCTTCGACCTGGACAATCCCTCTGAGGAGACGCGGGCCAAGGTCGGTTCGCTGATCGAGGAAATGTTGGATCCGGAGGCGGTGCTCGAACTCAGCCCTGTGCGCTCGAAGCTGATTCGCACCAAGCAGCCCGTCTCGCGGTTCTCGGTAACGGACCCCTCGATCGTAGAGGTGGTTGAGTTTTCTCCCACCGAGTTTGAGCTGATCGGCGGCGACGTGGGCGAGACGACGCTCACGCTGTGGTTTGGCGAGGGGCCGAACCGCACCGTGCTGCGCTATCTGGTGAAGGTCGTCCGCGAGATAACGGACCGCCGCGAGCGCGAGTACGGCGACCTGCAAGACATGGTCAACGAGCTGTTCCCCAACAGCCAGATCCAGCTCATCCCCGTGGCGGACAAGCTGATTGTGCGCGGCCAGGCCCGCGATAGCGAGGAGGCTGCCCAAATCATGGCGGTGCTGCGCGGCGGGGCGGTGAACCAGACGGGCGCTTTCATCGGGCCGGGGTTGGGGCCCTGGGGCGGTTGGTGGGGCGGCATGGCGACGCCGGGGATCGTACAGGGAGTCGCGGCCACACCTTATCCGGGCGAGAGCGACCTGCCGGCCAGCAATATCGTCAGCTTGCTGCGGGTTCCCGGAGAACAGCAGGTGCTGCTCAAGGTCCGGGTGGCGGAGTTGACACGCAGCGCCAGCCGGGAGCTGGGGTTTGACTTCACGGTGGCGGAGCGGAACTTCTTCATCTCCTCGATCTTTGGCAGCGGAGGCAACATCCGCACGATTCTGGATGGCGGGGACGTCTCGCTCTTTCTGCGGGCGGTTTCTGGCAACGGGCACTCGAAGATCCTGGCCGAGCCGAACCTGGTGACGCTCAACGGCCGGCCGGCAAGTTTTATCGCCGGCGGTCAGTTTGCGGTTCCCACGGTGGTGGGGGTGGGGGGCGCCCAGGCGGCCACCACGTTTTTCCAGGGGTTTGGTACGCAACTGACCTTCACGCCGACGATCATTGACAAGGACCGCATCCGCTTGCAGGTGGCTCCCACCTTCAGCACGTTGAACCGTGGGAACACGGTGAATGGGATTCCCGGCTTGAACGTCCGCAGCGTGTTCACCACGGTCGACATGCGTGAGGGTCAGTGGCTGGCGCTGGCCGGATTGATTCAGGACGAGCAATCGGGCGGGAAGACGCGCATCCCCTTCCTGGGAGACATCCCCGTGCTGGATGCGGCCTTCAGCCAGAAGGAGACCAAGCGTGCCGAGACGGAGTTGATCGTGCTGGTGAGCCCGGAGCTGGTCCACCCGCTGGAGGCGGAGCAAGTGCCGTTGGTGCTGCCGGGCATGGAGGTTACCGAGCCGGGGCCGCTGGAGTTCTACGCCCTGGGACGCATCGAAGGCGACCCCGACTGCCATCACCGCAGCACGGTCTGGCCGGTGTATCGGGACCACATGCGAGACGCCATCCGCGAGGCCAAGCTGCAAGCGAGATACCAGCGGAGCGAAGGCTATTACGTGTGTGGTCCGCACGGCTTCTCCGAGTAGAGCCGCAAGTCTAGCGACCGCAGCATGTGCAAAAGGATGTGACCCATGACAGCGTTCCATCGCAGGGGGGTACGAGCGGCCGGCATGGCGTTGGGATTGGCGCTTTTGGCCGGCAGTGTGGGACTGGCCGGCTGTGCAGGTCCCAAGCCGGGAGTGTTCTATCAGCATCCCACGCCGCCGGCGCCGTTGGGCGCCCGCGCCATCGACCCCATCTTCCAGATGCAAGAAGAGAATGCCGATGCAGCCAAGTTCGTGGTGTATGTCCACGAATTTAAGTTGAACAAGGTCCGCCTGAACACGGCCGGCGAGGACCACGTGAAGCAAATCGCCCACGAGCTGCAACGGGGGGCGCCGTACCCCGTGGTGATCGAACGCAGCTTCACCAGCAAGCGCACCTGGCCCGGCGAGGGAGAGGGACGCTTCAACTATCCCGTGCACCCCAATCCCGAGCTGGACAACAAGCGGCGGGAAGCGGTAGTGCGAGCCCTGGTGGCCTTGGGCGTACCCGATGCTGATCGCCGCGTGGTCGTGGCCCCTGCCTTCTCGCAAGAGTACACGAACCAGGAGGCGGAGCGGGCCTATGCCATCGGCATCAACCAGTTTGGTCCAGGGTTTGGTTTCGGCTTCGGCGGATTTGGCGGCTTCGGCTTCGGAGGTCTTGGCGGCTTCGGCGGGTTTGGCATCTTCTAGGCCGCAAGCGCCCTTCCAGGAAAAAACAGCAGACAGGGAGTCTGACTCATGCGCTGGACACGGATGTTGGGATTCTGGGCCGCCAGCGGCCTGCTGACAGGCTGTGCGAGCCTGCCTTCGGGGCCCGGACCAAAGTCGGTCGGCCGCGCCGAACGGCGGGAGGCCACCCTGGCGTGTGCACGTCTCTGTGAACGGCACAACGATGCCGCACAGGCCCGCCGTATCTATCAAGCCCTGATCAAGGAGAACCCTAAACAGGTCGAACCCTACCATCGCCTGGCGGTGCTGGCGGCCAAGGAGGGAAACTTCGCCGAGGCAGACGCCTACTTCCAGAAGGCCCTGGCGGCCGGCCCCGCCACGGCTGAGCTGCTGAGCGACATGGGTTATGCCCTGTACCTGCAGGACCGCCTCGCCGAGGCCGAAAAGGCCCTCCGCCGCGCCGTGGAGTTGGAGCCCAACTACCTTGCCGCCCACAACAATCTGGGACTGGTCCTGGGACAGCAAGGCAAGTTCGAGGCTGCCATGACCGCCTTCCGCAAGGGAGGCAGCGAAGCCCAGGCCCACGCCAATCTGGCCTATGTCCACGCCACGCGTGGCGAACTCGATCTGGCAGAAAAGCAATACAGCCGGGCCCTCTCGCTGGATCAGGAACTCCGTCCTGCCGCCGAAGCCCTCCTCCAAGTGGCCCGCTACACCGGCTCCATCGGCCGGCCCACCACCATTACTCCACGCCAGGCCAGCGGCGACGATGACGGCGGCGAGCACCTCTCTCACGCTCAACCCGTGGCACGTTCTCGCCACACCGCCAGCGTAGCCGCCAAGCCGCGCAAATCGGCCGCCGGCCAGCAAGTTCGCCTGCCCGAACCGCCGGATGCCGCACCGGAAGCCAGCCCTCTGCCAGAGGAGACACAGGCTGCCGCCCCAGACATCTCGCACGTGGGTGTGACCCCGCCCAAACATCGCGAGCCCTTCTCCTGGCGCTCCCAGCCCGGCAGCACTCAGGAGCAAGCTGGCACCCTGGTCCTCACCCCCAATCTGACGCCGGAGCTGCCGGCCGAAAAGCCGGCCAAACCGGCCGCAACGCAGCGCGTCCCACCTGAGCAGGCCGCACCACCCAAGCACCCCCAACTTGCACAGCGGCACATGCCTCGCCGACCTGTGGTGAAGATTGTCGCCCACGAAGCGGATGAGGATGGCGACCAGCACGAAAAACAAGCTGACAGTGTCCCGCCGGCCGCAGCAGCCCATGCCGACGACGCGAACGCCAGCACGGCCGTGTGGGTCTCG
The DNA here is from genome assembly GCA_023511675.1 of Pirellulales bacterium. GTDB lineage: Bacteria > Planctomycetota > Planctomycetia > Pirellulales > JAIMBC01 > JAIMBC01. Next base: position 6,000 of record JAIMBC010000182.1, read on the forward strand.
GATGATACGGCGGAGGAGGCACCCATGCCTGGCCGGCAGAACAACACAGCCTCCCGCCCACGGCCTGCCAGACAGAAGCACACTCCTCGGCCCGCTCGCCGCGGGGTGTTGGGGCGGCTGCTGGGTGGCGATGAGCCCGACCAGGCGGGCGGATTTGCCACCGCCACCGACTCGCCAGAGAGCCAGTAGCGCGGACACTGGCGGAGAAGCCCAAGCCAACCGGCGTCCCCTCGATGGGACGCCAACGCGGACGGCTCAGCCAGAAGTGCCCAACCGTGGGAGCGAGCCGTAGCAGGATGGCAGGCGGCCCGCTCGGCAAAGGGTGGGCTTTGCGGCCCGTGTTGCCATGCTGCCTGGCCGCGTGCGTCCCCTTCGTCCGGCTGGATGAGGGCGCTGCGCCTCGACCGCCGTTGGCGTGCTCACCTGGCCCGGCATGACTGTCCCGGGCGCTATCGCTGCCCCCAGCGAGCTGTAGAACGTCTGTCTGCTGGGCATGCCCGTTGGCCGCATTGCGTCTTGGCCAGGCACAGCGGAACAGACGCGGGCTGCGCTAACAGCTCCGTCGCAAACGATCAGCCCTCGGGAACGCGTCTGACGCCCCAGCCTGTAACCGTCCCGCTCGCTCCATGCGTTTGGCCAGAGGGTGGGACGGCCCAGCTCGCTGGGGGCAGCGGGTCAGCGGCCCGGATGGGGGCGTAACGCCCCAGCCCGCTGGGGGTACCGGCCGCAGGTGCGCTGCCCATGCACCGTTCCGTGCGCCAGCCAGGTGGCAGGAGCACTGTCCTAGCGCGCGTGGCACACCGGCCTAGACGCCTGGCCGCTGTTGCCCCTCCCAGTGCTGGCGCAGCCAGTGCAGGTCTTCTTGCAACTCCTCGAGGGACTGCTCAAACAGGCGTAACTCACACCGGAAGCGCCGCCACGCCAGCCAGCCGATGGTGGCTCCCAGGATCAGCAGCAATGCCCCCTCGATCGCTAGCAGCGGCCCGCTGTCCAAGCCCGTCCAATCCTCCAGGACCTTGGCCAGGGCCGCTGCCAGCAGCGCAAGGCCGACGATGCCCAGCACGATCGCGGCCAGGGCGAAGGCAGCGGCAAGCAGCAGCGTCCTCCGCGCCTCCAGCAGCTCAATTTGTAGCAGCCGCCAGCGTGCGCGGGCAGAGGCCAGGAGATCCGCCTGCATCTGCCGCAGGAGCTGCTGCATCCCATTGCCAAAGCCTGGGATGCCGGAGTAGCCAGGCATCGCGGAACGGTCTGGCATGCCCGAACTGTCTGCTGTGCCCGAACTCTCTGGTGTGGGGGGCCTGTCTGGTGTGCCGCTGGAGGAGGCCGCACCTGCTTCGCCTGGCCGCGGTAGGGGTGGCAGTTCAGACATTCACTCTTCGTGCTTCACTGTGCTGTGAGGCGTGGCGGACTCGCCGGCTGGGCCGAGGGTGGCCCAGAGCTTGTCCAACCATGGGTGCAACAGCGGTATCAGTGCGCCGGCCAGCGCGTTGGTCAGGCAGTTTCGGCCTGCGGGCAAGGAGGCGGCCCAGCCCACTGCAAAGGCTGCCAGAAGGCTCCACTGCGGGTAGCGGCGGACGTAGTCCGGCCATTCAAGCCCCTCTAGGTTTGCGCTATGTTTCTCCGGGGCGGTTGCACTGGCGGCTAATGTCGGGATCAACAGCCGTTCGACATGACGATCCAAGCGCAGCCGCAGGCGGGCAATCTCGCGCCGCAGGCGCTGCTTCTCCAGCTCAAGCGGCAGGTGGGATGTGTTAGGGCTCATGGTCAGCGATGGAGGATTCTGCCGAGAATGAAACCGCAGGCCGCAGCGGCGAGCAAGGCACGGCCGGGATACTTGCGTACCAGCTCGAGTCCTTCCTTCAGCCAGACGTCGAGGCGCTGCTCCAAGTGGGGAAGCTCCCTGGCAGCGGCTCCACGGGCGTGCGCATATGCCGCTTGCAGACGCGCCAGTTCTTCTCTGGCCCGTTGCATGGCCTCTTCCAGGTCGCGCAGAGAGTCACGACCCGCCTGTGTGTCAGCGGGCGACGGCCCAACAGCGCGGGTTTCCCCCGCCTGGGCCGGCGGCGCATCAGGTACTCCCTCCGCAGGGCCTACGGTGGGGATGGCGCATCCTGGCGAGCTAGTTGCCGCGGGATCGTGGACTTGCCCGCTGTTCGCAGGCGTGTCCTCAGGCGGGTACGTGTCCGCCGCGAGTGCGGATTGGACGCCACGAGCTTCACGGAGGGCGTTTTCAGGTTGCGGCGAGCTATCTTGCGGAAGCGTGTGGCTCATGCGAGGGCTCCCTTGCCCGGCGTCACTGCTGCGGCTCGGCGTGCGGTCCCACGGCCGAGCGCCGCGGATCGAGCAGCAGCCAGCAGCAGGCTCCCGCCGCCAGCACCGCGGCATACACGTAGAAGGCGGGGTCCCATTGAGCGCGCCCGGTGAATCCCTGCGCTTGGCGCCAGTCCGCAAAGCGGCCCATGAAAAGCTGGGATCCCATGGCCCCGGGCACCCCCAGCGAGTTGAGCAGGCCGAAGAGCGAGCCGAGGTGCGGGCCGCTGATCTGGCGTGTCACATTCCACCACGTCGCTTGCTGAGACTGCGCAAACAGCGAGGCACAGGCGGCGCACAGGGTGGCTCCCACCGGCGAGTCGACGTGCACACTGACCAGGATCGCTGCCGCTGCTACCAGCATCACCCCGCACCCCAGCAGCCGCCGGCTCCAGATCCCCTCCGGCAGACAGCGTGCCATCCAGTCCGCCACGTAGCCGCCACCCAGGGCGCCGGCTGCCCCGCCGGCCAGGACCAACGAAGCCAGGCTGCCGGCTTCCCACTGCGATAGCTCTCGCCCCCGTTGAAGGTACGACGGAAACCAGAACATGTACAGGTACGAGGCAAATGCGCCGCAGGTCTGCGTCAGCCCCAGCAGCCACACGTTGCGGTTGACCAGCACCCACCGCCAGGGAATGGGCTCGTGGGCGGGGCCGGCAGTGGCGGCGTGCCGCAATGCCGCCAGTTCCGCGGCGGTCATGCCGGGCTTCTCGCTCGGATCGTCCCGGTACCACCAGTAGAACGCAGCGGCCCAGACCATGCCTGTTAGGCCAAAGACCACAAATGGCAATCGCCAGCTCTTGAATGCCTCGATCAGGTACGCCACGGCGGCAGGCGCCACGGCACCGCCCACCAACGCGTACGTAATAATCGCCCCCTGTACCCGGCCTCGCTCCTGGGGCGGGAACCACCTCGATACTACCCGGGCCGTGTTGGGGTAGGCCCCCGCCTCGCCCGCGCCAAACAAGAACCGAATGATCACCAGCGTCACAAACGGCCCGTAGACCAGCAAACGCTCCACCGTTCGCGAATCCCCTCCCGTCCACAGGGAACGCAAGCCGTCGAAACGCCACACGCAGGCGGTGAGGATCGTAAACACCGACCACCACACCACAATCCGCGTCAGCACGCCCCGCGAACCGTAGCGGTCTCCCCAGCGGCCTGTCGGTACCTCGAACAGGCCGTAGGCCAGGGTGAAGGCGGCAAAGATCACGCCCATTTGCGTGTTGGTCAGTCCCAGCTCGATGGACATGGGCACCGCCGCCTGACTGATGCACACGCGGTCGAGGTAGAGAATGAAGGAGAGAGCGCACAGGAACAGCCACACGCCATCGCGGGTACGCCAGAGAGAGGGGGCCGTCACGGCTGTACCTTTGCTGGGCTGGCAGGCGGGGCTGCAGCATGGGCGGCTTTCCAGGGCGGGAGCACGCGCTGCGGCCAGGCGAGTGCCTGCCGTGCCACATCGAAGGCGGCTTGCGGCCGGCCGAGCCTGCGGGCATTCGCTTGCAAGGCCGTCAGACGGTGGGGGTCGCGCAGCAGTGCGGTGAGCTTGAGCGTGAGGGCGGGGGGATTGTTGATTTTCACTGCCGCCCCGTGTTCCAGGAGGTAGTCCGCATTGCGGCTCTCCTGGCCGGGAATGGGGTTGACGATGGCCATGGCTGCGCCGCGGGCCAGCACTTCGGAGCTGGTGAGGCCGCCGGGTTTGGAGACGACCACGTCTGCGGCGGCCAGCAGTTCATCCATCTGGTCGGTAAAGCCCAGCACATGCAGCCGGTGCTCGCGCGGGGGAGTGCGGGCGAGCAACCGGTCGCGGAGGGCTGTGTTGCGTCCCGCAACCACCACCACCTCCAGCGGCGTGGGGCAAGCGAGCATGGCCTCAAGCAGCGCCTCGACCGGCCCGACTCCGAACCCTCCCGCCAGTTGCAGCACCACGGGACGCCCGGTCGTGAGATTCTGTCTGGCGCGGCACTCCTCGTGGCTCTTGGGGCGGCTGAAGGCTGGATGTACGGGGATGCCCGTCACGGCGATGTCGTCCCCCGGCACGCCCCAGTGTTCGAGGTAGGCCGCGCCTTCGAGCGTCGCCGTGAAGTACAGCTCGCACGGCTGATTGACCCACAGGCGGTGCGTCTCGAAATCTGTGGTTACGGTGCACTGGGGAACGTGGTAGTCTCCATTGCGGCGCAGGGCGGCGATGATCTCCGCGGGAAGAAAATGCGTATTGACGACCAGGTCGCAGGCATGGCCGCGGAGGAAGCGCTCAAAACGCCCCAGGTTCAGCCGCTCCACCAGCAACCGCAGGCGGTCGCTCTTGCGCTGCGGAGAGGGCGGCCGATCCAGCAGATCGTAGAAGTATCCCAGCACGTGGGGCGCCTTGTTCACCAGGTCGAGGTACGCCTGGCCATACAGCCGGCGAAAGGCGGCGCTGGTCAGCTCGAGCACATCCAGATTCACCACCTCTGCCTGCGGTTCGAGTTCCTTGATGGCCAACTCCACGGCCTGGGCCGCACGCAGATGGCCCGCTCCCACCGACGCCGAAAGCACCAGAATCCGTCGTGCCATGCAACTATGGTAGCGTCGCCCCATGCTTTGCTGTAGCGTTTTGCTGACCCCGATCTCCCGCACAGCCCGGCATATCTGACGCTCATCCGTTCAGGGCACTTGCCAGAACGCTCCGCTCACACCCCTGCAATGCCAGCACGAGGACCGGCCGTGAGCCCCCCGCCCGTTTACCCCCAACCAACGCCGCGTTAGATTCAGGCCATGACGCAAGCAGGCGAAGTGCTGGTAACGGTCGCCACCTATAACGAGCGCGATAATCTGCCCGAGCTGGTCGCAGAGATCTTCCGCCAGCTTCCTCAGGCAGATCTGCTGGTGGTGGACGACAACTCCCCCGACGGTACGGGTGCCTGGTGCGATGAACATGCCAGGGACGAACCGCGCCTGCGCTGCCTGCACCGGCGGGGCAAGCTGGGGCTGGGCACGGCGACCATTGCCGCCATGAAGTACGCCATCGAGCATGGCTACCGCTACATGATCAACATGGATGCCGACTTCAGCCATCCTCCCCAATATTTGCCGGCACTGTTGGCGGGCATGGCGTCTGCGGACGGTCACGCGGCAGACGTAGCCATTGGCTCGCGCTATGTTCCGGGCGGCGCCATCGAGGGCTGGCCGCCGCTGCGCCACTGCATGAGCCGCGGCGTGAACCTGTACGCGCGCTGGCTGCTGGGTCTGAAGGCGCGCGATTGCAGCGGGGCATACCGCTGCTACCGCGTCGAGCGGCTGAGGCAGCTCGACTTCGATCAGATTCTCTCCACGGGCTACTCGTTTCAAGAAGAGGTTCTCTTTCACTTGCAGCGGCTGGGCTGCCGGTTTGCCGAGATTCCCATTGTGTTTGTGGACCGCAAGCGCGGGCAGTCGAAGATCAACCTGCGCGAGGCGTTCCGCGCGCTGGGGATCATTTTCCTGCTGGCCATGCGGCGCTTGCGGCCGGCCAGGGGGCGATCCGCTAGTGCAGCCACGCCGCGCGGATCAGACGCTGGCGGCAGGCCGGGTTGAGACGAGCCAGCCCATTGACCCATCGCCTCATGCATACGAAGTCCTCCACCCACTGGCGGCAGGTGGGGCGGATACAGTCCCGCCCATTGACCCCACGCGGGCATCAACCGCGGCGGGGCTTGCGTGAGCCGTTGCGCCTCTTGTCCTTGGGCTTGTAGTCGAGCGAAACAATCAACATTGGCTCGACCACGCACCACGAGTCGTGTTTACCCACCACAATCACGTGCCGCGAGCCGAGCGCTACAAAGTCTGGATGCGGCACAGGCAGCGATCGCCCATCCGCCAGCCGCATGGTAAAAGGCTCGAAAGGCTGCCGATGGAGCGCTGCTCAGCCCCCCCACCAGCACTTTCCATCCCCGCGACTTGTCGATGCGGAACAGCGTGTACATCTGGACGCGGAAGCACCACGTCCAGAACTTCTGGCCGTTC
>JAIMBC010000183.1 GCA_023511675.1 Pirellulales bacterium
CACATACACCACGTTATCGCGCACTTCAACAAGTTCAACGTCGCCGCCATGGGAGCGAATGTAGGGGCGCGCCAGATTGGCCTCTTGCGAGCGCTCGCACTCGCAGGCGCTGGACCCCTCTGGCCGGCCAAACACGGTGAGGAAGTACGAACCGATGCCGCCCGTATCTGGGATTTGCACGGCCCGCGTACCCGCCGGCAGCCCCGAAAAGCCGCTGGGAGAGCCCGTTACGCTATCCAACGCGTCCAGCAGCACCTCCGCCGTCAACCGCTTGGGATAGTAGCGTGAGAAATTCTGCTTGTCCCGCAGGTTGTAGGCGTTCGGCTCCGCGCTCAACTGGTACGTGCTCGACTGGCAGATCGTACGCAACAGGGCCTTCATGTCGAACTTCTGTTCGACGAAATGCCTTGCCAGTGCTTGCAACAGCTCGGGATTGCTGGCCGGATTGGTAACCCGCATGTCGTCTTCCGGATCGACCAGCCCGCGGCCGAACAGGTGTTTCCAGTAACGGTTCACCAAAGAGGCGGCAAAGAAAGGATTGTCCGCAGCCGCCATCCAGTCCACCAACGCCTGACGCGGATCCCGCTCCGGCGGTACGTCCAGCGGCTCTCCGCCCAGGCCCATCGGCTTGAGCTGCTCCCCCGTCTTCGGATTCACCGCCGTAGCCAGACCACGCGTATGAAAGATGCGCTGCTCGTCCGGCTCAAAGCCCGGCTTCCTCCCCACGCGAGAGAAGAACGCAGCGAACCCGTAGTAGTCTCGCTGAGACCACTTCTCGAAGGGATGGTGGTGGCAGCGAGCGCACTGGATGCGCAAGCCAAGGAACAACTGCGCTGTATCCTCCACCTGCTGCTCGATGGTCTGCACCTCGCGGTACCAGACGACGGGCGGATGCTGGCCCACCTCGCCACTGGCAGCCAGGATTTCTCGCACGAACTGGTCGTAGGGCTTGTTGTGGTACAGACTATCTCGAATCCACGAATGGAAGGCATACGTCCCCCGCATGTAGTTGGCATTGCGCCGTTTGTTGCGGAGGATGGCGCTCCACTTGTTGGCGAAGTAATCGGCGTAGTCGGCGCTATCCAGCAGACGGTCGATCAGGCGGTCTCGCTTGGCGGGATCGGCGTCTGCGAGAAACTGCTCCGTCTCCTCAGCAGTGGGCAAGCGTCCGGCGAGGTCGATGGTGACGCGCCGGATGAACGTGCTGTCGTCGCACAACGGCGAGGGCGGAATACCCAGCGTTTGCAGCTTCTTGAAGACGTGTTCGTCGATGAAGTTGCGCACCGGCGGCAGATTCTCGACGGCAATGCCCAGAGGAATAGTGGCACGGAACACGTCCACCTGACCCTGATAGCGGGCCATCACGGCGACATCGCCGGTCAGGTCGAGCGTCTTCACCAGACCGGTGGAACTGCACTCCGCCATCTCGGAATCGTTGGGGTCGTAGGTGGCCACATGCGTGACGTCTTCAATCGACCCGTCGGTATAGTGTGCCAGCACGATGAACTGCTGCTCGCTGCCGCGGTCCAGGCTCCGCTGCGGGGGATAGACCTGGATGCGGGCCACCCGGGGATCGTCCGCCTTGCCATACGGCATGCCTTGCTCGATCCACCGCCGCAGCAAGCGGTACTCGTATGAATCTACGTCCATCCTCTGCCCCCCTCCATGCGGCATGGCATTGATTGGCTTGAGCAGCAGGATGCTCCGGTCTGGTGCCGCCGGAAACAGCCGCCGCCCCCGCGCCTCCTTTACCAGATGCTCATAATCCTCACCCGGCTCGAAACCCAGCAACGAGAGCTTGAAACCGTTCTGGCCACTGGCCTTGCCGTGGCAGCCCCCGCTGTTGCAACCCAGCTTGGTGAAAATCGGCACCACCTGATTGGGGAAGTTCACGGGCATGTCGACCACAATGTTTTCCACCACCAGCTCGGTGCTGGCACGCAGGCCCTCGGGCGAGACCGCGGTGACCGTTACCCGCCCCTCCGCCAGGGGCGTGACCACGCCGGTGGAGCTGATGTTGACGATGCCTGCCGGGCTGGCCTCGTAAGACACGCCACGGGTCAGATCACGCACCTGCCCGCTGGAGTAGCTCCCCGTGACCAGAAGCTGCTGGCGGGCATCCCGGCCGCGAAGGGTGGCCACCCGGCCCTCAGGCCAACCGGTCTCCAGCGTAATGCTCTGCAGCGTACCCGGGTCTCCCAGGCCCGGCGCGGCGGCCGTTTCGGCCCGTACGCCGGCCATGCCTTGTGTCAGCAGGGCGAGCGCCAGCCCCACTGCCGCCCAGCCATTGAGAAGCCTTCGCATGGAGGGTCCTCCCTAACATAGTCGCCGTTTACCAAGCCCCAGGTGTGTTTCAGGGCCGATTATCATATAAACGAACTTTGATTGCAAGCAGTTTTCTTAAGGTGGCGACGTGACTCTCCCCGCACCCGGGGCAGTTCGGGCTGCGACCTTGACTCCGCGAGCTGCAATGCTCACTCTCCCCGTGGATGGGGCGGCTGATGCGTTGCCGGTGAAGAGTTCTCGCCACCGGGAGGAAACGCCAACCGCAGGGTTTGGGCCAGCAGGAACAGCGCCAGCAGGGCGAGCAGTGCATAAGGCCAGTAGTCTGCCAGTTTCAGGCCCAGGGCGCGGGCAAAGGGGGCCAGTACGAACATGGTCATCGCCAGCACCAACATCAGGCAGCCGCCCCCCGACATCACGGCCTTGAACGTCTCGGCTTCGTTGTGCTCTCCGTAATGCATGGCAATCGTGCGGCCGCGTTCGAGGCTACGTTCCACGGCGTCAGCCAATTCCATGCCTCGTGCGGCATCGAGCCATGATGGCCGCCCCGGCTGCCTGGCCAGCGCTCTTGCCAGGTGCGGAAGACTCGCTTCCCCCGCCCTCCAGTGGGGGTAGGCGAGATCCACGCTCCGTTGCGCCAGCCGCCCGGCAAGACGCCAGGCCGTACCATCGTCCGGCATGTCGATTCGGCATTCGCCCAGCGGGCCCGATAGCAGGGCGTGTGCGCCACGCCAAGGCTCTCCCGGCACAGCAGACCAACGCACCATCATCCGACTCCCGGCCGCCGTGACCGAGAGAGTTGCTAGCCCGCGCTCGTCAGGCCCTGCCATGGCCGTAACGCGCAGCAGGTCGCCTGCAAGGCCGCGGGCTAGTTCGAGGTCTCGGATCAAGCCTTCCAGCACCTGCACACGGGAGAGCGCAGAGGCATGCCGTTCGATCGCCAGCAGTTCCCAGGCGTGGGCTTCGGGTGCCTCGGCGGTCAGGGCACTCAGGTCGCTCCAGAGGGGATGCCAGCGAGCGGGAACGTACGGTACCAGGATCCCGCCCGACTGTTGGCAAATCATGTCGAGTTCGTAGTAAGCCAGCATCGAGCTGCAGAAGGGGTGGGAGACCACTGTGGGAATGGCGGCCTGCGCCAGGTGCCTGAGCCGTTCGAGTCGATCGTCTTCGCTGCCGACGGCGCCGGCGAGCACAGCGTCGACCGTATCCAGCGCAAGCAGGTCCTCCCATGCCGAGGCCAGTTGGGCACTGGGTGCGGCCGCCATCAGGGAGTGGAGTGCCGGATCGCTGCCCCACAGCCACACCAACTGGTGATCTGGGCTGGCCGCGACGGCCAGTGCCAGCTCTGCCATGGGCGGGTCGATTCCCAGCAAGCCGAAGCGCACGGTTCAACCGCCTGTAAGCCGCAACCACCGCAGCCGCAGGCTGTTAGCGGCAACAGAGAGGCTGCTGGCCGCCATCGCCGCTGCGGCAGCAGCAGGCGGCAGGGTGAACCCCGTGTAAGGGGCCAGCACACCCGTGGCCAGGGGTATCAACAGCGCGTTGTAGCCGAAAGCCCAAAACAGATTCTGCTTGATCACCCGCAGCGTGGCCCGCGCCAGAGCAAGCGTAAAGGGCACACCACGCAGATCGCTGCGGATCAAAACCACATCGGCTGCCTCCAGGGCCACATCGGCCCCGCTGCCGACGGCGATCCCCAGGTCCGCCGCCGCCAGGGCCGGCGCATCATTGATGCCGTCTCCCACCATGGCCACCACATGCCCCTGCGTTCGCAGACGGCTGATCACCTCCTCCTTCTCGGCGGGCAGCACCTGGGCGATCACATCGTCCATGCCCACTTCCTCTGCCACGCGGCGTGCAATAGCCGCGTGGTCGCCCGTGAGCATGACGAGCTTTAGCCCCATCCGCTTGAGCTGCCCTACCGCGTCCCGCGCCGCCTGGGCTGGTTCATCGGCCACACCGATGATGCCCAACACGCGGATTGCCGCCTGGCCGCCCTGGTGGCACCTGTCTGCGGCGGGGGGCGCCGCGGCTCCGCGTGGAGTCTGCACTTGCGCCAAGATTCCCACCGCCAGGGGCAAGATGCCTTCAGCGCGCAGGCCGGCCGCTTGCTCTTGCAGCCAGTGCTCTGCCCCGGGCGGGCTGGCGCTCGCCGTGGCCACAGGCAGAGGCCCTTTAACGTGGACGGCCGTTGCGGCAGGGGGATGCGCGGCCGCCGCGATCTCCGTGGCAAGCGGCAGAGGCCGCTCTGCAGCACCCGCGGGGCACGCCGCGGCGTCTGCGGTCATGAACATCTCTTCGCGGCCCACCGCGGCCAGACGGCCATCGACAAAGGCCTGAATGCCCAGGCCGGGCAACACGGTCAAGTCAGACGCCTCCGGCACGGCCACCCTGCGCCGGCGGGCTTCATCGACCACGCAGGCTGCCAACGGATGGCCGCTCAGCCGCTCGGCAGCGGCGGCGGTTGCCAGCAGCTCCTCTTCGCGCACCCCTGCTGCCGGCAGGAGCCGCACCACGTGAGGCTTACCCAGAGTCAGCGTGCCGGTTTTGTCCAACACCACGGCGGTCACTCGTCCCGCTGTCTCCAGCGCCTGTGCGTTTTTCACCAGCACGCCTCGTTCTGCCCCGCGGCCGCTGGCCACCACAATGGCCAGCGGAGTCGCCAGCCCGAGCGCGCAGGGGCAGGCCACAACCAGCACTGCCACTGTGCGTTCCAGTGCGGGCCGCCAATCATCGGCTGCCCACGCCCATGCCAGCGCCGTCGTCGCGGCTAGCATCACCACCCCCGGCACGAACCATGCGACCACGCGGTCGGCCAGCCGCTGCACAGCCGCTTTCGATTCTTGTAGCCGGCGTACCAGTTCCACCACCTGTGCCAGCATGGTGCTGCTTGAAGGGGCGATCACCTCGACCGTGAGCGACCCCATGCCATTCAAGGTGCCCGCCAGCACCCGATCGCCCGGTCCCTTGTCCACCGGCAACGACTCGCCCGTAAGCCAACTCTCATCCACGGCCGACTGCCCCGAGCAGACCACGGCATCCAGCGGCACGCGTTCGCCCGGCCGCACCAGAAGGGTCTCGCCGCTTTGCACCTCGGCCACCGGCACGCTACGCAGCTCCCCGTTGCGGAGCACCGTAGCCTGGCCGGGTAGCAGCTTGAGCAGCCCCTCCACAGCCGCCGATGCCCGACGGCGAGCCCTGGCCTCCAGCCACCGTCCCAGCGTGATGAATGTGAGAATCATCCCTGCGTCAGCAAACAGCATGCTTCGCCCGCGCCCCGCCCAACTCTCCGCCATGCCGCCCACATAGGCCGCGGCGGTCCCCAGGGCCACCAGCGTATCCATGCTCGACGTGCCCTGGCGCAAACGGGCCCATGCTCCAAGGAAATAAGGCCAGCCCACAGCCACCATCAGCACCGTGCCAAAGAGTGCCGGCAGCCACTGGCCTATGGTAGCCGGCACGCGCACATGCCCCCCTGCGAGAAGCAGCGCCAGCAACCCCGCACTGGCCGCAAACCGCGCCAGCCAAACGCGCGCTTCCCTGCCCTCAGTGGCACGAAGCTGCGGCTCGCCTTCCTCCATCGGCCGCGCGGGATAGCCCGCGGCGCGCAGTGCCTCCAGGACCGCTGCCAGCTCGGTCTGCGCGGGATCGTAATCCACCCTGGCCTGATTCGTGGCCAGATTCGCCACGGCCAACTGGACGCCCGGCACGCCAAGGATGGCCTTCTCCACACGCCCCACACAGCTAGCGCAGTGCATGCCGGAGATGGCCAACCGCACTGTAGAAACCGCTACGGGCGGCCTGGCTGGAGAAACCGGGGTAGACTGCGGCGCTGCAATGTCGGCCTGTCTCGGGCGGTCTGTCGAGCGTGCCGCCGGCAACGCAGCGCCCCCCGCAGCGGGCACATCGAGTCGTACCAGGGCTGGCGCAGGGGCCCTCACTGCGTGCTTCGCTTGCGTTGCCTGGCTTCCCTCAGCAAGCTCGTCTGGCGGCACGTGGTAGCCCGCTGCCTCGACCGCTGCGACCAGTTCGCCGCGCGCAGCGGGCGGATCGCCCAGAGTCACTTCCGCCATGCCCCGCTCGAGATCGACCTCAACCGCCGCCACGCCTGGCACGGCGCGCAGGGCCGCACTGACGGCGTGCACGCAATGCCCACAGCGCATTCCAACCACCGGCAGCGTTAGGGTCGCCATGCTGAAGGATTATACGCACCTGCCTGCCGCTTGCGATGTACCCCCCCGCGGCTACAATGCCTGGCGCTGTGTGCGTTTCAGGGAATGCGGAGGATGCCGGCTTCAGCGCCACGCCGCGCTGAGGCCGGCCGCACTGGCGGCGGGTAGCAGGCAACGTTTTGTAGCTCCTTGCGCGTGGGAGAGAGCAGTGATGAAGTTTGCCATTTGCAACGAGGCCTTTCCGCCCTGGCCGGAGGAGCGCAGTCTGGCATTTGCACGCCAGTGCGGTTACACGGGGGTGGAGTTTGCGCCGTATACCATGGGCAAGGACACCCTCACGGATGTGCGGTACCTCCCGGCTAGCGACCGCGTGGCGATGCGGCAGGCCGCCGAAGCCGCCGGCCTGGAGGTGGTCGGTCTGCATTGGCTGTTCCACAAGACGGCCGGTTTTCACCTTACCAGCCCCGACGCCGGGATACGCCGCAACACGGCTACCTACTTGACCCACCTGGCTCTCCTTTGCCGAGACCTGGGCGGGTCGATCATGGTGCTGGGCTCGCCAAAGCAGCGCGACCTGCTGCCAGGCGTTTCGCACGATCAGGGTATGGCCTACGCCTGCGAGGTGCTTCAGGCCGTGATGCCGCTGTTGGAGGATCTAAGCATCACGCTGGCCATCGAACCGCTTGGTCCGCGGGAGACCAACTTTCTGAACACGGCGGCCGATGGTGCCCGCCTGGTGGAGATGGTCGGTTCGCCGGCTTGCCGCTTGCACCTCGATTGCAAGGCCATGTCTAGCGAAAAGGAGCCGATCCCCGTACTGCTGAAGCGGCACGCCAAGATACTGGCCCACTTTCATGCGAACGACCCCAACGGCCGCGGTCCCGGCATGGGAAGCCTCGATTTTCGCCCCATCCTCGCCACACTGCTGGAAATCGACTATCAGGGCTGGGTCTCGGTCGAGGTGTTCGATCACGAGCCCCCCCCCGAAGTCATGCTGCGAGAAAGCATCGACAACTTGCGTGCATCCCTGCCGGCCGCGGCTGCCGAAGGGGCCAGCAACAATCCCGGGGCGGCCACCGCACACGGTCCCGCCTAGCAGCATCTGCTGCAATCCTGGGGAAAGCTCGCCGCTGTGGCTAATGGCACTCTCCGAGCCAGCCCCACCTCGGGTGGTGGGTGCTGATCACCTCTGGACGCACCGCCCCTTTGCAGAGAGCCTCGGTGACCTGCAACAGGTTCAACACAGCGGCACAGCATGTACCCCCCATGCTCCAGCCTGATTCCTGCTGCTGCACGCCCTGCGCATCAACAACGGCGCGTCTTACCAGGGCCTTCCGCGCTCCATACGCCTGCCCCACAGGTGCTGGAAAGTACTTCCTTCCGCCTTGACTGCCCCCCAGCGGTGAGGCGAAGCTCCCCTGCCGTGCACGCTTCCCGCTGGCGGGCCTTGGTCATCCGTGCCACCATCGCTGGCACAGCTCACAAGCATGGGCCGGCGAACTGAGCCGCCTGCGACATGGCGCCAAGCCGCTTTCGCCACCCCGGGGCCTGGCCGTCTACACGCCGTCAGCAACCCCACGAAGCTCGCCATGGGGCAGCGGCACGTCTCCCTTCGTCCTGCTGCGGCGCCTCATGCCACTTCTGTGCCGCCCCCAAGCGGAGGGCACGGGATTCGAACCCGCAACCCCTTTCGGGGCACCTGATTTCGAGTCAGGCCGCTAGCCAATTCGCTTACCCTCCACCGCCAAATGTACCGCGCGTGCCTCCGCCAGACAAGCCGAGGGTCGCCCCGGCGCCGGATGTCCGGATCGGTCGCAGCCTCGCGGTCGCATGGGCCGAGCATTGACTCGGGGCGGCAGCTTGCGAGCAGAGATCGCGGCTCCAGATGGAACGAGGGCTTCGCGCCAAAGCAGTGGGGTTGATTTGCAGCAAGCGGTCGAACCTCACCAGACCAACGAATCTCGCTTCCCGCCTCCCCGACGAGCTGCTCGCGGGTGCGAACCGCAAGTGAAAGGATACGTGCCTGCCAGCCGCAGGGCAATGTACGCTTCTGAGAGTTGGCGGCCTCATCAGCCGCCGCGGCGGGTGAACGGTTTTGCTTGCCGTGCGCAAGGAACACACTTGAACGCTACCCCAGGCTTTGGCCAAGTCACCTGGATCGGCGGAGACGCTCGATCCAGCGGTGATGTCGCCTTATCTCACCGTCAAGCACGATCCCCCGGTTGTCGTCGTGACGAAAGCGCGGCAGGTCGCTGAGATGAACGCCGGCCCCAAACCCAAAGATGGCGACGATCGTAAACAACCTGGTTCTGCTCTCCCACACAACCATCCAGATACACAAGCCGGAGAGCCTTCGCGAGCGCGCAGCACGAATCAGAAGCATTAGAGAGAGGAAGATGGTCAACAACCGATTGGAGCGGACGGTCCGCTGCACCGCCGCCGCTGCATTCCGGTATAACAGTTGGTAGTGGAGGGTGCTATGTTGCTGCGCATTTCGGTTGCCCTGCTCCTCGCTTCCATCGCCGCGGAGGCAATTGCCGCACCTGTGGTATTTCCCGCAAACTCGGGGTACGTCAACCTGCGCACCACCTATGGGGCATGGGGCGATGGCGTGACCGACGACACGGAAGCCTTTCACGCGGCCATAAAAGACAACGTTCGGTCTCTCTACCTGCCGAAAGGAACCTACCTTCTAACTGACTCTGTGGTACTCGGCGGTAAACGCTGCATTATTCAGGGAGAATCGGAGTCGGAAACCGTAATTCGCTTGAAAGACAACGCGGCCGGCTTCGACGACCCAATGAGACCGAAGCCGGTGATCTCCACGTTTGGTCCGTTCATGGACCCGAACGCAAATATGGGGCAGGCGTTCCGTAACTCGCTGTTTGATCTGACCATCGACGTGGGAAGTGGAAACCCCGGCGCTGTCGGCCTCCACTACCTGAACAATAACCAGGGTACCGTCCGAAACGTGACCGTGCGGTCCAGCGACCCAGAGCGGCGCGGCAAGGCCGGCATCGCCCTCGTCACCAACTGGCCAGGTCCAGCCCTGTTCGACCAGGTGCGGGTCGAAGGCTTCGACATCGGAATCTGGAGCACGATCAGCCAATACAGCCTCGTCTTCGATCGTGTAGAACTGCTTGGTCAGCGAGAGGTCGGTATCGAGAACTTCAACCAAACGCTGACCATCCGCCGGTTGAAATCTCGGAATACCACGCCCGCCGTTCGCGCCAGCGGTTCCGGCGCAGTCGTATTCCTGTTCGACTGTGATCTCAGAGGCGGCGATCCGGCAGCAGACGCCATCGTGGCAACACATGGTGCGGCGGTTGTCGCGTTCCGCCTGAAGATCCAAGGCTATGCTGCGGCAATCCGCTACACCGCGGGAAATAAAGCTACAACGGTGCATGGGCCTCGGGTAGACGCCTTCGCCACCCACCCGCTGCTGCCAGTCGGCACGAAACATCCGCGAACTCCCCTGGCAAACGTAAAAGACCCACCCATCACAAAACTTCCCCCGATTACCGACTGGGTTGACATAACCGCCTACGGAGCCAAACCGGTAAAAGGAGAAGAGGCCGAGGATGCGGGACCGGCCATCCAGAGGGCCATCGACGCGGGCAAGCCGGTCGTCTACTTTCCTGCGGGTACATATGCCATTCGCACGCCGGTGCGCGTTCGAGGCAAGGTCACGTGGCTGATAGGCATGGAGAGCCGCATTCGCGGGCTGACTGCGGAGAAGCCGGTCTGGACAATCGAAGACGGGGAGGCGCCAGCGGTTGTCTTTGAGCGGTTCGAGGGGGACTACGAAACGACCTCGACCTGCTTCTTCGAGCATGCAAGCACGAGACCCGTCGTTCTGCGCCAGATGATGAACTCGGGCTACCGTAACACCGTGCCCGGCGGAACAGTGTTTCTGGAAGACGTCACCGGGATCAACTGGGAGTTCATCGGGCAGACCGTGTGGGCCCGCCAACTCAACCCGGAGGCCAAAGGCAACAGGGACTTCAACATCCGCGCTACCAACTCCCGCCTCTGGCTGCTAGGCGTAAAGACCGAGGGGCCGAAGACGGTGCTGACTGCGGCAGGCGGACGAGTGGAATTGTGGGGCGGCTTCTTCTATGCCAACCGTGGGACAGATCAAGGAGCCGCGGCGATCGATCTGACCGACACCGACTTTCTGGGCGGTTGGGTAAACCACCTCGGCGGCTCTTACCAGCCGCAGGTCCGCCATCGACGGGGCGATCAGACCGAGGAGTTCTGGCTGCACGTCGATTTCTCCGATCGCAGCTTGTTGCCGCTCGTCCGAAGGCGCGTACGGGGCGCGGAAATCCTGGAAGATGTACGGGTGAACCAAGGCGAGCAGTCGGCCGCTGCGGCCTTTCGCCACGGCTCCTACGGGGTCAGACTCCCCTGGTACTCCTCGCCATCGAGCTGGTAAAATCTTCGAGACTACATCTGGCACTGCAGTCGGCCCCGGGCGAATTCAGGCCCTGCGCAAGACATCGCGCCTTGCGTCTGTCAGCAAATAAGTAAGTGGTTATATTCAAGCGGACACTCTGCTTTTGCTGTCTGTTCATAACCGTCTGCATCTTGTGACAACACTCAATGCCAGGTGGTGAGTATGAGCAATTGCTGGGCGAAGGCGGCGAGTTTCTGCGCAGCGCCGCGGCGGTGCAGAAGCGACGAATATTCCCGCTGAACAATCGTACGCCGCGACGCTTTGCGGCGATCGCCATGAAACGGACGCTGATCGGCACTGTCGCACAAGCAGTGCTGCCAATCGCATAATTCACTGTGTGGTCTGTCCCACGCCCACAGCTCCACCAAGCTGTGCAGCCTGAGATTCAAGTGATACACACCGAGGTTCGCCAGCAGGTGCTAGACTTGCTGCTTCCTTGCCCCCCACACTTCCTTGATATCATGGAACACCCCTTCAATCGCCGCGCGGTCCGCGAATCCTTCCAGAATCTCCTGTACGCTAGCCTCTGGGTTGGTAAAAGTACTCGCGACCGCTCGGCTCCTGCACGATCACGACCTGGATGATCCTGCAGGCCGGACGGTAGGTGGCCAGAAAGGTCTTGTACCCCTTGACCACGCTCTTTCCATATTGGACACATTTGATCAGACGCCACCCCCCATGGTCCCCCGCTTGGCCAGGCAGATCCAGCGCTTGCCGTAGATCGGCGGCCGCCCACGCCAACGGCGTTCTCCTGGTTTGGGGGTCGGCGGCAGCTCCAACAGGCTGGCATCCTTGCGCAAGCGGCTGACGACGACGATGCCCAGGGCCCGCAAGGGCTTCTGGAAGGCCCCTTTGGCGTAGGCTCCGTCGGACACCAGCCACAGCCGTTTCCCCGCGTCTGCGGCGACAGACCACGCCCAGCTCGCCAATGGAACACTTTGCTGAAGCTTCGTGGAGAACTCCCAGCGCAAGTTCTTGGAAAGCTTGGCAATGTCCTTGCGGGGCACGTACAGCAAGGCCCGCAAAGGCAGGCCGATGGCGCCACAGAGCGCCTCGGTGATGTCTTCCATCCGAGGCACCGAGACGCCCGCCACGTACATCTCGATCAACGCCTCCTCCACGCTCGACTCCCGACGCCGATACCGCTCGATGATCGGCGTCTCGAAGGAAAGATTCCGCAGCCGCGGCACCCGCAGCGTTACCTCCCCTGAAGACGTCAACCGCTTCCGCTCGTAATGCCCGGCCCGCGTGTCCACCCGCTCCGGACTCCGCTCGTACCGCTTCGCCCCACACTGCGCGTCCGCCATCGCCTCCAGCATGTCGTTCAACG
>JAIMBC010000184.1 GCA_023511675.1 Pirellulales bacterium
CCGTGCGCTCCTCCGGGGGCACGGTCTCCACCTCGGCCGCGGCCAGCACGTCCTCCGGCTGGGCCTGGCCGGCGAACACCGCATAGATCTCCATCATGGGCACCCGCGTATCGTTGCGCACCTTGTAGAGCTGGCGGCGCGCCTGCTCGGGCCCGGCTGCACGCGCCTGGCAAATGTAACGCCAGACCACATTCTCCACATCGTTATCGTCGAAGGTCTGGTAGCTCTCGAACTGCCTGGCTCCCTCTTCGTAGCGGCCCGCGTAGTAGTAGGCGATGCCGCGCTGCCACAGCTCACGCTCTTGATTCGGCCGCAACTCCACGAATCGGTCGAAATCGGCTAGCGACTCTTCGATGCGGTTGAGTTTGAACCGCTCGCAGGCACGCAGGTGCCAGGCCTCGGCCAGGGTTTCGTCCAGTTTCAGGCAGGCATCGCAGTCAGCGACGGCGGCCTGGTGATCCCGGAGCTGAGAGTACAGCCGTGCGCGGGCCAGCCTTACGGCGGCGTGGTTGGGCGCCGCCTCGACGGCCCGGCTTGCCAGGGCCACGGCCTCCTTGGTCTTGCCGGCGGCGAATGCAGCGCGGGCCTCTTCGAGCCATTTGCGCGCCGCATCGAGCTTTTCCTGGGGATCCGCAGCGAACATCATGGGCGGTGGGCCGCAGCAAAAGGCAATCGCAGTTCCGACCACCACCAGCATGGCCGCGCCCGCGTGTCGAGCGACCGCGTGGCCCCACGCGGCCGATCGCGGAGTGCGTGCCGCACGGCCTCTGAAATGGCCTGTAGCCTTCCACGACTTCATCGCCAGATCCTTCGCCGTCAAGTGGGGGCGGTCTGGTTTGTACAACAACACGTGCCTAGACTAATGGGGCCGGCGGCAGCGAGCAAGTGCCGCTCCGCACCTCCTGCTGGTGCCGAAGCCCGCCTCCTGCCATCTGCCGGTCACCACGTTCGAACCGTGCGGCCCCACGCAACTGGCGCAGCGTCCGCCGCAACGGACAAGCTTCATCCACTGAGATTCGCCCATGCCAACAAGTTGCCGTCGTCGCGCACAACTGTCTCATCGGGTCGGCCTGCTCACATCATGCTTGCTTGCTGCGTGTCTGGAGGTAGCCATGAGCGTTCCCTGCCCTGGGGAAGAGATTCGCGTGGGCATCATCGGCCTCGATACGTCTCATTGCGTGGCGTTCACAAGCCTGTTGAACGACCCGCAGAAGGCCAGCGAAGCAGCCCGGCCGCACCTTGCTGGCGTGCGCGTGGTGGCGGCCTGGCCCGGGGGCAGCCCCGATTTGCCCGCCAGCATCGACCGCGTGGAAGGCTATACCAAGGAACTGCGCGGCCAGGGAATTGAAATCGTCGCATCGATCCCCGAGCTGCTCGCCAGGGTCGATGCGGTGCTGCTGGAAAGCGTTGACGGGCGGCCGCACCTCGAGCAGGCCCGGCCGGTGCTGGCGGCGGGCAAGCCGGTGTTCATCGACAAACCACTGGCCGGCTCGCTGGCCGATGCCCTGGAGATCTTGCGTCTGGCGCGCGAGACGGGCACGCCTTGCTTTTCCAGCTCTGCGCTGCGGTTCAGCCCTGGCATTGCGGGCATGCGCCGCGACGAGCGCGTGGGAGAGGTGCTCGGTTGCGATGCCTACGGCCCTTGCCCGCTGGAGCCACATCATCCCGACCTGTTCTGGTATGGCATCCACGGCGTGGAGACGTTGTTTACGATCATGGGGCCGGGATGCGTGGAGGTGACGCGCGTCCACACCGAGGGCTACGATCTGGTGGTGGGCCGCTGGCGCGACGGTCGAGTGGGCACGTTCCGCGGCCTGCGGCAGGGGAGGCAAGATTACGGCGCCACGGTGTTTGGCACGCAGGGCATTGCCCCCAGTGGCGGCTTCGCCGGCTACGAGCCGCTGGTGGTGGAGATTGCCAAGTTCTTCAAGACGGGCCAGCCGCCCGTGAGCCTGGAGGAGACAATCGAGCTGTTCGCCTTCATGGAGGCCGCAGACGAAAGCAAGCGCCACGGCGGCGCGCCGGTCACACTAGAAAGCGTACTCGCCAAAGCCAAGAGCGGTTCGCGGGCCAACTGAGCTGTGGCGGCAAGTGTTAGGGGCAGGTGGAAGGACATAACCATCCACCGGGGCCACTGATGTGATGGACTTGCCCCCCTTGCTCCCCTGGTAGTGGTCCCCCCGCCTTGTAAAGGGTTGCCTCTTCTCAGGAAGGCAGACAAGGGCGCCTGCGGTACGGTCCCGCAAACCGCGAGCAGGAGGCCCGGGCCAGCCAGGGCTACCGGGAGGTGTTCAGCCAGGCTACCCGGGCGGCCGGAACCGGTACGCGCTTGCTACACAGCTCCCGGCCGATAGCGGTGGTCAAAAGCAGGATCAAGCGTCATTCGCAAGAGAATGCGCGTAGGTGCCGCTTTAGCGCTCAGATGGAGCCATGCCATTGCGAGCAGGCGCACGGGGGCGTGAGTCGTGCTGTGGCAGCGCGGTGCATGGAGGTGCTGGTCGCCAGGTTATGTCGATCGGGGCCAGGCTTACTATTGGCTCCGCGCGCGGCAACGTGCCGGGGCTGCTGGTCCGGGCGCACAGGCGGCAGACGGGCGTTCATCATCTGCTGGCTGCTGCTATCTGGCGGGAGAGGGGTTACAATGGGCAGAGGTTCTCAAGCGCCCGAAGAAAAGGAGAAAGCCATGGCACAGGTGAACGAACCTCGGCGGGGCGATCGCGTCTGCCCGGAGTGTGGAGAGGTGGTGAGCCGCCGCGAGTTTGTGCAGCGTGCAGCAGCGGCGGGGCTGGCGACGGCCGGCGGGGCGTGGTGGCTGAGCAACACAGCCAGGGCGGCTCCCACCCCGCAGAGCGCGGCGGAGACGGCCGTGGCTCGCCTGTACAATTCGCTCACCACCGAGCAGCGGCAGGTGATTTGCTTCCCCTTCGATCATCCGCTGCGGCAGCGGATCAGCGCCAACTGGGCCATCACCGAGCCGACCATTGGCAAGTTCTTTACCAGCGAGCAGCAGGCGCTGATCGACGAGATTTTCCGCGGCGTAACCAGCGAGGACGGCTACGAGCGTTTCCTGAAGCAGATGGATGAGGACGCGGGCGGTTTCGGCCGCTACCACGTAGCCATCTTTGGCGAGCCGGGCACGGGCAAGTTCGAGTTCGAGATGACCGGCCGGCACCTCACCATCCGTGCGGATGGAGACTCGGTGGAAGGCGCGGCGTTTGGCGGGCCCATCATCTATGGCCATGGCACGGGGGACTCGGAGCCCGGCCTGCCGGGCAATCTGTTCTACTACCAGACGCTCAAGGCGAACGAGCTGTTCCAGGCACTCGACGGCAAGCAGCGCGAGCAGGCCCTGTTGCCCAACGCCCCGCGCGAGAACGACGTGGCGATCCAGGGCCCACAGGGCAAGTTCCCCGGCATCGCCCTGGGCGAACTCAGCCCGGATCAGCAGGCACTGGCCGAGGAGGTGATTCGCATCGTGCTAGCCCCTTACCGCGAGGAGGACGTGGACGAGGCCTTGCAGATTCTCAAGGCCACGCAGGGGCTGGAGAAGCTCCATCTGGCCTACTACAAGACCGACGACATTGGCGACGACCAGGTGTGGGACATCTGGCGGCTGGAGGGACCGTACTTTGTCTGGCATTTCCGCGGCGCACCACACGTGCATGCGTATGTGAACATCGGCATCGTGTAGGCCGCCGCGGGTCCGCGATGAGGAGAGCGACGCTTTGAATCGCCGTACATTGTTCGCCGGCGCCGCCGGCGCGGCGGCGGGGGCTGTGCTGGGCTACGCCGGCCGCGGCTGGCTCGGGCTGTTCGGTCCCCCCTCCGAGGCGCCGCTGGTGGTGCCGGGCACGCTCGGCATACCTGGCCCTTATCCCGGCCGCGTGGTGGAGGTGCATCACCCCGCTGCTGCCACAGGCAACCGCCGCAACCGCCAGGCCGTGCGGCAGATGGTCGAGCGCGGCATGTGCGCCCTGGTGGGCTGCGATCATCCCGTCGAGGCGTGGCGGCGCTTCTTCGCGCCCGGAGACCGCGTGGGGATCAAGGTGGTTCCCGTGGGAAGGCCCGACTCGATCTCCAGCCCGGAACTGGTGCTGGAGGTGATCGACGGCCTGCGCTCCGCGGGCGTGCGCCCGTCCGACATCCTGGTGTTCGATCGCTACCGAGACGAGTTCATGTCATGCGGCTACCACCAGATCTTGCCCGAGGGCGTGCACTGGGAATGCGCCTCTGTCCGCTATGACGATCTGCAAGTGTGGATCGACGGGCAGATTCCCGGCGAGCCGCGGCAGAAGCGGGTCTCGGGGTACGATCCGCAGGTGTATCGGGAGGTGGCCTACTGCCTGCCGCAGCACGATCCGTCGGACGATCGGCGGTTCCGCTCGCACTTGTGCCGGATTGTTTCGGAGAAGGTCGATAAGTTCATATCGCTGCCGGTGTTGAAGGACCATCGTTCTGCGGGCGTGACGCTCTCGCTGAAGAACCTCTCGCACGGCTCGGTGAACAACGTGGCGCGGAGCCATATCATCACCGGGCAGCCAGGCAAGATCGAGCGTGGGGAGACGCTCAATCAATGCGGCACGTTCATCCCGGCGATCGTCTCGCTGCCGGCGATTCGGCAGAAGGCGGTGCTGCAAATCCTGGACGGTCTGGTGGGCACCTGGGAGGGGGGGCCGGGAACCTGGAACCGCACGTTTGCAACGTGGAACTACAACAGCCTGTTCTTCGCCACGGATCCGGTGGCGCTGGATCACGTGGGCTGGGAGGTGATCGATCGCAAACGCGCGGCGGAGGGCTGGCCTGGCGTGGCCCAAATGGGGCTGGAAGGCCACTGGCGGCCCATCGACGTCGACGGCCGCAGCGTGCCCAGCGAGCAGTTTCACATGCGGCAGCCGGAACATGTGGCGCTGGCCGCCACGCTGGGACTGGGTGTTTTCGAGCGGAAGGCCATTCGCCTCGAACGCATCGACCTGCCTGCCGAGTCCGCAGTACAGGAGCGGGCATGAAAGCGCGCGGTATGCCCGGATCTGCGGCAGCCACCCCGCATGGCAGAGGACAGGCGGCCTCCCGAACTGGTCCAGCACGGCGGCAACGGTTGTCAGGCGTCGCGTGCCTGCTGCTGGCCTGGCTTTCTCTCCAGGCCGCTGTGGCGGACGAGCCGTTGCGGCTGGCTGGAGTGGTCACCGTCTACCACCACAACTCGCATGCTGACGTGATTGTGGGCCGCGTGCTGGAGGGTTACACGCTGGATCACCAGGGAGAGTATCCCAAGGCCAAGCTGGTCAGCCTGTACGTCGACCAGGTGCCGGAGGGAGACAAAAGCCGCGCGCTGGCTGCCCAGCACGGCTTTGCACTCTGCTCGAGCGTGCAAGAGGCCCTGACGCTGGGCGGCAGCACGTTGGCCGTCGACGGCGTGCTGTTGGTGTGCGAGCACGGCAACTATCCGGAGAACGAGGTGGGGCAAACGCAATATCCCAAGCGCAGGCTGTTTGGCGAGGTGGCAGACGTGTTCCGCCGCACGGGCCGCAGCGTGCCAGTGTTCTGCGACAAGCACCTAGCAGACAACTGGGAGGACGCACGCTGGCTGTACGACACGGCCCGGGAACTGCACGTGCCGCTGATGGCCGGTTCTTCGCTGCCCACCACGTGGCGCTACCCTCCGCTGGATACCGAACGCGGCCGGCAGATCAAGGAAGTGGTGATGGTCTCCTACCACACGCTGGATGCCTATGGCTTTCACGCGTTGGAGGCCTTGCAAAGTCTCGTGGAGCGGCGTGCTGGGGGAGAGACGGGCGTGAAGGCGGTGCAGACGCTTGAGGGAGAGGCCGTCTGGCACGCCATCGAGTCGGGCCGCCTGGATCGCGAGTTGTTTCAGCAGGCGCTGGCCTGCCGGCGGGAGAAGCGAGAGGGGGACCGTCCCTTGCGCGACAGCGTGCAAGAGGCGTTGCTGTGCTCGATCGAGTACAACGACGGTTTGCGTGCTTCCGTGGTCACGCTCAACTATGCCGTGGTGGAGTGGGCGGCTGCGTGGCGCTACGAGGATGGCACGTCGGGGGCCACCTTATTCTGGACCCAGGAGGAGCGGCCCTTCATGCACTTCTCTTACCTGTTCAAGGGTATCGAACAGATGATGCTCACGGGCCGGGCTGCCTGGCCGGTGGAACGCACGCTGTTGACCAGCGGTACGCTCTCCGCGCTGCACGTTTCTCGCAAGCAGGGGGGCGTACGCATCGAAACACCCCACCTCAACGTGATTTATCAGAGCGAGTGGAACTGGCAACAGCCACCGGCTCCGCCGCCGGGCAGGCCCATTACAGGACAGTAGCCGGCGGTGCGGCTCAGGTGCGAGCGGGACGCCGCCTTCATGCGAGAGTTGGCAAGCTTGGCTTTCGAGTCGAATGATCGCGACGAGGGGGCGCCAGCCGACCCACGTTCGCCCCATCCCAAAGTATTGCCTGATCTGCCCGCACCAGCCCCATCTGCCGCCTGGCCGCCCGCCGATGCAGAGATCTTCGAGGCACTGCAGCGGGCCTGGCAAGACGGTAGCTGGGGCCGCTACGAAGGCCCCCACGGCGACGCCCTGGCAAGTGCCTTGCGTGACATGTTCCGCGTCCGCCACGTGCTGTTGTGCTGCTCTGGAACCATTGCCGTCGAGCTGGCGCTGCGTGCGCTCAAGGTAGGCCCAGGAGACGAGGTGCTGCTGGCAGGCTATGATTTTCCCGGCAATTTTCGCGCCATCGAGGCCGTGGGCGCCCTGCCCGTGCTCCTCGATCTGGACCCGCAGAACTGGAACCTCGACCCAGATCAGCTCGAGCAGGCTTGCAGCCCGCGCACGCGGGCGGTGATTGTGTCCCACCTGCATGGCGGACTGGTGCCCATGGATCGCGTGCGCACCTGGGCGGAGCAGCGCGGCCTGTCCATTGTGGAAGATGCGTGCCAGGCATCAGGGGCACGCATTGAGGGGCGGCCGGCCGGCGGTTGGGGGCACGCTGGCGTCATCAGCTTTGGCGGCAGCAAGCTGCTGACAGCAGGGCGTGGCGGAGCCGTGCTGCTCGAAGAGGATGCCAGCTACCAGCGGGCCAAGGTGTGGGCCAATCGCGGCAACCAGGCCTATCCCTTGAGCGAGTTGCAAGCGGCGGTGTTGCTCCCACAGCTTCGCCGACTGGAAGAACGGACGCACCAGCGCGCGGCGGCCGCAGCCCGGTTCTGGCGCCGGCTGCAAGGGGTACCGGGCGTGCGGCCTCTGCGGAACCGTGTGCGCGACGGCCTGGCAGCGTACTACAAACTCGGCATGCAGCTTGTGCCCGAGGAGTTGTGCGGCGCCGAGCGGGAGGTGCTGCTGGAAAGAACGCGCCCTTTAGGCTTGCCGTTGGAGGCAGGGTTCCGGGGCTTTGCCTTGCGCAGCAGGCGTGCCCGCGCATGCGGCCCGCTGACCCAAGCCAGGCTTGCCGCGGCACGTATGCTGGTATTGCACCATCCCTTGCTGCTGGCGGGCGACGCGGCTGTCGACCGGGCTGCCAGCCTGCTGGCGGAGGCGTTGCGCAGCCTTGCGCGGAGCACATAGTGACCTGGGCCATGCAAGAGCGACGGACGAACAGCCGGGATGTTGCGTTTGCGAAGGTGCCCCACCCAAGGCTGTGCGCTGCACATGCCGCACGGGCAGGTGGCGACAGCAAGCTTCCTGCCCAGGAATGCATGCCTGGCGGAGGTGCTGGGCAGGCGGGGGTGATGGGAGTTCTCCAGATGCGTGATGCCGCAAGCTCCGTGCCTCCGGCCTTTTGCTTGCCTGCGGCCTGTTTCGTACTTGCGTCCTGCGATCTATCGCCATGCGGTTGCTACTGACCAACGACGACGGCATTGACGCGCCCGGGCTGGCAGCCCTGGAACAGGCGTGCCGGGGATTGGGCAGCTACGTGGTGCTGGCCCCGCATCAGCATTGCAGCGGATGCAGCCACCGGGCCACGACTGATCGGGAATTGACTGTCTACCCGCGCGGAGACGGACGGCTGGCGTTGGATGGCACGCCCGTGGACTGCACGCGCGTGGCCGTGGTACATTGGCCCGAGCCGGTGGACTGGGTGCTGGCCGGAATCAACGAGGGAGGCAATCTGGGGGCGGACATTTATCTTTCGGGCACGGTAGCCGCGGTGCGCGAGGCGGCCCTCCTGGGCAAGCCCGCCGTGGCCATTTCGCACTACCGGCGTGCCGGCAGCAGCATCGACTGGGATTGTGCCGCACGCTGGACCCGCGCCGTGCTGGCACGCCTGCTAGCAGAGGGACTTCAGCCGGGCGCTTTTTATAACGTCAACCTGCCCGACGTGGCCCAACACGAACCGCCGCAGATCGTATTCTGCGACATCGACCCCAACCCCCTGCCTGTGCGGTACCGCGAGGAGGCGGGCCGACTGCTTTATCACGCCTGCTATCACCAGCGGCCGCGCCAGGCTGGTCACGATGTGGACGTTTGCTTCTCCGGCCGGATCAGCATCAGCCGTGTGAGGCTTGCCCCTGCGTGCTAGCGGGCAGCGGTCGCCCTCCTCGGCATCATCATCGTCCGAGGTTACCTCCTTCCTGCATGCTAGCGGGGCAGCGTGGGCAAGGAGCACGCTGTGTCTGCCATCTCGTCGCCCGGGAGGCGTAGCAGGTGGGCAGGCAGGCGGGGCAGCACTTGGCGGACAGAACGGCCCGGCTCGCTGCTCTCATCCAACTCCATGCGCCGCAGCTCACCACGCAAGATCTTTACGTCCGCTGGCGCATCAATGGCCAGGCTCACGCGGTTGCCATGCAGGCGGTTGATGGTGACCGTTACCCGCCCTCCAATGATGATCTGCTCGCCGGGCTTGCGACTGAGTACCAACACGATGCGTTCCTCCTTGATCTGGGTCTGGCCGCTACATGATACGACGCTGGTCAAGCGTCGGTTCGCCAAGGGCGGCACATCCTGTCTCATACTGGCCAAAATGACAGGTTGCGGCCGGGCTTCTAAGGAATAGTGCAAATCGCGTACCGCATCCCTCTCTCAGCATCGGCCTCAGAGGCGGAGCGAGCTAACCCTTACGGACACAGCGGCTTGCAGCCTGCTAGCACGACTCAGCGGACGAAGATCCCTGAGATTCCAGCCAAATGTCCCAAGGCAAAATGTGATGCAGCGGCTGCCAAAATGAGCGGGCCAGCGCGCATGCCAGTGCCCCCACGCACGCTAGCAGACATAATCTGCCCGCTGACTGCATGCACGTGCCGCGGACAGAGCCTACGCGTCAACGCCGCTGGCAGCCGCGCGACCGCCTCGCCTTGCACGCAGCATTCCAAGCTAGCTCTGCGTGCCGCGTCGCTCAAGCTCGACCAGAACCCCGTCAGCCGGCTTGGTCGAAACGGCCGCCCGCGCCCCACACACGGCGTTTACTGCACGAAAGCGGAACAACTTGACGATCGCCCCCACCACCAGGCCCACCTCCAACTGCCCCAGATGCTTGCCGGGACAAACCCTCGGCCCGTGCCCAAAGCCAAAGTGAAGCATCTGCTTGGATGCTCTCCCCTCTGCTTTCAGCGCCTCCCAGCGGTCGGGAACAAATGCCTCTGCGGGATACCCGGTGGTCGCCACGCCCCAGTGGTCCTCGTGGCGGTTCGCGTGCCAGACATCCAGCAAGATGTGCGTTCCCGCGGGGATGAAGAGCCGGTGCCCATCGGCCGTCTCTACCCAGGTGTCAACCGTGGCGCGCCGCGGCAAGAAATAAAGCGCCGGCGTGAGCCGCAGGGTTTCGTCCAACACGTGGCCCAGATATCGCGCCGCTGCCAGCCGTTCGGGCGTATAGTCGTCAACATGTTGGACCTCCTCGTACACGCGCTCTTGTGCCGCAAGGTCCCTCGCCAGGTGCGAGAGAGCCCAGCTTGCATAGGACGTGGTCGCTTCGAGGGCGCCCGCCAAGAACACCTTGATATTGCTGCGCAATGCTGCGTCGGGTGCATCAGACCTGAACTGCCGCCACAGTGCCCTGCCTTCCTTCCTGCCCGCCAGCGCCAGGTCTGTCAAATGGTCGAAGTCTGCATACGCCTCCTTGAGCCGCCTCAGCCCACGGCTCAGGCCGGGCAGCTTGTAGACGGGAACTCCTAGCTTGTTGAGCACCGTGTCTCGCACAATGTGGTCAATCACTCGCTCCAGGGCCGGTACGTAGCGGTTGCTGATCTCTTCGTATGCTATCTCGGCACCGAAGAAGTTGGTGGCGAGCATCTCCAGCATGGCCGCCTTGATCTCCGGCTCAAGCTAAACGCGTGCGGGCGCACCGGTGCGATCGAGATAGGCTTCTAACACGTCCAGCCGCCGGCGGACCGTGTACCGGAACGTCTCGGCAAACTCGTAAAACTGCTCGGGCTGAAACAGGGTGGTCTTGCCGAAGGGAGGCGCCGCCAGTTTCTTCTGCAACCTCCAGAAGGAACCGTTTGCATACAGCAGGGTGTCTTCACCCGTGGCCCGCGCAATGCCGGTGGAGGGGAGCGTGTCCCGATCGAACTGCCCCGCTTGGTCGCCTGTCTCGGTGGTAATGGCTCGGATCAGCCGCGGATCGCGCGTGACCAGCACCGGAGCGAAGCCGGGGACGTCGAGATAACGGTTGTGCCTGCCGGGGCCCTCCTCGGCGTCGGCACCCCAGAAGTAGGTCTCCAGGATCCGTAGCGGTTCCCGGTAGTTCCATGGGTGCGGAAAGGGGAGTGAAGGCCTGCCGGAGCCGAAGCGAAGTAGCGGCACACGGGTGGGCAAAATGTCCCCCGCAAAGGGAGTCTTGCCGAGAAGCTGCCTTGGCAGCCGCTGGAAGCGGCGCACGCCGGGGACGCGCTCACACAGAAACGTTTTCCATGTCCCAATCATGAATCGCGTGCCTCTTCACCGCCTCGGAGAAGTCCGGGTGGTAAGGCCATGTGCTCAACGCACTTTAACGTCGGGCAGGCCTCCCCCTTGGCGGCAAGCGAGTCTACTCAGTCTCTCCGGGCCTAGCAAGGCTGCACCAGGTAAGGCAGGTCGGCTGGACTTTACCATACTTCGCGGGTCCCACGGCGCACGGTACGCCGCCAGGGGGTGACGGGCGCCCACGGGGAGCAACCCAGACGCGCCTGGCTGCCGTTTGTCCCGCTGCCTTGCCCGCCAAGCTGCATTGATGCATCGACCCGCACGGCAGCACAGCGACCCGTTTTTGGAATCAGGTAACCGTTGACCGCAACTGCTCTAAAGGAGATAGAAGCTTGCGTGCGGCTCGAAGAGGACGGTACACGCCAGCGAGCTGAACGATGCGAGGGCCGATCGACCGCGAGAAGTGGCCTTTGCAGACCAAGCGGCTTGCGCGGTGCGAACAAAGCCGCTTGGCTGCCCCTGAGTGGTCTCTGCAACGAGGCCTGCCGCTGGAGCAGTTCTAGCTGTGGCGGCGCAAGTTGCAGGCCCGCGGGTTCAGGCATACCGGACCTGAGGGGCCTGCCGGCAACAGCGTTGAGGGGCGACATGGCCCGGCATCGCTCACCGGGCTTGCACACGGAAACGGTTCTGGTTCGCCCAACGGCCTTGCCGGTAATAACGGCCTTGGTCCATCGGGGAGCGCGGCGCTGCATCCGTGGCCTGGAGGCACGCTCCGTCGCGTTCGGGCACCCCTGGAGAGACGCGTTCCGCCGCGTCCGGGCGAGCGCAAACGGCGGGCGCCCATCACGGCCACGACGGAGCGTGGCCCTCCATGAGGAAGTGCGGCGCTGCATCGGTTGCCTGGGTGGATGGGTCGTGTGTTACCGCCCAGCGCCGGGCTCAGGTCGCCACGCCAACGCGTACGGGCGTTCATGGTGCTCGTGTACGGTTAGGCGCGCAATGCAGTCCAGGCGGTAGATGCCTTGGCGGCCGTAGCGGCCGATCTGCTATTGTGTCCCAGCCAGCTCCGCTGTCAGGCGTTCTGCCCGAAGGCGTGCGGCCGCGGCGCGCTGCCGGGCGGTGTCAGCGGCGGTGCGTTTTGCGGCCAGGGTCTGCTCGGCCGCGGCTTTCTCGGCGGTCAACCGGTCGATTTCTGCCTGTGCTTGCGTCCTGGCCGCGTCGTCCGCGGCCTGAGCAAGCTGGTCAGCAGCCGCTGTCAGTGCGGCTGCGAGTGCGTCCACTGCCTGTTGTGCGGCGTCTGCCTCCGCCACAGCGGTTTGGGCCGCAGCCTCGGCCGCGGCGGCAGCCGCGGGGGCTTGACCCCCCGGGGCCTGCACGGGGCGGGGGGGG
>JAIMBC010000185.1 GCA_023511675.1 Pirellulales bacterium
GTGTGGGAGACGTCAGACGAGGCCCTCTAAGTCGAGTGGGAGGGTCACGTTGGCGACACGTTGCTGGTACAGCGAGGTATTCTGCTTTCGCGTAAGGACCGGTTCGTGCTCATGGGCGATGCGCTGCTCGGCACCGAGCGGGCCGAGCTGCGCTGCGAGATGCACCTCTCCATCCCGGCCGGCGTACGCTGGCAGCCCGCCGATGAAACACAGGAGGGATGGCTCTTGGCAAGACGCTCGCGGCTGCGCCTGTTGCCCCTGGGACTGCCCGAGTGGCGCTGCGATCCGCGGCCAGGCAGCCTTGACCTCGAACCATGCGGCCTCACCCTGCGGCAGCAATCGCCGCATGCCCTCCGCATGTTCGTGCCGCTCTGGATCGACCTCGATGCCCGCCGTGGCCACCGTCCGTGCACCTGGAGACACCTCACCGTGGGAGAGGATCTGGCCGTGGTGCCGCCCGAGGTGGCCAGCGCCTACCGCGTCCAAGTTGGCCGCGAACAGTGGCTCGTCTACCGCACGCTCGCGCCAGCCGCCAGCCGCACGGTGCTGGGACATCACCTGGTGACGGAACTGCTCGTCGGCCGCTTCAATCGGCGCGGCCTGGTCGACCCCATTCTGGAACTCGAATGAACTCCGCCTGCCTGGAACGGCTGCGTGGCAACCTGGCCCGCGTCCGCGAGCAAATCGCCGCCGCGGCCGCACGCTGCGGCCGCGCCCCGGCAAGCATCACCCTGGTCGCCGTCACCAAAACCGTCTCCGCTGACGTGGCACGCCTGCTGCCCCAAACAGGTATTCTCGATCTCGGCGAGAGCCGCCCCCAGGACCTGTGGCGCAAGGCGCCCCTCTTGCATGACCTGCCCGTACGCTGGCACCTCGTCGGCCACCTGCAACGCAACAAGGTTGCCCGCACCCTCCCGCTGGTCTCTCTGATCCACTCCGTCGATAGCCTGCGCCTGCTGGCAGCCATCGAAAGCGCCGCCGCCATCCAACAAAGCCCCGCTGACGTGCTGCTGGAAGTCAACGTCTCCGGCCAGCCCCAAAAGCACGGCTTTGCCCCCGACGCCGTGGCCGAGGCGCTGCAACAGGCCGCTACCTGCCGCTGGCTGCGCCTCCGCGGCCTGATGGCCATGGCCGGCACGCCCGGCGACCTGGCCGCTGCGCGGCGCGAGTTCGCCAGCCTGCGTGAGCTGCGAGACCGGCTGCGCGAAGCGGCCGGCGGGGCGTGCCTCGATGAACTCTCCATGGGCATGAGCGGCGACTTTGAAGCGGCCATCGAAGAGGGCGCGACGATGGTGCGTATCGGCACCGCCTTGTTTGAGGGCATTGCGTGAAGCTGGAGCTTGGCGAGCATCCGCAGGGTACCGTGCTGGCGGTGCGGGTACTGCCTGGGGCGCGGCGGGCAGGCGTCCGCGGCGTGCACGGCGGAGCCTTGAAAGTGGCGGTGGCGCAGCCTGCCGAGAAGGGGCGGGCCAACGAGGCGTTGCTCGATCTGCTGGCAGAGTTGCTGGGGGTAACACGTGGGCAGCTCGAGCTGCTCTCGGGCGCCACCGCGCCACAGAAGCGGGTGCTGATCTGCGGCATCGACCGCACGCAGCTTGTCGCGCGGCTTGGCAAGGCGCTTGCGGAGACACAGCGGCAGTAGCAGCATGCGCGGGGGCTGCCGTGCCGGGGGCGGACATCCCGCCCGCCTGCCTGGTAGAGCAGGCATCCCTGCCTCCTGCTCCTGGGAGCGCGAACATCTCGCTCGCCTCGTTTTCGCCGAACGCGACTCCACACTTCCACCCGATGCTACTGGCCCTTGATGAAGCCCCTCACGCGAAGACGCAACTGCCGCAGATAAGCATCGAGTGCAACACACTCGCACCGCCGGCGGCTGATCCACATGTACGCTCCCTGGCGCGGGCAATCCGCCGCCAGCCCAATGCGACCGACACACTGCCCCACAGTGGCCACCAAGCTGAATCAACCTGAAAAAGCAGTCCAGGCGAACGGATCTGTGCCGATGCTTGCCCCCCTATGCCTCACGGCAATACACTCAAGGCCATTGGCCTGCAACGAGGCTTGATCCTAGTTGTGCAAGCCGGATGGCGCTTGAAGCACGGCTACCAGCAGGGCAAACGCCTGGGCCAACACGGTCCGCAGCGAGATGTACACCACGCTCAGCAGAATCTGCGACCAGACACCACACCGCCCAGAACCCGAATCCCATGAGAGGGCCATCTTACACATGCATCGAACGCCGAGTTGCCCCGGTCATCTCAAGGCCCTTCGGTTCGTCGTCAGCATGGGGGTGGTCAGCCTGCTGTTCGACATTGTCTACGAGGCCGCGCGCTCCGTCTCCGGCCCGTTCCTTGGCTTTCTGGGAGCCAACGCGACCACCGTAGGCATTGTGGCGGGTTTGGGCGAACTGGTGGGCTACGGCTTGCGTTACGCGGCGGAAGAGCCAGTGATGCTACGCGGGCGTACTGGGCCTTCACCATCGCGGGCTACGGCCTTACGTTCGTTGCGGTCCCAGCCCTTGCTCTGGCAGGGCTGTGGCCGGTGGCGGCGGGCCTGCTGGTGGCAGAGCGTTTGGGAAAGGCCATCCGCACGCCTGCCCCCGATGCCCTGCTCGCCACAGCCGGCGACGCCATAGGCACGGGCCGTGCTTTTGGCGTGCACGAGGCCATCGACCAGGTCGGTGCCGTGCTGGGGCCGCTGTTCGTGGCTGCGGTGCTTGCCTGGAAGGCCTCGTATCGCATGGCCTTCGCGTGGACAGTGCTGCCCGGCGTTGCCGCGATGGCGCTGTTGTTGTGGGCACGTCGCTACGATCCGGGCCATGGGACGCAGCCTGCGCGGCTCGTACGCCAGGCGGACGGCATCACCAGGCGCTACAGGTTCTATGTTGAGGGAGCCGCACTGCTGGCGGCGGGGACGATGGAGGACCACGCTCCGTCGTGGCCGTGAGTGCCGCCTAGCGTTTGCGCCGGGGAACGCCCTGTCTGCGAGGCTCTGCCTTGCTCGTCCGCATCCCCCGCCGTGATCGTGGCCTACCGTTTGCGCTCCCCCGGACGCGACAGAGCGCGTCCCTCCAGACCACAGATGCAGCGCCGCGTTCGCGGATGGAGGGCCACGCTCCGTCGTGGCTGCGATTGCTCCCGCACTGGCAATGTGCGCGCGTTCCCTCTTGCCGTGCGGGCTGCCCCCGTTGTGGCCACTTGCGTTCTTTTCGGTCCGGCCGGCGCGACCGACGCTGGCACGCCTGCTGCTGCTCACATGGCAATTCGATGAACGAAGGCCGTTGTTAGCGGCAAGGGCGTTCAGTGAACCAGGGCCGTTCGTGTGTGCAGGCCCGTTCAGCAAGCCAGAGCCGTGTCGCCTCCCAACGGCGTCCGCGGTGGGGCCCTTAAGCCCCGCGTCCCCGACCGCGTGCGCCTGCAACTTTCCCCGCCACAGGTAGAACTGCTCCACCGGCAGGCCTTTTTGCTGGCGCCACTCGACGGCAGTCGAGTGGCTTTCTTGCAAGCGGCAGCGGCCGCTTGGCCTGCCAGGGCCACTCCTCTCGATCAATCGGCCTCGCCATGCTCCACCTCGCCTGCGTGCACTCGTCATCCTCCCCGCCCCCACGCAAGCTACCAACCCCGTCAAGAATGGTTGTAATGTACGGTTACTTGCGTTGCGATGAATGCCCGTCTCCGTTAGAGGGTTCAATGCCCGGCGTCAAATGCTCATCATGTGGCGCACGATTTCGCCAGCGGCCTTGGCTAGCCCCTCGATTGCATCGAAGATTTCCCCGCCGATTGCATCGAAGATTGCCCCGACCATTGCCTTGCCGATTCCCCCGTCTGCCCCGCCGATTGCCAAGCCGGCCGTTGCACAGCCCAGTTCGTTGGCGGGCGGGCCGGCGTTCTGCGGCTGGGCCGCCCCATACTCGCGCTTGCCTGGCGCGACCATGGGCGCCACCGGCAGTGACTGTGGGGCAACCCCGGGAGCGCTGCGCTGTGTTATCTCAGGCACCGCAGGTATTGCTGCGGGCGGTGCGACGCCCTGCGGCGGCGGAGGTTCCGGCGCAGGCGTGCGTTGGTGACGTGTAGCCGCATACAGGCGTTTGACCCATGCGCGAGCCCGGTCCTGCGGCCGCTCTTCCGGACACGGCGCCAGTGCCTGCTGTACCACTGCACGCTCCTTGCGGCTGAGTCCGTCCAGCAGCACTTACCTGTGGCTTGGCGCGGTAATATCTCATAAGCATTATCCCCAAACGGCCCCCGGCCCGTGCGCAGGCGGACATATGGAAGCCGTGGAGTCCAGCCACTCAGCGAAGGACCCCCGGCCCGTGCGCAGGCGGACATATGTGGCCGCCAGGCTGTACAGGTCCCCCGTAGGCGACCACTCATGCTGTTGGAACGCCTCCGGCGGCTGGTATCCCAGCGTTCCAGTACCCGTGTGAGACACGATCGACGCCCCAGCCACCTTGGCCAAACCCAGGTCCGCCAGCTTGACGTGCCCATGAACCAGCAGCAAGTTGGCGGGTGTGACGTCCCGGTGATAAATCCCATGCTCATGGAGAAAGTCGATCGCCTTTGCCGCCTCCCACATGTAGCGCCGGAGTTCTTGCGGCGGAATGCCCGCTTGCCCCTGACGCCGGTAGTTCTCCATCAGATCCAGCAGGCTGCCGTCTGTGGCCAGCTCCCAGCGCGTCACCAGGAATCCCGCGATCTGCCACATGTCCATCAAGGTTACCAGGTGGGGTGGCCCGCCAGGCAACGCAACTGCCGTAGGATTTGCAGCTCTTTTGTGCACCGCCGGATTGCCTTCATCCAGACGGTCCAGCGAGACCTTGATGGCGCACGGAACCTGTTCCGCCACAGTTTCCGCGGCATACACCTCTCCAAAGCCCCCATGGCCCAGGCGTTGCAGCACGCGCAGCCCGTACTCTGTTTGCAGCACGCGGCGAACGGTATCTTCCATCGCATCACCCCAGCAAGTGGCAAGCGCGCGTTTCTGCTTTATTGTGTTCGCTCACCATTTTGGCCGCCAGCGCGTGCAACACGGGCATGGGCCGCACCACAAGTACGCCTTCAGCGGGCCGCGCCGGCCGACAGAGCGACTGGTGCGGCCGCGCTAAGCGTGGCGCTGTTCGCCGGCCGGCGTGCGAGCAGGCCGGGGCCGAAGAAGCGCTCCAGGCCGAGCGAGGTAAGGTGAGCGAAGCCGAGGTAGCAGCGGCAGAATGTGCGGGGACAGACGCGCGGCCGCAGCGCACGCTCCCACTCGGCGTCGTATATGTTTCCAATCACCTCGGCCACAAAATGGCAGCGGCGCATGTTGCCCTGCCCATCCACGGTGAACACGGTCTGGCCTGTATGGCAGGGCTGTCCCCACGTGCGGTGCGGTGTCAACGTGTACGTAAACAGGGGGTCGATGCTGGTGAGGTAGGCAACCTCCCGCTGGGTGTATGGCCTTTCCGCAGGCTGCTGGGCGTTGACCCACAAATAGATCTCCGCAGGCAGCGCTCGCCGCAATTCGGCCAGCACGCCCAGAAAGCGCGGCACGGCCACCATGCCCACCGAGATGCCAGCCCCCGCGTGATACACGCGCATCACCCGCCGCACGAACGCGCCCAGGCTGGTTTCGCTGGGGTGGAACGTGGCCCACAGAGACAGCCGTTCGGGCTGGCAGTCCTCCAGCCAGGTTAGGGAACAAGAGAGATTGGTCTGTGCCGCGGCGAGCTGCACGTGGTCCAGCCGCGTGAGCCGCACCAGTGCGTCCCGATACCAGGCACGTACCAGGGCCTCTCCCCAGGGGGTAAACAACACGCGCCAGGTGTGGGTGTGCTGTGCCTCGAGCCAGCCGACGAAGCGTGATAGCGCGCGTCGGTCGGTGTCGAGCTGGGTGCGGGTATCGCGTCTCTTGGCGAAGGGACAGTAGCCGCAGGCATAGTTGCAACTGGCCAGCGGTCCGCGATACATCACAGAGAGGTTCATAGCCGGACGAACTCTCGCAGCCTCCGGCGTACCTGTGCAGAGTAGAGGGCCGGCCCGAGCGAGTCTGCGTGTTCGAGGCCCGCTGCGGTGAGGTGGATACGGCCCTCTTCTTGCACGAGCCAGCCGCGGTCGATGAATTGGTTTAGCTCGGGCAGGTCATGATGGGGGTTCGTGCCAAAGCGCTTCTGGTAGTCGGCCACGCAGAGGCCCTGGGCTTCCAGCACGCTGAGGATGACATAGCGTCTGCGTTGTTCTTCGGTGGAGAGGCGGCAGCCATGCGTGGCCAGGGCAAAGGCGGCGTCGTCTTGCGTGATCCAGGCGCGCAGAATGTCCCGGATTTCTTGCTGTGTCACGGCGAAGCGGCTGCCGTAGTGCAGCGTGCGGGTGTACGAACGTGCCCCGCAGCCGAGGCCCAGCATTCCGTCTCGCTGGCAGCCGTAGGCCACCGGGGGGGGCTGGTAGCGCTGGAGCCTGAAGCAGCGGTGCGAGATCTGTGTGTAGCCTGCTGCCAGCAGATGCTCTCGGCCCGCGCGATAGAGGTCGCTGCGCAGGGCAGCTCCGCCAGGGACGCGCCGTGCCAGCCCCGTCTGGGGGCGGACATAGAGCGGATAGAGGTAGATTTCCTCGGGCTGGTAGCGGAGCACTTCGCGCAGAGAGAACAGCCAGCCCGCCAGCGACTGGCTGGGATGACCGTAGATCAGATCCACGTTGAGCGCCGCAAAGGGCAGGCTGCGGATGGTCTCGAGGGCGGCGTGGGCGTCGGCGGGGCGTTGCGGTCGGCCGAGGGCGCGCGTCTCAGCTTCGACGAATGATTGGACGCCCAGGCTGAGGCGGTGCACGCCCCGTTGCGCCAGCGTGCGCAGACGGTCTGTGCTGGCGGTGGCGGGCGAGGCCTCGACGGAGGTGGGGGTGTGGCGGGGGTCGAAGTTCCACGCAGCTCCCAGCAGATCGAACAGCCAGTCGAGTTGCTGGGGGGAGAGGAAGGTGGGCGTGCCGCCGCCCAGTGCACAGACGGCGAAGCGGGCCGCGCGCAGAATGTCTGAGACCACGCGGATCTGCCTGGCGAGGGCATGGAGATACGCAGCAACCTCTTCTTGCTGCGGCTGGGACTGGGTGAAGAGGTTGCAGAAGCCGCAGCGCATTTCGCAGAAGGGGAGGTGGACGTACAGTGCCAGGCGGCCCAGGTCCTCCTCTGCCCAGGCGTCTGCCAGGGGTACGGGCGGGAGAAGCGGCTGGTAGGAGGACTTGTGGGGATAAGAGTAGGCGTAGGAGACCAACTCGGCGTCTGCTGGCAGTGCGGCCGGGGCCTGGTGTGAGAGGATCTGGAGTTCGGGGGGCGTGTATGAGCGAGCGGTCACGAGAGGGGCTTCCAGTGATATTCTGCGTAGGGGACAGTCCAGACAACGGGGTGCGCGAGGCGATGGCCGTAGAGGCCGTCTTCGCCGAACAGCGTCCCATGGTCGGACATCAGATAGGCGGTGCCACCGCGGCCCCGGCTGTGCAGGGCATTGAACAGCGGCGGCAGTTGGCGGTCGACGTAGGCCAGTGCGGCGGCCTGTGTGGCCTTGGAGTCGCCCTGCGAGCCCGGCAGATACATGTGCGTGGGAGGATGGGTCGCCGAGATGTTCAGGAATAAAAACAGCGGCTGATCGGCGGGCAGGCGGCCGATGCGGCGGCACGCCTCGCGGACCTGCTCGCGCGTGGAGTGCAGCTCCGAGACGGCGAACGAGGGCTGCCAGCAGCGTTCGTCGAACATGCTGGGAAACACGCTGCCCAGGGGGTTACGGCCGTTGAAGAAGCCTACACCGCCGATGCACAGCGTATGGTAGCCCTTGCGGCGCAGACCCTCGACAATATTGGCTCCCTCAAGCAATAGTGTCTGTCGGCCGATGGTACGGCTGCCCGCGAAGCGCAGGGCGAGGGGGCGCACCTCGCGGCTGCCGGAGGCGGGGGTGGGAAAAAAGCCAGCGAAGAAGGCCGCATGGGCAGCGTAGGTGAAGTTGCCGGGCGTGTGGCGGGCTTCCCAGCAGGGAAACAGCGAGGCCAGCAGCGGCGTCTGTCCGTTGGCCAGCGCCTCGCACGCCACGTCATAGCGCAGGGCATCGAGGGTGATCAGCGCCAGATCGGGAAGGTGCGGGTCATGTCTGGTCATGAGGCGAGGTACCCTTGAAAGGCGGCCTCGTAGGTGGTAGCGCCGGCGTGCAGCAGGCCGGGCAGATAGTCTCCGAAGGCGTTGGCCTCCAGCAGGACCATGCGCCGGCGGCAGGGCAGCACCAGGACATCCAGTCCCAGCGTTCCTGCCGTGGGGAAGCAGGCGGCAGCCTGCTCGGCGAGGGACACCAGGTCATCCCACGCGCGGAGGTGTTGCATCAAGGTGTCACGGGGGATGCGGCGGGCACCGAGATTGAGGTTGGTGAAGGGAGAGGCGCGGGCGCGTCCCACCACGTGCCGCACGCGGCCGCCCACCAGCACCAGTCTCACGTCGAAGGGCAGTCCCTGCCAGCGGGCCTTGGGCAGCCACTCCTCGACAATGATCTGGTGCTGCGCCAGCAGGTCGATCAGTTGTGCGATCTGGCGCTCGTCGAGCAAGATCTGCGGCCGCCGGGAGACGAACAGTCGGGTTTGGCCGGCATTGCGGACGGTTTCGACCGTGGAGATGGCCCGCAGGCGGCTGCCGTGCCATTCGAGCGCCGTGGCACCGGCGGCGGCATAGCCGTAGCGCAGCTTGATGAACAGGCGGGCATGAGGCGAGCGAACTTGCTGGCGCAGCTCGTCATAGCCTTGGGGACAGGCCGGGCTTGGGGCCACGGGCAGGCCGGCTGCCGACCATAGCTGGCGGCAGGCGTGTTTGTCGAACATCTGCAAGACGGCCTGCGGGTGTGACATCCAGCTCACGTTGCGCGTCCAGCGCTGGGACAAGCCTTGCAGCAGCTCGCGAAAGCCCAGGAACCATTGCAGCGGGTGGACCAGCTCTCCGCGCGCGGGAGAGAGCCGCTCGATCTGTTGTGGGGAGAGAGGGGTGCGTCCTGCGGCGGCTGTGGGGGCGATGCCCAGAGTGAGCAGGCGGCGGAGCGTGTGCAAGTCGTCCTGCGGAGAGTCGAGTCGTACCAGCACGTGGCGCGGTGGCGGGCCGCGGTGCGGCGTACCCTCAAGGCAGGGATGGGGGAGGAGCTGTGCCCGGGGATAGGGCAGGGCCGTGGGGCGGTGCCAGCCGGCGCGGCGTGCGGCGGCCAACAGCAGCTCCATGCGGCGCGTGCCCGGCGGTCCCACAACCACCACCTGCGGCGCCGTCCGACAACTACTCGGAGTGCATGATGGGCCGGTAATCATCATCCGCCTCCTGTGGGTCGTCTGCGATCACCAAGCAGCCGAGGGCCTTTTTCAGTGCCTTGAGTTCCTTGGGGGAGGCGTAATGGTGCGAGATGTTGAGACACGTGCGGTTCTTCTTGCCTGCCAGGGCGCGCAGGGAGCGGACGCCTTCGTCGCCGAGGTTGCCCAAAGAGAGATCGAGCGTGTGGATGCGGTCGATAATGGGCGCGTTGACCACCACGGCGGCGATCTCGTCGGCGATTTCGCTATTCATCAGCCCCAGGTACTTCAGCCGTGGGAAGAGCCGGCCCGAAAACAAGGGCTGCAAGTCGCTGACGTCGCCGTCGAAGCCATATTGGCTCTCTCCCAGAAACAACTCCAGGTGCTCCAGATTGGGCAGCTCGCAGGAGAACACCTGCCTGAGCACGGCGCGCGGCAGCCCGCCCGACTCGATGGCCAGGTGGCGCAAGCCCTCATGGCGCAGGGGAGAGAAGGCCAGATCCTCGCTGCCGCGGACCCTGAATGTCTCCAGCTTGGGCCAGGCAGCCAGCAGGGGCGACACGTCCGTCAACTTCAGCCAGGAAAGTTCGCACTCTTCGTAGGTAATATCGCCCAGAAACAGGGCCTGCAGCTTGGGCAACCGCGGAGCGACGCGGATCAGCTCCTTGACGATGGCCTTGGCAGACTCGCCCTCGCTTACCCTCTCCCACGCACCGACCACCAGCCCCGTCAGCTCCTCGCTGCCTGGCTGATCCAGCAGGCGATGCAGGCGTTCGACAATCGTCGTCTCGTCGTCATAGCCTTGCCAGACGCGATACGCCACCTCCGGGCCTTGCCAATCGTCCTCGATGTCGAAGTCTTGCACTGGCTGGCCCGCAAACTCTTCCAGAAGCTGCTCGAACATCGGTGAACTCCCGCCGGGTGCGGCTTTCAGGTCTCCACCAAGGGTTGGTAATCCGCCGGATCGTCAAAGCCCGCGATCCAGGCCGCCGCCTGGCGGCAGGTCAGAGTCGTCGGAGGTACTCGAATCATATACTGTCGGCCCGTTGAGGGGCAGAAACACGAAAGGGCCACAATGTCTTCGTCGTCCGCAAGGGGCAAGAGCAGGAGCTGGCGAGGCCCCCCAGCGTCGCGATCGGTATCCAGCACCTTGGCCCGAGCATCCTTGAGCAGGCGGGCAACGCCGTAGCGTTCGATCAGCACGCGCCGCCGCTCGGCATTGCGTTGGCCCAGCACTTCGCCCACGGTGAGGGTTTCCGGATGGAAGGCCACGCGGCGATCGATGGCCACGCCGCGCCAACGAAGCTGTGCCCGTGCCACGCCCTCGTGCAGCGCATCTTCCTTTAGGCCGCTGCCGGCCACGTCGATCCAGCCGGTAACCACTAGCTCGGGAGGCAGGCTGCACAGGTTGGGACAATCCGACACATCCAGCCCCGCCAGCCTGCGCACAAACGGCGGCAGCTCCCTGAGGGCCGCGCAGCCGCGTAGCCGCAGGTGGCCGCCGCGAATGACCGCCTGCCGCGGCCACCGCTCCAGCGCCCAGCAGTCCGTCAGATCCAAAAACCACACGTCCAATCCCTCGGGAAGCTCCCGCAAGGCCGTGCAACCGCGCAGCACCAGGCTGCCCACGGTCAAGCCCGTAGGAAGAGACTGCAATCGCTCGCAGCCCGTAAGGATTAGCCGCGTTGACACGCGCAGACTGGCCGGCAGAGAGCGCAGCGGCGTACGTGCCGCAATCAGCTCGTAGGCTTGCAGTCCCTCGGGCAGCTCATCAAGTTGGCAGCCAGCCACGTTGAGTACATCCACGCACAGCCCAGGTGGAAAGCGGGGCGGCGGCGTCCGGCCGGAACTAGCGGAGTAATCCAATTCGCCTGTCACACGGCTGCCGGGCGGCAGATGGCCCCCGGCCAGCCGCTTGTATGCCTCCGCGGGCGAGTAGAGCTTCCGAGACATGCACACCCCGCTGGTGAGTTGCTCAGTCGCGGACCGCGCGGATTTCACGCGGTGTGTACTCGCGCTGCCTCCAGACGCGGTACGTGCCGCGCGGGAGGGAAATGGGAGCATGTTCTTGATGGACCAGCGTGGCACGCTCCGCCGTGACGTGCAGGTAGAGCGTGTCGGCCGCGCGGAAGAGCTGAGCCGCATCCCGCTCCGCGATGCGGTGTGCATGCCCTGTTAACTCGCCGGTTGCCAGCACAAGGTGGGCCAGGGGCTGGGCTCCTTTCGGCAGCGAAGGCACATCGGCCACCAGCAAGTCGCCATGTCGATACAGTGCCATTGGTTGAACCCCCATGAGGAAGCTTGCTCGTGACTGCTGGTTGTTGTAACAGGGCAGAGAGGATACGGCAAGCATCGGGGCCGGCGGCTGCTCGCTGACTTTGCCGGCCCAAGATCTGCCCGCCCCCCAGGCAGCCGTGAGCAATCCCGACACGAACCGTGTGCCTCGCACCCCCACCAGAGCGGTGCCCAAGAAGGGGATGGAGCGCACCAGGCTCCCTCCGCCCGGCAACTTGCTGGACCTGGTTGTAGCCGTTTGGTAGCCTGCGGAAAGGAGGCGGTATTTCGTGCCCCTCACGGGAACAGGCGGTGAATAGAGTGGAGGTGTCTCATGAAAGCGTGCTTGCTGAAAGTCGTGCGTTTGCGCTGGGCGGCAGCGGTGGCGTTGGTGGTCTCCGCGGCGGGATGGATCGTCTCCAGCTTACCTGCGCAGGCGCGGAAGCCTGAGA
Source organism: Pirellulales bacterium (assembly GCA_023511675.1). Lineage (GTDB taxonomy): Bacteria > Planctomycetota > Planctomycetia > Pirellulales > JAIMBC01 > JAIMBC01. Next base: position 11,996 of record JAIMBC010000185.1, read on the forward strand.
AAACGCCGGGCGCGTACAACCCTGGCGACCCAGAGGTGGAGCTGTTCGCGGGCATGCAATCCGGTCAGCTCGAGGTGAAGTTCATCCCGCGCAATGCCAGGCAGGCGAAGCTGATCATTCGTAATCTGGGGGAGGCGCCGCTGAACGTGCGGCTGCCCGAGGTGTTTGCGGCCCGGCCCGTGCTGGCAGTGCACGGCCTCCAGT
>JAIMBC010000186.1 GCA_023511675.1 Pirellulales bacterium
GAGGGTGCCACGCAGGTGGTGTGGGGCGAGACCATCTCCGGCGGGCCGGGCTATCACATTCGCAAGCTGCGCTACGAGGTGCTGCCGGGCATGTGGATGCCCGCCGTGCTGTATGAACCGGACAGCCTCTCTGGCCGCGTGCCCGTGTTCCTTAACGTGAATGGCCACACGGCGGATGGTAAGGCGTATGTCCCCAAGCAGCTTCGTTGTATCAATATGGCCAAGCGGGGGATGATCGCACTCAATCCCGACTGGTTGGGCATGGGGCAATTGCGCAGTCCCGGGTACGGACACGGCCGGATGAACCAGCTCGATCTGTGCGGCACGGCGGGCCTGGCCGTGTTTTACCTGGTGCTCCAACGGGGGCTGGACGTGTTGCTGGCGCACCAGCATGCAGATACCGCGCGGGTAGGCGTGGCGGGCCTTTCAGGCGGCGGCTGGCAGACGATCGTGATCAGTGCGCTGGATCAGCGGGTGACGCTGTGCAACCCGGTGGCGGGCTACTCCAGCTTCTTGACGCGAGCGGCCGATTTCAGCGACCTGGGAGATTCGGAGCAGACGCCGGTGGACATGGCCAGCGTGGCCGACTACACGCACTTGACCGCCATGCTGGCACCGCGTCCCGCACTGCTAACCTACAATGCCAAGGACGAGTGCTGTTTTCGGGCAGATCATGCGCTGGCCCCCCTGTTGCAGGAGGCACAGCCGTTCTACCGCTTGTACGGTTACCCGTGGCGGCTGCGCTCGCACGTGAACGAGGAGCCGGGGACCCATAACTTCGACCAGGACAACCGCGAGGCGCTCTATCGCCTGCTGGCAGATTTCTTCTTTGCCAACGATCCCGGCATGGAGCGGACGGAGATTCCCAGTGCAGATGAGGTGAAGACGGCAGAGGAGCTGAACGTGCCCCTGCCCGAGGACAACGCCGACTTTCAGAGCCTGGCATTAGGGCTGGCGCGGGGGCTGCCGCGTGCGGCGCCGCTGCCAGACACGCTAGCGGAGGCACGGGCCTGGCAGGCCGCGGCACGGCAGCGGCTCGCCGAGGTGGCGCGGCTCCGCGAGTACGCCGTCTCCGCCGTGTCCGCCGGCAGGGAGCAACGGGGCGGGCTGAACGTTACGCGGTGGAAGCTGCGCGTGGGACAGGACTGGACCATACCCGCCGTCGAAGTGGCTGCTGCCCATCCCAAGGGCACGTTGGTCCTGGTGGCGGACGAGGGACGGGCCTCTCTGGCGGCCGAGGTCGAACGCGGCGTGAACGATGGGTGGCGCGTGTTGGCCCTCGATCCGTTCTACCTGGGCGAGTCGAATGCTGGCCGTGTGGCGGGCTTGTTTGCCCTGTTTGTCTCAAGCGTGGGTGACCGTCCCGTGGGGGTGCAGGCCAGCCAGTTGGCGGCCGTGTGCCGATGGTTGGCGGGCGAGCGCAGGGCCGGGCCGGTGGTGCTCTCCGGTTCAGGGCCGCGCAGCTCGTTAGCAGTTCTGATTGCGGCGGGCGTGGAGACGGAGGCCATCTCGGCCGTGAGGATTTCGCGTACGCTGGGCAGTTTGAAAGAGGTGATCGAGCAGAACCTCAGTGTTGGCGACGGGCCAGAGCTGTTCTGCTTTGGATTGCTCGAGCAGTTCGACGTGCTGCAGCTCGCCGCGCTCACTGCCCCGCGGCAGCTCAGCATCGATGCGCCCAGCGAGCGGGTGCGGCAGGAGCTGGCCCCCCTGGCGCGATGGTTTGACCTGCTGGAGGGGAGGCTCGAGCTGTGAGGCAGGCCGGTAATATCCGCTGCTTGTTGCCAGGTTCCTGCCTGAGAACGCACTGCACGGAGGCTCCTGTCTGCTTCCGCTGACAGCCGCTCCCAACGCTCAGGTAGCCGCTGCTCGTTGCCAGGCTGCTGCCTGGGAACGACAGCGCGCGGTGAGACGTTCGTGCTTCTCGCCGGAGCCGTCGTGCTCTGAGGGCTTGTGGCTGCTGTGCGGCAGCGGGGCATGGGCTTGGGCCGCGCCCTCAGGGCTGCCGTTGCATCACCACGCAGATGCCGCCGGCGCGCAGCAGGCGGTGCAGCGGAGAGAGCCAGAGTTCTTGTACCCAGATCAGGCCGGCGTCGCGAGCGGCCTGGGCGAGTTCGGCGCGGTTGTAGGTGCGCGAGCACCAGAAGCGGCTGGTCATGGCGCCGGTAAAGTTGTCTTCCGAGGTGAGAATCAGGGCCTTGCCGCCGGGGACGAGCACGCGGGCGATCTCGGCCAGCCCGAGCCGTGCATCGGGCAGATGTTCCAGCACGTAGCTGCAGGTAACGCAATCGAAGGAAGCGTTGGCAAACGGGAGGGCGGCGAGGTCGGCTACCAGCCAGCGGATGGCGTGGTGGCGAAGGCGGCGGCGGGCGCGACGGACCATGGCAGCCGAGATATCGCAGCAGGTGATTTGCGTGCCCGGATCGGCATAGCGCGAGACGTGAGTGGCAAGCTGGCCGGAACCGCAGCCGGCATCCAGCAACCGCTGTACGCCGCGCAGGTCGAAGTGGCGATCGCGAAACAGACGTTCCACGCAGATGTAGTGACCAGACAGCCGGCTGAGCGCGGCTTGCAGGGCGCCCTGGGGGCCGTCGTAGACGCGGCGTACCCGGCCGCGATACTCGGCAAAACTGAGGCGACGGATGAGCTTGTGCTCCACCAACTGGTTGAGCAAGCGGCCCGGACGGCGAGGCTCCGGGCTGCCGCTAGAGCGGCGGCGTAGAACACCGGCCATGCAACCTCCTGCTTTGTCGGACCGAGGATTCGCCCCGGCGGCGTGATGGATCTCCGTTTTCGTGAGCGGCGAGAGGCAGGCGAGAAGGCAATGCCTCTGGACCTGAGCGCTCTGCCGGCTGTTCGCTGGGCGGCCGTAGGGTTACACGTGTACCCGACGGTTGTAGATATACCACTCTACCGCCAGGATGGCCAGGCCAGCAAGCAGCAGCCATTTCCACGCATCGTGCCGTGCAGGCTGCCAGGCCTCCCCTTGCTTGACCTCGACATGTCCCAGCTTGACGCTGGTGCGCGGCAGCAGGTCGCTCTCGTTGTCGTCGAAGAGGTTGACGGCAAAGCGGCCGCTCGCCTGGCGCGAGCCGCCTTCGCGCACCTCGTACAACCCTACACGAGCGGTTTGCGTAATCGGGAACGTATTGAGCGGTCCTCGCTGAATCTCGAGAGCCGGACCGGAGGGCGGACGCACTTCAATGCGGTCGATGGCCGCGGCACTTCGCCAGGCCAGCGGTTCACCCGGCCTGACGCTGGCGGCGTTCTGGACGGTCGTGCCGCCCCCCAGGTATTGCAGGGCGTTGAGCACGAACACCGGAAAGCTGAGCCGCACGGGCCAGTTGGTGTTCACCTGAGGGCCGCCCACCCCAAAACCCAGCACCACGTCCTCGAAACCTTCTCGAGGCGCTATGGCGGCCAGAGGGCCGGCCGTGCTGTCGATCAGCACCGTGCTGCCGCGCGGGGGTTTGAGCGGCGTTCCTTCCAGGATCAGCACGTCTCCCATGTCGATCATGTGCATCACAGGATGGGAGCGATCGATATCGGTAATCTGCGGCGCTGCGGCCACGGGACCGGCTGCCCAGCTTGAAGGATCGGGCACAGTCTGGCCGGACGGCCCCGCTTGCGAATCGGATGTGGCTGAAGCGCCGCCGCCGGTCGCCGGCGCCCCGTGCCCAGCAACCGGCAGGCCGCCCCCCGAGGCCTCCGTACCGGCCTGCGCCGCCTGATCCACCACGGCCGGGGCAGCCGGCGGCAAGCTGCCTATGAACAGCGTGCTGCATTGCGGCATCAGCTCCGCAGGCGGCGCGCAGCGGTCGAAAATGGCCAGGTCGTAGTTGCCCAGCAAGGCATCGTCCCGGTACTGAGGGGTCGCCAGGTAGGAGGAGGGCCGTTCGGTGACCTCGCACAGCAGTTGGGCCGCATCGGTAGAAAGCGCGTACAGCAGGTGCTCGTTGCCGTCGGTCACCAGCAGCACGCGGGCCTTGCGCGGCTCGTTGACCACGGCCCACGCCCGGTTATCGATGGCCAGGTGGTCCGGCGTGTCGATGCGCAGCTCCAGGACGCCGCCCCGCGCCTTCTCATCCAGAGAGAACGCCAGCCCGCGGCCATCGCGAGCAGGCAGGGTCACGCGGTCGGCGTCGATCAGTTCTCCATTGAGGTGCAACGAGACGTTGACGCGCTTGCGGCGGGGGCCGTAGTTCTTCAGCCGCGCAAAGGCTTGCAGTTCGTCGGGCCGCTCTTCGTTGCGGCCTGCGCTGAAGGCGACAATGCCCACGTTGTCGGCATCCTTGACACCCACAATCCGCAGCGGCTGCGGGTCGAGGTTGCCCAGCGAGAACCCTTCGGCCAGCGCGGTGCCGGCGGCGGCTGCCTGCTCGCTGGCTTGCTCGCCTTCGTCTGCTGCGGCTTCGTCCTCTCCAGCGTTGTCTGGCTGATCCTGGTCCGTTTCGTCGTCCTGGATCGAGGGCAGAGGTTCCAGCGACCGCACCGTGACGCCGGGGACGTCGGGAAAGCGGCCGTCTGTGAACAGGAACAGGCGTGCTGGGCGGGCCTCGGCCACGCGGACATCCTGGATCTCGGTGCCGCTGCGGCCGGGGTTGGCCAACCCGCTGGCGACGCGCAGCGCCTCCAATACATTGGTGGGCCGGTCCGTTTGCTGGATCGCCTGGACCTTGCGGCGCAGCTCGGCGCGATTGTCTGTGAAGGTCTGCTCGACGCGTGCCGTGTCTGAGAAGCTGACGACCATGGCCACATCGCCCGAGGCCATCTCGGCAATCAGATCCAGCACCTGCTGCTTGGCTGCCTCCAAGCGTGAGGGGGCCACGTCGGTGGCTGACATGCTAGCGGAGGTATCGATCAAGAATACGTACCGGCCACCCGAGAGCCGCGAGCCCCGCCAGGAGGGCCGCCACAGCGCCAGCATCACCAAGGCCACCAGCAGCAACTGCAAGAACAGCAGCAGGCTGCGGCGGAGCCGCTGCCAGATGGTGTTCACGTGCAGGTCTTCGATCATCTTGTGCCACAGATAGGTGCTGGGCACTTCCACGGGCTGCCGCTTGAGCTTGAGGAAGTAGAGCAGCACGATGGCGGGCGGCACGCTGGCCAGCAGGGCCCACTGCCACCAGGAGAGCATGCTCGTCCATTGCGGCCACATTAGCGCACCAGCCCTCGCTTGCGAAGGTAGCCCGAGATCAACTGCTCTACCGGCAGGCGCGTGTTGGCCAGCAGATAGACCATGCCCCGCCGCGTGCAAAAGTCGCGCGCCGCCTCCACAAATGCCGCCAGGGTCTGCCGGTACCGGTTGAGCAGGGCGGCGTTCACCGTCACTTCGGCCACGTCCCCATCTTCACAGTCCACCAGCCGCAGGTCCCCTTTCAGGTCGGGATCCAGCTCCTCCTGGCTGAGCACGTGGATCACGTACGCATCCATCTGATGTGCCACCAGGTAGCGCAGCGCGTCGGCAAAACCCTGTTTATCCATCAGATCGCTGATCAGGACCACAATCCCCTTGCCGGGATTGCGCAGGCAGAAGTTGCGCACGCCTTCGGCCAGCGAGGTCGTTTCTCCGGCTTGAAGCTGCTGCAAGTGATCCAGCAGCCGCCACAGGCTGTGCCGGCCGCGAAACACCGGACCCGGCCGCGCCGCCGGCTGCCCCAGCGTCTCGATCCGCACGCGGTCGCCGCGCACCAGCCCCACAAAGCCCAGCGCCGCCGCCAGCCGGCAGGCATATTCGAGCTTGGAGGGGGTGCCAAAGTCCATCGACATGCTGGCGTCGATCAGAGCATAGAAGTGCAGGTCTTCTTCTTCCAAAAACAGCTTGAGGAACAGCTTGTCCAGGCGGGCATAGGTGTTCCAGTCGATGAACCGCAGGTCGTCTCCATGCACGTAGCTGCGGAAGTCGGCAAACTCGACGCTCTGGCCCTTGCGTTTGCTGCGGCGTTCTCCCTTGAGGCGGCCGCGGAAGATCTTCCGCGTCACCAGTTCCAGCCGTTCCAGGCGGGCAACCAGCTCGGGCGGCAGCAGGTTTTCGGCGCTGTGCGGCATTTAGCGGCCCTCTGCCCTTTCTGGCACGTGCTCCAACAGATCGAGCAACACCTGGTCTGGCTGGATCCCCTCGGCCTGCGCCTCGAAGTTGAGCAGGATGCGGTGCCGCATGGCGGGCAGAAACACGCGCCGCACATCTTCGAAGCTCACATTATACCGTCCCTCCAGCAGGGCGCGGACCTTGGCGGCCAGGGCCAGCGTCTGGGCGCCCCGCGGACTGGCCCCCCAGCGGATGTACTTGTTGGTAATCTCGGGTGCAAACGCGCCCTGAGGATGCGTCGCCAAGGTGAGCCGCACCAGGTAGTCCTGCACGTGCGGAGCCAACACCACCTCGCGCACCACGGCCTGCCACTTGCGGATCTCGCTGCCATCCATCACGCGCTGTGGCTTGATCACCTCTCCCCGCGTGGTGCGGTCGATAATGCGGGACAGCTCCTCGCGGCTGGAGTAGCCGACCAGGAGTTTGAAGAAGAAGCGGTCGAGCTGCGCCTCGGGGAGGGGGTAGGTCCCCTCCTGCTCGATTGGGTTTTGAGTGGCCATCACGAAGAACGGCTTCTCCAGCGTGTAGACGTGCCCCGCCACGGTCACGGTGCCTTCTTGCATCGTTTCCAGCAGGGCGGATTGCGTCTTGGGCGTGGCCCGGTTGATCTCGTCGGCCAGCAGGATCTGCGTGAACACGGGCCCTTTCTGAAACTCGAAGATCCTCCGTCCCTCCGGCGTTTCATGCACCATGTTCGTACCCAGAATGTCCGCCGGCATCAAATCGGGCGTAAACTGGATCCGCGCGAAGTGCAGGTTGAGCGCTTCGGCCAGCGTCCGCACCAGCAGCGTCTTGCCCAGGCCCGGCACGCCTTCCAGCAAGGCGTGTCCTCCCACAAACAAACAGGTGAGCACGCCGTGAATGATCTCATCATGGCCTACGATCACCCGGCTGAGCTGCTCGCGCACCGCCCCATAGCGGGAGACAAACTCTTGAGCCTGCTGTTCCATGGTTCCGGCAAGCGACATGGGTGGCGTTCCTCAGGACAGGTTAGACAGGACAGAGTGGGTGCCTCCAATGGTCCATCCGCCGGCTCGACGCCCTCCGGCCAGCCGCCCAGACGGCTTCCGCGGCTCCGGCACGCGCACGAACGATGCACTGACGGCCGATGGCGGCACGCCTTCGTGAGCCTTACGGCTGCCCCCTTCGGTTTATTCACGTTTCTGCTCCTTCCATACCCTCTGCTTCGCCTTGAGCAGTCGAGCGGTGTACGTCTCCTGTTCGCCTTCTGGAGCTAGGCCGGCGGCCGGTGCCGAGGGTGGAGCCAGCGGCGGTGCCGCGGCCTCGGGCGTGAGAATCTCGCTGGTGGCGGGCGCATCGGGCGCAGGCTCAAAACGTACCGCCGCCCTGCGGCTCTCGATCTGCTGGGCCACCTCCAACTTCCGGCTCCGCAGCCGGCTGATGTACTCCTCTCGCGGCGGCGGCGGCTCACGCCGCAGCAACACCGCCCACAACTGCTGCGCCACCGGACCCACCCAACCGAAAGACACCGCCACACGCCGACAGCCCACGTCGAAAAAGAACAGACAGCCGGCGACCAGCAGCAGATACTGCCACACGTCCTGATGGCTGGACGCGCGCCGCAAATCGCGGCGGAACGTATTGGTCCGCAGCAGCGTCTCCAGCTTCTCTTCTCCCAACCCCGCAATCACCGCGCCGGCGGCGCCGCCCCGCGGGCGAAGCTGGGCCAGCGACTTCAACAGGGCCACGTTCGCGTCCCGCGCCCGGAACTCGGCGGAATAGGGCACATCCACGCCGGTGCGGATGGCCGTCATCCCCGCGCCAGGGTTGATCATCACCAGGTAACTGCCGGCGGTCGCCGCATCGAACGTGCCCGTGTAGCGGCCGGGAGCAACCTGCTCCAAATCCAGTTCGATCCGCTGCGAGGGATCCGGCCCCGCCACAAACCCGTGCATGTCCAGAAAGTTGAGGAAGGCATCCTCCTTGTCCAGCGCTGTGACGGAGAGGCGTACCCGGCCGTCTTTCACCTCGGTGGCCACGGTGAACTTCCCTTCGTCTCCTGCGGGCCGCATCGACCATTGCACGGCCTGGCTGAACAATCGTGCGTAGTTGGCCCATTCGGGCCAGGTGACCGCCCAGCGCTGGCCCGCGTCCGTGGTAATGGCCACAGACTTGCCCGCCCCGTATCGCCAGCAGGCGATGATCGAACGGTAATCCTCCCCCGCAGGCTCGGGCGCCATGGCCAGCACCTCGACCAGCTCGTTCTTCTTGCGCGTGGTCTGTACATAGCCGGTAATCGGCGGCAGCACCGGCTCCAGGCCCTTCATGATGTCGTGGTCGGGTCGCAGCACCTGCACGCCGAATCCGTTGGCATTCTCGTGGATCAGCGGACGTGCTACCCGACGCGCCTCCCGCTGAAAGATCTTGGGCAGCAGCTTGGGATTGTTCACCTCGTAGTACTTGCCGCCGGTGGCGGCGGCCAGGTTCTTCAGCACCGCGCTCTCCGCCGGCCCGTGGCAACCCACGGCCACCGTGGAGACCGTGATGTTGGCCCGCCTGAACTGCGCCACCATCCCCAGGCTAGGCGGCGTGGGATCGCCGTCGCTGATCACGATCATGTGGCGGGCAGCAGCATCCTGAACACGGTTGAACCCCGCCAGCGCCATCTGCATGGCGGGGTCGAAGTCCGGCATGTCTCCCGGAACCATGCGGTCGATGGCCGCCAGCATGCGATCACGGACGCCGCCCACCTTGACCATGCCGCCGGGCCAGAGCCAGACGACGCCGCCGGCGCCCAGGTGCAGCACGCCGCAATAGTCGTGGTAGCCGAGCGCCTCGACGGCCTTGCGGGCAATCACCTTCTGCCAGAAGTTGCCCTCGGCCATCTCCGAGGCGTGCATCACCATGGCCAACGCCCCCTTGGGCACGACCTTGGCCGCCTTGATGTGGAAGTCCAGGGGCATGGCCTCTTCTACTGGGCTATTGGCCCATCCGCCGGCGCCAAAGCCGTTGTCCCCGCCCAGCATGATCAGCCCCGCGCCCATGCTGTGCGTGTTCTCGACCAGCATCGTCAACTGCTCGTCGGTAAAGTCCTCGCGCGGCACGTTGGCCAGCACCACGCTGTCGTACTGTTGCAACTCCGCCAGATTGGTGGGGAACTGGCTGCTGGGGCGCACGTCCACCTCGAGATTGGCCTCTGCCAGCCGGCCCACGAGCAGGTCGTGCTCGTTCTTGCGCTGCGGCACGCTGTCCACCACAAACAGCACCTTGCCCTTGCCCCGCACGTGGACAAACGTGGAGGCCTCGTTGTTCTGCGGGATGTCTCCTCGTGGATCGTCCGGCACGAATCGCGCCTTGTAACGGTAGAACTGCGGCTCGTCGATGCGCAGCTTGACGCTGAACACACGCTTGCCCGGCGGCAGCTCCACATGCTCGTCCGTGAGGATATCCGGCTGATCTCCCGTCTCGCGGGTGATCACCAACCGCCCGGAGATGTTCCCCTCGGGCGCCGGCAAGAGCGAGGTATTGTTCAACACCACGCGCAGCTCGAACGGCTGGCCGTGCCGTACGTTGGGCGGCAGGGTCACACGCTCTACAAGCACCTCGGCCTGCCTCTGGTAATCGATCGGCACCACATCGATGCCGATGCCGGCGTCGGCCGCGGCCTGCGCCTGCTCCCGCGCATTGCCCAGGTTCTCATTGCCGTCGCTGACGATCACGATCCGCTTCGCCGCGTCCTCTGGAAAGGACGCCTGGGCCAGCTTCAGAGCGGCGGCGAGGTTGGTGAATTCGGGGTTGAGCGGGCTCTCGAATTGAGTGCCAAGCTGCACGTCGTCGTCAAAGGGGGGCATCTCGATGGCTGCATCGCGGCCGAAAACGATCACTCCCACGTTGTCGTCCCGTTGGCGATGCTCCAGGATCGAGCGGTTCACGTATTCTACCATGGCTGCCCGCCGCTCCGCCGGAATGCTGGCCGAGCCGTCCAGCACGTAGATGACCGTGAGCTTCTCGCTGATCTTCACCAACTGCAGTTCCGCCGCAGCCAGACACAAAAGCATGGCCACCACCGTTCGCAGCCGGTCGGCCACCAGCCAGCGCGTGGAGACCACCCCTCGTCCCAGGCGGTAGCTGGCCAGCCATACCCCCAACAGCGGCAAGATCGACGCCACCGTCCAGCCGCACGCTGCCGCCAACCGCCACGGCCACGTGCCGGGGTACCACGGCTCATCAGGCCGTACCCTGGTGATCCACAGCCACAACCCTGCCGCGGCCAGCGGAAACGCCGCCACGCGCAGCCCAATCGCCCCCACCCTCCTCCACGGCGAGAGCCCCGCCAGCGAGGGACTCCACCACCAGATCAACGGCAGTAGGGCCGCCAGCGACCACCACCCCGCCTGCGGCACGCACAGCACCACGGCTAGAATCGCCAGCGTCAGGCCCCGCCCCACCACGCCCACCGCCCGGCGGCCCGCCGGCACCTCTGCCAACGCGGGGCTGAACCACCACAGCACGGGCAGCAGCGCCAGCAAGCACAGATACGCCGGACTATCGAACGCCAGTCGGTACGCTGTGTTGGCTAGCATGGCACCACCTACCCTCAAGGCATGACGATTCGCTGGAGCCGGTGGTTATTCGTATCCAGCACGTGGATTCTACCACGGCGATCCACCCGTACAGCCCAGGGATGGTGCAATTCTCCGGGCCCGCGGCCGTGCCGCCCCCAACAGCCCAGCGACCGCCCGTCGCGTGTGAACTTCTGCACACGGTGGTTGCCGAACTCGCAGACCACCACGTTGCCCTGCGCATCGAAGTCCAGGTCGTACGGGTAATACAGCTCGCCTGGACCGCTGCCGGCGCGTCCCCAGTAGAACTGCAACCGCCCCTCCCTGTCGAACACCTGGATGCGGTGATTACAAGCATCCACAATCCAGATCCGTTGCTGCTCGTCCCATGCCATCTTCTGCGGCCTGCTGAACTGCCCCGGCCGCGTGCCATGCCCGCCCCACTCGAGCAGGAACTCTCCCTGAGGCGAGAACTTCTGCACACGGTCATACTCCCCATACTCGGAGATGTAATAATTGCCCTCCGCATCCCGCAACGCACACGTCACTAGGCCCAGCTCTCCCGGCCGCCCGCCGCTCGGCCTGCCCACATGGTCCCCGCCCAGCACGCGCAGCAGCTTCCCCTCCGGCGTGTAGATCAACACCCGATTGTAGTGCGTATCCGCTACCAGGACTTCCCCCTGGTCAGTCACGGTGATGCCCGTCGGACGGCCCAAAACGTGTTCCGGCGTCTGCCAGCCGTGCAGGTACTCTCCATCCGCCGTAAACACCTGGATCCGCGCGGTCATGTCCACCACGTACAGGCGATCCTGCGCATCGAGGGCCATGCAGCGCGGCTTCTGCAGCCTGCCCGCCGAAATGCCCCGCCGGCCCCACACCAACTCCAAACGGCCCGCGTTGAGCGGATCCTCCTCGCAGCCGGCCCCGCAGAGACACAGCGCCAGGCAGAGGGCTGCCACCATGCCGCGAACCAGTGCCTGTGCCCTGCCAATGCGTGCCATACCTAGAGAAGAATACCAAAGAGGCAAACTGCCCTGCAGCCATGATACCGGCCAAGCGGGCTCAAATGAACCCACCCCGCCCCGCCCGGCCCACGATGCGGAGGGACGCGCCCCGGACAGCCCCGCGCCGTGGGCCGGCGCCATCCGCCACACGGGCGCAGCGGGCCTGTGCCTCCCTCGGTGCCCCGCCCCGTGGTGTGTCTGCACGCCGGGCCCTCCGCAGGCAGCATGGCCCCCCATCCTGCCGCGAGGCGATTGCCCGGCACGGCCACAACTCATGCCTGTCGTGGTGTCCACGTGGAATAGCGGGGGACGAGACGCCCTAGCAGACCGGCAGTGCGGCAAGAGGGCCATGCCGATTTGTTGAAGCTCTTCCGCCGATCCACGGGCATGGTACAGAGGTAGACGCGCAGCGGGGGATTGATCAGCAGCATCAGCAGCCCTCCCCTGTGGGGAGAACCGTGGCGGATGTCCGTGGCTCCCCAGCGACAGCGAGGAGGCTGCCCGCTGTCTCGATGACTGTGCGTACGATCCGCTC
>JAIMBC010000187.1 GCA_023511675.1 Pirellulales bacterium
GTTGCATCATGGCGGCGTCCAGCTCGAGATGTCGGCAGGGCGCCCGGGTGTTGCCCCGGGTGAGCTGCAACTGCTGCATGGTATCGGCGACGATATGGCCGACGAGGAAGAGTTTTTGCGGTTGCCCACATGCCAGATCATGGTGGCACGTTCGGCAGTGCCGGCTTGCCGTGCGCGGGCGGCATACCCTGCAACGAGCCGTTCCAAATGTAGCGTCTGTGCGGCTCGGTACGATGTGGCGAGAGCGGGCCTAGGCATGCGCTGCCAGGCGGCGACGGAGTTGGCCGCAGGCTGCGTCGATCTGATCTCCCTTGCGTACCCGAACCTGTACGTTGACTCCAGCCTGCCGGAGCAGCTCCACGAAGGTGCGCAGGGCACGGGGCGTGGGAGTTTGATATTCCAGGCCGGGGACGGGGTTGTAGGGGATGACGTTGAGCAGGGCCGCTTTGCCGGATAGCAGCCGGGCAAGCTGGCGTGCGTGTTCCGGCTGGTCATTCACTCCGCCCAGCAGGACGTACTCGAACGTCAGGCGGCGGTGCGTGGCGTTGAAGTACCGCTCGGCAGCGGCCAGGATTGCATCCAGCCCAATCGCCCGATTGACAGGTACCAGGCGTGTTCGCAGCTCGTCCGTGGGGGCATGGAGCGAAACGGCCAGGTGGTAGCCTATGCCGAGTTCCGTCAACCGGTCGATGGCACGAGGCAGCCCCACGGTGGAGATGGTGATCTTTCGAGGGCTGATGCCCAGCCCCCGCTTGCTGCGTGCACGCTCCAGGGCTGGCAACAAGGCGTCCAGGTTGGCGAGCGGCTCGCCCATGCCCATCACCACAATGTTGCTGAGCCGCACTCCGGCCGGCAGCAAGCGGTCAAGCCGCAGAAGCTGTTCTAGGATCTCGCCGCTCGTCAGATTGCGAGCCACGCCGTCCAGGCCGCTGGCGCAGAATACGCATCCCATGGCGCAGCCCACCTGCGTGCTGATGCATGCCGTACGGCGCGGACCATCGGGGATCAATACGCACTCGATGCGGTGGCCATCCGGCCATTCGATAAGCAGCTTGTGGGTCCCGTCGGCTGCCGTCCGGTGTTCCACCACGCTGCCGCTCCAGATACGACAGGTGTCTCGCAGGCGAGCGCGCAACGACGTAGGCAGGTCCGTCATGCAATCGAAGCTCTCGGCACGGCGCTGGTACAGCCAGCTTTCAAGCTGCTGCACTCGAAAGGGAGCTTCCCCCTGGCTGACCAGCCATGTGCTCAGTTCTTCGGTGGTTAGCGAAAGTAGGTGCAGCATGTACGTCTCGTTTAGGGATCGGCCTATTATATGTCGCGTGCCAGGGCAGCGTCCCGATCTGCCGTCCAGCAGGCGGCAAATCCCATCCCCGGGGGGCGCCGGAGGCGCGCCTGAGAGTCTGGCGGGCGGGTCGATCGTGCCGGCAGAAGAAGGCGTCAGCTTGTGCGTTGGCACTTGCCCTGGGCGGCCAATGACTTTGCCTCCCGGCGCAGGCACGAGCAGGGGCGGTTTGCCCCTTGCCCGGGCGTTTGGTCTTGTGTGGTGGCCCGACCAAGAGCCCGTGGCGGCGGTTCAGAACTGCGGGGCGTTTGGTTTGATGCACGAAGGGGCAGCTCGTGGCTCGAGCGTGCCATCCACCGGTCGAGACAGCTTCCCTATCCGCCGCACGTGAGCGATGAACACGCAGGATGGCCCCACCCGCGTGCTACGCCGATAGCGTGCCAGGACCAGATACCCGGGCAAGGAAGAGATGCCCAGCATGGCTCCGCCCCGCCGCCCGGCTTGGTCGGTTGTTGTGCTGGGGCGGCGGATGTAGCCTTTGCCCGGCGGCGCACAGGGTGGCGAGCACATACGCACGGTGGGGACGGGCGGTTCAAGATGGGCGTGGTCAGCGCGTTTGGCCGTCCTGGCCTGTGCCCTCGTGCCGACGATTGCTGCAAGCCGGGGCCGAAAGACTCTCCACTATGCAGGCAAGATTACGATGCTTCCTGGACCAGCCCCGCGGCACGCAGCATCTCAGCAGCAGCCTGACGAAACGCAGGCCTCATGTCGCGTGAAGGCGGCCGGTTGCGGCCCCCTTCCAGCCCGATCAGCTCCATGCACAGCTTGTCGAGATGCCCCTCGCCACAGGTATATTTGGCAATCTCCGCACACAAATCGTAATACGGCGAGACCACGCGAGCCTGCTGGCGCTGCGCCTCGGCATACTCCCCCGCCTCCAGCAGCTTCCAGAACCGCAGCCCCCACTCGGGGGCATAGTTGCAGGGATGCAAATTGAGGGCCCGCGCTCCCAGCAGGTGGCTTTGCACAAATGCCAACTGATTGTCGATGATCAGGATGCGCCGCCCATACAGGCGGACCATCCGCTCGAACTCGTGGGCGTCCGGCGCCGCCCACTTAAGAGCCACGAACGTGGGCAGTTCCAGCAGCCGCTCCACAAACGCCGGTGTAGTGCGAAAGCCCGTCCAGTATGTGGCGTAGAACACCAGCGGTACGTCGGCTGCGTCCGCCAGCTCTGCCATCAGTTGAAAGGCGTCGTCCTCGGTGGGCGGGAGGTAAAAGGGGGGAGAGGCCTGGATGCCGGCCGCACCGGCACGCGCAGCCGCCTTTGCCAGGGCCATTGTCTCGCGAGGGTTGGCACTTTGCACCCCTAGCACCACCCCTATCTGGCCCGCCGCCACTTCTAGCACGGCGTCGAGCAGCTTCAAACGCTCCTCCGAGGAGAGAGCAAAGAACTCGCCTGCCCCGCCCGCCACCAACAGCGAGGCGTTGCCCTCGCGCGCCCCACGATCGATCAAGAATTGCACGTGCCGCCGGACGGCCGGCAGATTCAGCTCTAGATCCCCTTCTCGAAACAGGGTCGGCAATGGGATGTAGCAGCCCTGGAGCCGCTGTGCATAGCGGGTGCGATCCATGTGCGGGTCCTTGCGTAAACAGTCCTAGCTGCGGGCTATGCCCGCTATGGGAAGGATTGTACAACAGCTCCGCCAGCCTAACGGATGGCGATTGCGAGGGCGATGGCATGGCTGCCACATTCGAGATGAGCCGCTGGGCCGAACCCTGCGGCAACACGCGGGGCCGATATGCTGTTGGCCTGCCTGTCGGCAGGGGGAGGTGGGGGGAGCCGTCAGGCGGGGCTGAAACGTGCGGCCGGCCCCGTGATCACTCTATAATGCCACGATGAGCGGTTCGTTTGCTGGAATCTGGGCTGCGTTGGTTACGCCGCTCGACGCGCAGGGTCGAGTGGAGTGCGGCGCCCTGCGCGCGCTGGTTGCCGCGCTGGCCCAAGACGGCCTGGATGGGTTGTATGTTACGGGTTCCACGGGGCAATGGCCATTGCTTGCCTTGGAAGAGCGGCGGCAGGTAGTGGAGCAAGCCGTACGCGCCGCGGGCAGCTTGCCGGTGATGGCGCACGTGGCCGCCCCGAGCACGCAACAGGCTGTGGAACTGGCGCGCCACGCGGCGGAGTGCGGGGCCGCTGCCGTGAGCAGCGTCTCTCCCTCCTATTACCACCACCCCGTGGATGCCGTGTTCGAGTACTGGCATGCCATTGGCGCCGCAGCGGGACTGCCGCTCTTTGTCTACCACCTGGAGGGCATCGACCAGATCAGCCAGCCGCTGGACTACGCAGAGCGGCTGATGGCGTTGCCGCACGCGGCCGGATTGAAGTACACCAGCCGCGATCTCTACACCCTGGGACTGATCTGCCAGGCCGCCGCGGGGCGATTGGCCGTGTTCAGCGGGGCGGACGAACTGATGTGCCACGCACAATTGTGCGGCACCGTGGGTGCTATTGGTACGTTTTATAACGTTTGGGGCCGTGCGTGCCGTCACGTATGGCAGGCCGTGCGAGCTGGCAACCTGGCCTTGGGGCAGCGGTTCATGGGGGTGTTCCAGGCTGCCATCCATCAGATCCTGAACCGGGGTTGCTTCGCCTTTTTGCAGACGGCCATACGCATCCGCTATGGCATCGATGTAGGCAGGCCACGCCCCCCGCTGGCTGCTACCGACCGCCCGTGGCACGAGAGCGAGGTGCGACGCCTGCTTGAAGCCGTGGATGCCGCCGCCGAATGAAACCTCTACGCATGTTTGGGCCGCTGGCCGATGTCGCCGCAGCCAGGCCCACGTCGCATCTCGGCCCCTCAGTGCATACCGCGTCCTTGGCGCACATCCTCCCCTCAGCCCGTACCGGCGCCGCAGCGCTAAACGCGCTAGCAGTCCGCAGCAGGGTGGCCGTGCAGGCCGGGTGGGCAAGGCGCACCAGGCCGGACGACGGCCTGGGAACGGGTGCGCCTTGGCATGAGTCTAGGGCTTGTTTTCGATCAGACGGCACTCTTCTTTGCCGGCCGGTGGAGTCGCATGCCGTATCACCATTCCGTCACACTCTGGCAGAACTGTAATGCGTCCCAGCAAGATCAAGGCAAAGCTGGCCTGTAACGAACCTGTACTCATTTGCTGTCTGCACCTCGTTGATCCATCGCTGTACGAGCTGGCCGGCTTGCTGGGTTGGGACGGCATCTGGATGGATCTGGAGCACCATGCCACAGGTTTGGAGACGGCAGCGACGCTGATCCGCGCCGCGCGGGCG
Source organism: Pirellulales bacterium (assembly GCA_023511675.1). Lineage (GTDB taxonomy): Bacteria > Planctomycetota > Planctomycetia > Pirellulales > JAIMBC01 > JAIMBC01. The sequence goes on from JAIMBC010000187.1 coordinate 4,593, forward strand.
GGCGGCACGGAAGTGATGGCCCGGCCGGGCAAGGGAGAGTTCATGCGGCTAAGCCGGCTGCTGGAGGTGGGGGCTCAGGGAATCATGTATCCCCGCTGCGACGATGCTGCGGAGGCACGCCAGGTGGTGGCCTGGGCGAAGTTTGCGCCGCTGGGCTGCCGCGGTTTCGATGGCAGCAACCCGGACGCCCCCTATTGCCTGACTGGCATGGCCGAGTACGTGGCGCGGGCCAACGCCGAAACGTTTGTGGTGGTGCAAATCGAGTCGCCCCAGGCTGTGGAGCAGGCCGCAGACATTGCCGCCGTACCGGGAGTCGATGTGCTGTTTGTGGGGCCGGCCGATCTTTCCCTGCTCGCCGGCGTGCCCGGTCAGTTCGATCATCCGCGCTTGCAGGAGGCCATTGCCCAGGTCGCTGCCGCTGCCCGCCAGGCAGGCAAGCACTGGGGCATGCCCGCGGCAAGCAGAGAGCAGGCCCGGCAATTGCTGGAGCAAGGCGCACGCTTTATCTGCCACGGTTGCGACCTGCTGATGGTGAAAGAGGGCATGCAACGCATCCAGCAAGAGTTCCGACCGTTGGGGTTTCGCTTTGGAGGGGGGTGAGATGCCGGCCGCCGCCGCACCGTTGCGCGTGTTGGTAGTGGGCACGGGGTCCATCGGGGAGCGGCACGTGCGCTGCTTTCTGCGTACAGGCCGCGTCGAACTGGCGATCTGTGAGGCGCACGCCGGGCGGGGCAGGGAGATCTCGGAGCGCTACCAGATCCCAAACGTGTTCGACGCGTTGGAGGCAGCTTTGGCGTGGCGGCCGCAGGCGGCCGTCGTCGCCACGCCGGCGGATTGCCATCTGGAGCAGGCCCTGCTGCTGGCCCGAGAGGGGGTGCATCTGCTCATCGAAAAACCGCTGGCGACTTCTACCGACGGCGTTCAGGAGTTGCAGCAGCTCGTGGACGAACGCGGCTTGGTAGCCGCCGTGGCCTATGTGCTGCGGCACTATGCCGGCTTGGAGCGGCTGCGCCAAGCGCTCCTTGCCGGCCACTGCGGCGAGCCGCGCCAGTTGATAGCCGTGGCCGGCCAGCACTTTCCCACCTATCGGCCCGCGTACCGAGAGATCTATTACCGCGACCATCGTACCGGTGGAGGCGCCATCCAGGATGCTCTCACGCACCTGGTCAACGCCGGCGAGTGGCTGCTTGGACCCGTGGTCCGCCTTGCGGCCGATGCAGATCGCATGGCGCTCGAAGGCGTGGCAGTCGAAGACACCGTGCATTTGATCGCACGTCACGGGAAGGTGCCGGCGGCCTACGTGCTCAACCAGCACCAGGCGCCCGATGAACTTGCCTTCACCCTGGTTGGCAGCCACGGCACCTGGCGCTGGGAGCAGCACCACCTGCGCATCCGCTGGATGGCTCAGCCGGGTACCGCATGGGTAGAAGAACCGCTGCCGGAGCGTCAACGGGACGACATGTTCATCGCCCAGGCTCATCATTTTCTGGATAGTATTGTGTACGGCACGCCCGTACGCTGCAGCCTGGCCGAGGCGGCACAGACATTGCGAGTCAACCTCGCCGCCCTCCGCAGTGTAGCGCAGCAAAAATGGCAGACGATAGCGGAGAGCCCTTGAGTTGTTTGCATTCATTGTTGGCCCAGCAAAGGGCTGCGCAGGAAAAGCCGAGGCCCTCCCAGCCGGGATGGGCCGACAGTCCTCCCCTTCAGGGCTGGGGCAGCCGACGCACATCGGCTGTGTCGCGGCTGGAGGTGCCTCATCCCCTCGCTGGAACTGTGCATGCGATCGCCCTCTCCAGTTTCTGGCATTGCCGGGGAATCCTTGCTCCCTACCGTCGCTGAAAACAGCGCCCCGGCACGCCCCGCACGGCCCGCTGCTTTCGTAACGTCTGCTCAGCTAGGCCCGGTGCAGGCCCCTGCGGGAGATGTTGGGGCAGCAGAGGCCGTCGCTCCAGGCAAGCCGCGACGCTCACAACCCGGCGCTGCTGGCTCGAAGGGGGGCCCCGCAGGTGGCACGGCCTGCCCTCGCTCGCTACACTTGTTGGCTCTAGAAGGACGGCTCACTCCCTACCATGCACAATCCACGTTCGCTGGCTGCGAACCAATCGGCGGCTGCACCGAGCGCCCACGACGAGCCTCAGGGCCATGCGCAGGCCTACTGGCTGCTGGTGATGTGCCTGACGGGGGTAGATTACTTCAGCACGTTGGGATATCAGCCCTCGATCGCCTTCAAAGAGGCGGGCGTGCTGGCCCCGTTGGCCACCGTTGTGCTGGTGATCATGACGTTGCTGGGAGCCGTGCCGGTGTACCGGTACGTGGCGGGCGAGTCTCCTCAGGGGCTGGGCTCGATCGCCATGCTCGAGCGACTGGTTGCGGGCTGGCGCGGCAAGTTCCTGGTGCTGGTGCTGCTGGGCTTCGCGGCCACGGACTTCGTGCTCACCAAGACCCTCTCGGCTGCGGACGCCGCTGCGCATCTGATCCACAATCCGCTGGCCGAGCATCTGCCGCCGCCCGCACGCGACCAGCTCTATGTGACCATGTTCTTGCTCGTGTTGCTGGGGGCCATGTTCTTGCGCGGCTATCGCGAGGTGATCGGCCTGGCCGTGGCTATCGTCAGCGTGTACCTGCTGCTCAACACCCTGATCATCGTCTCCGGCCTGAGCTACTTGCTGGGCCACCCCAAGCTGCTTGTCGAGTGGTGGCAGCACGTGACGCGGGGCGAGTGGCGGCTGATCGACCCCCCCCTGCAGGGCACCGGCGGCTGGACCATTGCCCTGGTGAGCCTGTTGTTGTTTCCCAAGATGGCACTCGGCCTGAGCGGGTTTGAGACAGGCGTCGCCGTGATGCCCTTGGTACGCGGCGATGTGGAAGACGACCCTCAGCAACCGGCGGGACGCATCCGCAATACCCGCAAACTGCTGTTGACCGCCGCCCTGATCATGTCTGGCATGTTGCTGGGCTCGGCCATGGTCACCACCACCCTCATCGAACCCGCACAACTGCTCGACAAGCACAAACTGCACGACCCAGCCTACCTGGCCAAGGTCCGCGGCGTGATGGAGTTGGAACCATACATCGACGAGCGCGGACAGGTGCGCGAAGACCGCATCGAGGAACTGGGCCGCGCTCACGAGCGGGCACTGGCTTATCTGGCACACCAGGAAGGGCCCTATCCCATCTGCCCCCTGTTCGGCGTGTGGTTCGGCACGCTGTACGACCTGAGCACCGTGGTCATCCTCTGGTTCGCCGGCGCCAGCGCCATGTCCGCGTTGTTGAACCTGGTGCCCCGTTACCTGCCTCGCTACGGCATGGCGCCCGAGTGGAGCCGCAAGTTCGTCTGGATGGTGTTGTTCTTCACGGGGGTCAATCTCACGGTCACGCTTATCTTCCAGGCCCAGGTGGATGCGCAGGGCAGCGCCTACGCCACGGGCGTGATGGTGCTGATTTGCAGCGCATGCGTGGCGACGGTGATCGACCGCTGGAAGAAGCGAGCACACCTCGGCTGGGTGTGGCGCACGCCGTGGGCGTATGTGGCCATTACGGCGTTCTTTCTCTACACCACGCTGGTGATCCTGTGGGAGAAGCCTGACGGTTTGAAGATCGCCCTGTGCTTCATAGGCGTGATCGTGGTGTTGAGCCTTGCGTCTCGGGTGTGGCGGAGCACCGAGTTGCGGTTTGGCGGCTTTCAGTTCTATGACGAGCAATCTCGCTTCCTCTGGGACAGTATGAAGCATCTCGAATTCCCAGTCCTTGTGCCGCATCGCCCGGGACGCACGCCGCTGGCTGAGAAAGAGCGGACCATTCGGGAGATTCACCATCTGGACGCTTCCGTGCCGATTGTGTTCATCGAGGCAGAACTCGGCGACCCCAGCGAGTTCTGGCAGACGCCGCTGATGCGAGTCAAGCATGAGCAAGGCGCCTTCATCATCCAGGTAACGCGCTGCGCCTCGATCCCCCATGTGATTGCGGCACTGGCGCTGGAACTCTCCAAGGTCGGCAAGCCGCCGGAGATCCACTTCGGCTGGTCGGACGAAAGCCCGCTGGTAGCCAACCTGAACTTCCTGCTGTTTGGCCAAGGCAATGTGCCCTGGCTTGTGCGCGAGCTGATCATCAAGGCTGAGCCCGATCCCGAGCGCCAGCCCAAGGTGGTGATCGGCTAAGGCGTGGCGGCCGGCGAACCTGCTGCCCTCTCTCGCCCGGCCAGCCTGCGGCCTGAGCATTGCTTCCGCCGCACGGCTCGGCGGACAACGCCGCCCCATCTGCAAGCAAGGCCGCGGCGGCGCTCGTTGACGCCCGTTCTGCACATGCCGCACGGTACCGTGCTTGGCTGCGTCCCCACGAACCGCGCGGCAGTTAGCGACAAGCGTTACGGGGACGCTGCCGCCCGCCCGCGGCAGGCTGCGTTCCCCACTAGCCGCGCCGCAGTCAGCGCCAAGGCTCCCGGCAACCGCCAGACTTCTGGTCCCGTGCCAAGCCCTCCGCCGGGCGTGGGGCCGCGTGCGTCCTTGTGCGGTTGCGGTGCGGTAGGAGACGGCAGCAGTGGGTTAGAGAGCGGCTGCCGTGTGGCAGCGCGTGCATGTCGTGTGGGTGTCGGGCTGGCGTGCGGCGGTCGGGTTGCAGCCACGGCTCGGCCGTAAGGCTGTGCACTGGCTCCCGGCCAGCATACTTCCTTTGAGGCCTGCTCTCTGGCAAGCCGGTGGGGAACGGGCCATAATAGGCCGGGTCGCTCAGACGGCGGCCTCGCCTCGTTCAACGGAGAAGAAGCATGTCCAGACTCTTTCACACTCGCTCAGTTGAGTCATCACAAGCCGGCTCGGGTGTGCGCGTCCCGCACGCCGCGCGGCCCGAGCTGGCTGCGTTAGCGGTTGCTGGGGCCTCGCTCCTGATCATGGCTCCCTCGCTGCCAGCGGCCGAGCCGCACCGCCAGTGGATCCCCGCCACGGCTTATGCCGTGCCCTTCGAAACGGCCCCTGAGGGCGAAGGCTACTTCTCCATCGTCGAGGGGCACAACCGAAAGCTTTACATTGGCACCCACGCCAACGCCGTCAACTCGTACCTCGTCGAGTTCGATCCGCAGACCGGCCAGATGCGCATCGCTGTCGATGCACACCAGGCAATCGGCAAGGATCTGCGCGGCTTCGCGGCACAGTCGAAGATCCACACCCGCAACAACGTGGGTGCCAGCGGCAAGATTTACTTTGGCACGAAGCAGGGCTATCCCACCATGGGGGAGAAATGGGAGGACTACCCGGGCGGCTATCCCATGGTCTACGACCCCGCCACGGGCGAGACCAAGGTCTACCCCATTCCGGTGCCGCATCATGGCATCATCAGCATCACGCCGGACGAGTCCCGGGGGCTGGCGTATCTTTCCACCTGCTCCGATGAGCGGCCGCTCGATAGCACGCACTTTTTAATTCTGGATCTGGCCTCCGGCACTTACCGGGACTTGATGGATTGCAAGCACATGTACGCCTTCATCGTGGTCGACTACCGGGGCCGCGCTTACCACCCCGTTGCCGGCGGCGAGATCGCACGGTACGACCCGGAGTCCGATCGCCTCGAACGCCTGCAACAGACCATTGATGGCGCCCCGCCCACGCCCGAAAGCATGCTGGCCCTGCCTGAAACCCACCCCATCAACTGGGACATCTCGCCCGACGGCAAGACCCTCTATGCCGTGGCCATGAGCTGCAACCTGATGTTCAGCTATGATCTTACCGCAGAAGGCGACACGTTGCCGGGCCGCACGCTAGGGCCGTTGGTACCCGGAGCGCCATCGACGGATTGCCGCGCCCTGTGTGTCGGGCCTACCGGAGTGGTCTGGGCAGCCGTCACGGCGGCGCAGCCCGATGGCGTTCAATTGCTCCATCTCGTGCGTTATCGGCCGGGGGAGGCAGCTCCCACCTGCTTGGGGACAGTGTCCATCCGCAATCCGGACTATACGCCCTTTGTAGACGCCGAAGGGAAGCCGCTGCCATTCCATCACGGGCTGGTAACGCTTTCCGACGGCACGGTCACGACGCGCTACGTGAACCTGGGCATCTGTCAGGCTGCCAGCGGCGCCGTGTACATGCTGGCGCTTTGTCCTTACACGGTGTTGGAAGTCCGGCCGGCGGACTTGCCCCAGTAGGATGCACTGCCTGCGGGAACCGGCACAACCCTTCCACGCGGCATGTCCTGCATGATGGCGTGGCATGGCGTCCTACAGCCATGTTGGAGCGAGCCGCTTGAGGCGAGTCTCGCGGGGCACCCTTCCTGTCGCTGGGAAAGGTGCCCCCGTCGAGTCCGCCTGCGCGCGGCGGCTGCCTACCTGCCGGGGCTGGCGCGCGTGATGATGACGTTGCCCCCGCCTGAAGGAGGGGAAACATCAGACGGTTGGCTCGAGGCGCCCTGGCAGCCGGCGGGGCTGGGGTGGGACCGCCGCCGGCTGCAGGCGCCTAGCTGGATTGTCTGAGCAGAACCAGCGGGCCGCTGCCTGCCGGTGCCAGCCAGGGGGGCATCAATGCGTGGCTGGCCGCTGCTCGGGCCCTGCGGGAGGCCTGACACGCCATGCTACCGGGCGCTGCGGCTGGCGATGGGCGCGGTCAAAGATCCAGCGCAGAATCAGGCGGCCGCGGTAGCGGGGACGTTTTCGTTGGGCAGGAAGGGTCATCGACGCAACTCCGGCGTCAGCACGGGTTCTGGTAAACGCGGCGCCCGGCGGCCGCCAGTTTCAGGACGGGCCGGCGGCCACCGGGGAACCGCACGGTGGGCGTGGGGCCATGCGCACACCGTTTACAAGGTTGCCGAAGCCTGTGGTTACGGAGGGCCCGGCAAGTCATAGGTGGCCGTGGGGGCAGCCATGTAAGGATCGCACGTAGCGGCCGGCGCCACCGGCGCACAGGGTGCACACGCCGCCCCGCGATTGAACCAGGGGTGACAGCGGCAGCCCGCGGCGCTAGCGGCCAGCAGTGCCAGCAGGGTCAACTGGAATAGCCTCTTCATGTTTGGCATCTCCGGTAGCGTTTTCGCACCATGGCGAACGTTGAGGTCAAGCAACTCTACACCATGTCCGGCGCCGTGCAAATGCAACGCCCGTTTTTTTTCAGCAGCTTGCCCGGCCTTTTTTTTCCGACATCTTTTCTGTAAGGCAACATGCCCGGCCGCTGTCAGGCCCACGGATCAGCCACTGCCACTCCCTGTGCACCGCACCACCGCCTGCTCTCGCATAGGACGTTCCCCGCGTGTCGCCTGCCCGCGGTCGGCGGCGGTAGCAATTGTGGCGGTTGTAGCGGCACTCTTGACGAGTTGGCCTCAGGCCCACGCCTCCGCTGTGGTGCCCTGGGCAGCCTTCGCCCTCCCGGACCAAAGCCGGCCGCCTACTGCCCCCCCCGTCGTCGGCTCGGCAGCCTCCCCTCCGGATCGGCCCGCCGACCATCCCGCGGAGCTGCCGCTGCGGCCTGCTGCTGAGACGACTGTGCCCCCAAACCCCCCCCACCCCCCCCCCCCACCCAAAACCCCCCCCCCCCCCCCCCCCCCCCCC
>JAIMBC010000019.1 GCA_023511675.1 Pirellulales bacterium
AAAAAACAATCGGGAGTGGACCGTGTGCCAGGTGCGGCACGCGACCGATGCGCTGGTTCGTGGGCTGCAGCTTGACCCACAGCAACGCCAGCGGCTGTATCACCGGGTTGCCCAGCGCATCGCCTATTGCCAGCGTTGCGGCGCCCTGGCCCGCCACTACCACCGGCAACGCACGAGCACGCGCCCTGAACCGGTGAGCCATTCACATCGGCGCCCTCCGCCGCTGCGAGAAGGATCTGAGCTAGCGCTGTAGTACTAGGCGTCTCGCCGTGCTTTGCCAGAAGTACACGGCCGGATAGCCTACGTGGCGGATGTTGCGTGGCGGCAGCTACGCGTCTGGCCGGCGTTGCAGCAACTCAGGCGGCAAGAAGGAGAGCGAGGCCACAAACATGGCCGCGGCGAATGCCTCCAGCCCGGATGCCAGGCCCAACAGCAGCCAGTGGATGGCACCCAGGCCCAACAGCAGGGGCCGGGCACGCCGCACCCAGAGCAAGATCGGAGCCGCCAGTTCGTACAGAACAACGGCGTGCGTCCAGAAGTTGACGGTGTAGACGTGCCCTCGCAGCCAGGACCAGTCGAGCAGGGCGGATTCCGGCCGCAGGGCGATGAACCACATGGCCGAGCCGTTCAGCCACGCGTCGCTCTCCAGGCTATAGAGCTGCCCCATCGCCATCATCAGGCAAACCAGCGCGAAGTGAATCTGAAGTAGGCGTGTTGCTACGGTAGCGCTCCAGCGCGGGGGGGGCGGTGGGGTCTGCTCATCGGCCCATCGGCCGCTGCGGCGGCGGGCCAGCCAGCAATCGAGCGACCAGCTTGCCCCGCTGGGCCCGAGGGCCAGATAGAACAGCATGAAAGCAAGCACCGGCTCGAACTCAGAACTGAGCATGGGGGCACGGTGGAAATAAGCAAGGGCCGCCGCCAGCGTGAGCCAGCCGGTAATACGGGTCCACAGCCCACAGGCAAAGGCCGCGGTCACCATCATGGCTGCGCCGTGTGCTGCCCAGAGCAGCCCGACGGAGTCGATGTAGTCCAGGTAGGACCAGCGGACGCGCGGCCGGATCAGTTCGGGCTGGTTGCGCGAGGTAGGTTCGGGCGCGCCGTTGAGCTGCCGCACGGTAGAGACCGGGAACATGCTCTGGGGGCCGAAGAAGCGTTGCAGGTCGGGCGTGAATGTTGCCAGGTTGTAGAGCGCAAGCAAACCGGCCAGCAGGCGGAGCAAACCCAGCGTGGTCGTCTGGGTGGGGGTGTACCAGAAGCGGTTCCACCCCTGCCCCCAGGCCGTGATCAGATCACGGAAGTAAGAAGAAACGGCGCGCCACATGGGGTCAAGGCTCCTGGCTGGCGGGCGCTACATCCTGTGCCGACTCGCGTTTGAGCACCTCGACCTGGCCTGGCTGCACAATCAGGTCGTATTCGACCACGGTGCGGAGGTAGGCACTGCCGTAAGGGTCGAGATCCTGGGGATTGTTCGATTGCCAGGCATCCATGGGGCGAGGGTAGACGCGGCGGCAGGCAATGCGGCCGGAATCGGCACCCGTTTCATGGACCAACCTGGCGGCGACGGCGCGCGGAATCAGCCCCGCCAGCGTATCGTCTTCCACGAGCAGGGCGGTGTTTACCGCCAGCCGCTGGTAGCGCTTGCGGCGCAAGGGCGGCTGCATGCCCCGCGGCGGGAGCCGCACCTGAAGCGGCGGGCCGTCGCCGCGGCCCAATTCGAGTTCAAAGAAGTGGTCGGTATCCTCCGGGGCGGCCTCCAGCAAGGCAGGCGGCCCCACGCGGGCCGGCTGGTAGTAGCTGATCTGGTACTGGTAAGAGAGGTCCATGGCCAGCATCTGCAAGTAGGGCCTGATGCCGGGCACGGCGCGAAGCTGGAACGCGAGGGGCGAGGGAGATGCGTTGCGCGAGGCCACGCCGATCGCCAGGGCGCACAGGTGCAGAAAGAGCAAGAAGGTCACCGTCGTGCGGACGGCCTGGTTGGGCGCGCCTGTGGGCGTGACACTGCTGCCGCTGGGAGGGGAAGCTGGGCTGGACACGTTTGGCGTCTTCCGTGTGCTGGGAGGGCGAGGCCGCTTTCAGGCAGGTTGCCTGCACCTTCGCCCCCGCTGGTAAAGCTTAGCCGACAATTTGCGGCGCGCAAAAACAGAGCCGGGCAGCCATGGGGCAGCCCGGCTCGTGTCAGTGCTCGGGCAGGTGGTGCACCCGCCCGGGCAGTTTGCCTTTGGGTCGAGGCTAAGCTCTACCGGCGGAAGGCCACCGTGTGGAAGCCGACCGGGTTGCGGTCCAGGCTCGCACCGGTGGGAGCCGGGGCGCCCACGCTGCCGCCACCGCTCTCGCCACCCTGCTGGCCGCCGTCACCACCGCCGCAGGCGGGGGCGCAGCAGGCCGGAGCGCAGCAGGCGGGGGCACAGCAGTCGTGGCAGCCACGGCAACGGCGAGCACGCCGGCCGCGGCAGCCATGGCACCGATCGCCACGGCAACGCCGGCCGCGGCAATCATGGCAAGCCGAGTCGCAAGCGCAGCCGCCGTCGCAAGCGCAGGCAGCATGGCAGCCGTGGCAGCCATGGCCAGCAACGGCCGTCTTCCCCTCGCCGCCCAACAGCGCGAGACCAACCACCGCGAAGAAGATCGCGATGCCAAACACCAATGCACGATTCATTCCGCACTCCTCCAAAAACAGGTACCGTACCGGTAAGGGAATCCCATGCTGCCGTCCGTTACTGTTCCCCCATTTGGGACGGCGGCCAGACGGGGGAGAGGTTCAACCTCCAAAAACTTGCACTCTTGCTCGGCCTGGCGCCGCCAGAGATGCTTGCCTCTAGCGACTGCACAAGCTCCGCAAGATCACGTTGTTTAGGATGCATAAGTTATCATTGCCGATTCCGATGTCAAGCGGCAACTGGATAATTTGCATCTAATGAGTGAACTGGGTCGAATGGCAAAGCTGCGTTGATTCTCGTGCAAATGTAGCTTGAAATCAACCGCTTTGCACAAAAAAGAAAGCGGCCCCCGAGCTCCCCGGAGGCCGCCTCGCCAGAATCGACAGAAGTTCTTACGCCGTAGATACTTAGCGGCGAGTTCCCCTCGTGCTGCCCTTGTTGCCTGAGCCACCTCGCGGCGGCTTCGCCGCCTCCCCGGATCGCTCCGCCTCGCGACGCGCCAGCTCGCGCTCCGCTTCCGCCTGCTTGCGCTCCATCTCTTCCGGCCGCTCAAAGTTGAGTTCGATCGGCTCCAGGTCTTCATAGACGCGGGTCACCAGCCCCCAGATCCGCCAGCCGGCTTTCTCGCGCTTCAGCAGCCATTCGATCCGATCCGTGTGCGGCGCGCCCTGGGCGTTGATGTCGGTCCAGGTGCTTTGCACCCGCGCACGATCCTTCCCCAGCCGCGTCACCTCGCCGACTTTGAAGCTGGCCGTGTCGCTGCCGGGGGGGGCCACCACCATGCCGTACTCGGTCGTACGCTTCCGTGCCAGGGTGGTCAACATGGCGGCCGCTGCATCGTCGTCTCCCACGCGGACCGCTTCGAGAAACTGGTAAACCACACGATCAGGGCCGGGCTGCGGATCGGCAGCCTGGACTGGCCCCTTCGCTGCGTGCTGTTCCGTGCCGGTACGGCTGCATCCAGCCAGCAAACCTGCCAGAAACCCCATGACCAGTAGAGGTCGCGTGCGCACCATCGCCATCCTCCATGCAGGCATTCATGTTGCCGGCCGCGACGCGGCCGCGGCACTGCGGGTCACGGTGCCGGATCTGCGCGTGCGGCTGCCGGGCTGTTGAGTGGCAGAGTGTGGCAAGATCGGGTCAGCAGGTCAAGCGTGATTCTCCTGGCAGCATGCCAGCACGCGGCGACAGCGCGGCCTACCAAATGTGCTTGTGAACACGCCAAGGTCGCCATACAATTTTCCACTTTTCCGCACCATGCCAGGTTGCCAGGGAGGTTGCGTTCATGGAGCGCACGCTGATTCTGTTCAAGCCCGATTGTGTCCAGCGGCGTCTGGTGGGCCGCATCCTTGCTCGCTTCGAAGACAAGGGCTTCAACCTCGTGGCGATGAAGATGATGCAAGTGACTCCCGAGCTGGCCCGCCGGCATTACGCTGAGCACGTAGACAAGCCCTTCTACCCGTCTCTGGAGGCCTTCATCACCGGCGGGCCGCTCATCGCTGCCATCCTTGAAGGCCCGGAGGCCATCCGTGTGGTTCGTGAGATGCTGGGGCCCACCTCTGGCTTGAAGGCTCCCGCCGGTACGATTCGAGGAGACTTCAGTTCCAGCCGCCAGATGAACCTCATCCACGCCTCGGACGGCCCGGCTGCCGCCGAGCGAGAGATCCAGCTCTATTTCCGCAGCGACGAGATCGTGTCCTCCCGCCCCACGCTGGCACCTTGGCTGCAAGCCCCAGACGAGCAGAACTGAAGCGGCCAGCCGCGCGCGGCCGTCCTTGAGGAGGCACGCTTGACCAAGCATCTCCTCTTTAAGGTGCAGCCCACGTCCGAAACCTACTCCCGCCGAGCGCTACAGCAGAACAACTCGGCCGGCAGAAATGGCCCAACCGCCGCTGGCGTGCCACCGTGGTGGCTGCTTCAACGCCACGGTTCGCGCTCATCCTTGAGACGCGGTCCGGCGAAGCGTGCTCTGCCGGGCGACGCAGCGCCAGCCGAGGCGTTCGGCGGGCACGTGCTCGCCAGGCACCGCGCTGGGGTAGCCTGAACGCCTAAATCTAGCGCCTTCTTGGGCAAAAGGAATGACGACGATGACGGGGCTACCCCGAACGCCTGGATGTAGCACGATCACACGCCTCCGCGACTTGCTTGGCATTGGGGCTACGTTTAACGTCTGGAGGTAGCATCGCCGCAAGCCTGTCTCCTGATGCAGCAAGGAACTGCCAGAGATGCCCGAAGAGCACGGCCCGCCACTGCACGCACTGAGAATCTTCATTGCGGGCATCATGCAAGGCTCCCATGTGGGCGCTGTGATTCATCACCAGGGCTACCGCCAGCGGTTGGCAGCGCTGTTGGCGGCCGCGTTTCCTCATGCCGAAATCTACGACCCGCTGGCAGACCACCAGCGGTCGCTCACATACGAGGACGCTTTGGCTCGCCAGGTGTTCTTTCACCACATTCGGCTTTGCAGCGAGGTGGACGTGGTGGTGGCCTATCTGCCCGAAGCCTCGCTGGGCACAGCCATCGAGATGTGGGAAGCGCGCCGCCATGGCCGCCGCGTGCTGACGATCAGCCCGCTGAAGCACAACTGGGCGGTGAAGTTCCTCAGCGACCAGGTGTACGGCGATCTGGAGGAGTTTGCCGCTGCCCTGGCTGCCGGCCGTGTGCAGCGATTGCTCTGGCCGGAGGAAGGCAGCCGGACTCAGGATGTTGAGACATAGCCGCGGCCAGTTTGCCGGGCGGTCCGGCCGTTGCGCGGCTACCGCGCACCGCCGTCCCGCGACGTTGCCGACAGTGGTGCCTACCGTCGCATCACGGATGGCAAGGGGCTAGCGTCCTGCGATCTTGCCGGCCCGCGCCGTGGCTGGGGGCGTTGACGGCGCACGCCATGCGTTGACGAGTTCGCGGCAGAGTCGGTGCGCCGGGGCGTTTACGGCCCAGGGCGTAGGCGGGCGCATACGTCGTCCACGCCGTGCGTTGGCGCGTAGGCCGCCCACGCCGTGGGTTGGTCGCGCACGCTGTGCCATGCTGCCGCGGCCGAGGAGCAGTCGCTGGCGCTTCTGGCGGGGCGGGCTGCTTTGCCGGAGATCGCGTTTGGGCATGCGCGGCGTCGATCACACGGGTGTCGGGGCGGGCTGGCTTCAATGCCGGGAGGATGCTCCACCTCGTTGGGCGGGCCGTCGCGCCGCCAGCGGGATCAACGAGCCCGGGCTCAATCTGTTTCCGGTTCGATCAGGAAGCACTCGCCGTCCAGATTGATCAGCACAGGCTCATCGAACACCAGGTACTGGGAGAGGCGTTTGCCGTGGCGAGCGGCGAGGTCGAAGTACTCGTCGCTGAACTGGGCCACGCGCTTGGCATGACGTTGCATCTCCTCGGTGACCGTGGCATCGACCCACTGGCTGTTCTTGCGGTAGAACGCCTTGTTGCCGATGTTGCGCACGGTATCGACCACCACATCCCTGTCCGAGGCGGCATCGCGATACACGGCCTGGCCTCCGGGTCCGGCGGGAGCAGCAGCCAGGTTCTGACCGCGCAGCAGTTCGGCCTTGGCGCGGCGCTGCGAGAAGCCGCCCTGCCCCTCCGCCATCTTCAGTTGGTCCACCTCCCTGGCGGCCCGTGGCAGATTCGCTGCCACGCTCAGAGGCGCGCTCTCGTCCGCCAGGAAGGAGGTGTAGGGCGTGAGAATGCCATGCCGCGTGGAAAGGCCCACCAGCTCCTTCACCAATTCCTCGTTGGGGCCGTTCAGGTCCAGTTCGTCGATGATCTCGCCAATGCGGCGAATGGCCCACAGTTTCTCCACAAAGGCAAACGTCTCGTCCTTGCTCTCGCCGGCAAACTCCGCCGGAAAGTCGAACGCCTGCGGCTGCCCTTGCATCATCCCCCTGATCACCACCCGCGCCGCGCCCGCCTGCCGGTAACGGCCCACGACCACAAGCTGCTCGCCGGCAAACAAGTCGAACGCCCCTCTCGGATAGACACGATTGACCGCAGCCCCAGCCCCTCCGTCCAGCGTGATTTCCACCTGCACGTCCGTCAGCACCGGCGCCTCGATTTTGCGGTACAGCGATGCCACGCGCTCCTCGAGATTCTCCTTCGGGCGCACATACTCGCTCTGGCCGAAGTGTGCCCGGGCCAGCCGGTCCAACAGGCGGCTGTTGACGTCGTAGCCCACGCCAAACACGATCATGCGGGCACGCACCTGGTTCTGCGCCTTGCTGTTGGCGACGATGCGCATCTCGTTGGTCTCACCGGCGGTGGGCAAACCGTCGGTGAGAAACAGCACGTAGTTGGGACGGCTGGAATCCTTGAGTTGCGCCAGGGCCGTGGCCAGGGCGCCGTCGATGTTGGTGCTGCCGCCGGCGTAAATGCCCTCGACAAAGGCCAGCGCCTGGCTGCGGCTTTCTTCCGTGTAGCGCTGCAGTTCGGGGCGGAAGGACTCGACCCCGCTGTCGTAGGTGATGATGTTGAACAGATCCCCCTCCCGGAGGTTGTTGAGCACGAACTTGAGCGCCCCCCGGGCCTGCTCGATCTTCTCGCCGCTCATGCTGCCGGAGCGATCGAGCACGAACAGCACGGTCTTGGCTGCCGGCTCTGCCATGGCGGCACGCACGTCCGGGCTGGCGAGAATGAGAAAGTACCCCTCGTCATTCGCCGGCTTGTAGCTCATCACGCTAGCGCCCACGGGTCCCTCGCCCACGTCGTAGAAGAGGCGAAAGTCGCTGCTGGGGATCACGCGTTCCGCCTTGTACGTCACGGTGGCCGTGCGTGCCTCGCGCACCACGTCGACCGTGTGCGTCGGACTGTACACGTTCTTGATCTCGGCCTGAGACTCAATGGTCAGGCGAAGATTCAGCCGCTCCAGCGGCTCCGAGGTGTATCGCGCGGTGGCCAGGGGGAAGAGAAAATCGGTCAGGCCGCGGTCCTTCCGGCAGAGCTGCGTGTAGCGCAGGGAGACCTTCCGCTCGGCGCCGGGTGGGACCGGAAACACGCTGGTCTGGAACAGGCCCGTCCCCATCCACTCCAGCAGCGCCGGATCGCGGTTCTTGCGCACGATCTCCTCATACAGGCGGCGGGCCTCTTCCTTGCCCAGCAGCTTGGCGGGGTACTCCTTCCCATCGATCAGCAGCGTAAGCTGGTCGATAGCCCCATCGTACGGCAGCGGGAAGACGAAACACACTTCCATGACCACGCTGCCGGTGTTCACAAACGACTGCGAAACCTGCACACGCGCCACCTGTTCTTGCAGCCGCACCTGCACGTCCAGCTCCTTGATCTTGTAGCTGGCCGTCGGTACCGGCGGCGGCACAATAATGATGGGCCGCGGCAACCTCATCTGCTGATCCGGCTGCACATTCACCAGCAGCCCCTGCCCCCACGCCGCCGAGGCTGCCAGCATCAGCATGCAATTCATCAACCCTGCTGCCCACACGACGCGGCCAGCCCGAACAAGCTGCCTGAACATGGCGCATGTCTCCTCAAAACAGAACCATTCGCTCTCGACACATTAGACGTGTACCTGACCACCCAAGTTCCCTTCGCCTGAGAGGCTGCACAAGCTGGCAAGACCAGGCGGTCCCACGAGCGCGAGGATGCGAAAAAGATCGTTGCCGCTGGGACAAAGCGGCCGTACGCCGCTCGCCCCGGATGCAAGCTGGCATCGTTCCGGGAGCAACACCGTGTGATGACCGGTTCGCATGACGGCAAATCGCGCTCAGCGTGGGATGGGCCGCTCATTCTACGCCGCGCATGGTATGGCTGTTTGCCCCCTTGCGCAACGCGGGTGTAACGTGCAGGCTGCGGGCAGGGGATGTGGCGGGGCGGTGTGTATGTTCCACGGGTACAGCGGGCATGGCGGCCACCTACGTGGGCCACAGGCACCGGGCGATACGGCGGTCATGCTAGCACGGATCCTCGCCCTTGGCAGGTTTTGCTAACTGGCCCGACACGCCTGCCGCGTGTGAAGGAGACCAGCGGCAATGCGAGCTGCTCCCCGGCAGCAGCTAGCATGATTGCCAGGCGTGTCGGGGACGCCCGCGGCGAGCAGGTGCGAGTGGTGCGAGCAGCCCATGATTGCCAGGCATGTCGGGCACGTCCCCATGGCCGCCGTCATCAAAGGGCAAGGGCCGCCCCCGCGCACGGCTAGCGGGCTAGCGGGCAGCGGCCGTTCCTCGGGCCGCACTTGTGTGGGGGACGAGCGCATGGCCCGGCAGCCTGAGAGTCTGAGCAGCGGATGAAAGCCATCGGTCTCGCCTGCGGAGGCCTCAGCCTATACAATGCCGCCCCGTGGCAGGTCGATGCATGCCGCACACGGTGTGGCCGTTGGTGATGCGTACCACCGGCAACCTAAAGGGGGGCAGGTTTCCTCGGTCAGGGAAGACCCACCTATGAGCACTCAGGCAGCCGGGCCGGTTGACACGCCCCTGGCCCAGGTGAAGCTGGGCCGCGATGTGCTGTTGCACGAGGCGCAAGCGATTGAGCGATTGGCCCGCAGGCTGGGCAACAGCTTTGCCGAGGCGGTGGCCCTGCTTGCCGGATGTCGGGGCCTGGTGGTGGTGACGGGCATGGGCAAGGCCGGACACATCGGCAAGAAGGTCTCTGCCACACTGGCCTCGACGGGCACGCGCAGCATCTACCTCCACCCTGCCGAGGCCGTGCATGGAGATCTGGGCCGCCTCAGGCCGGACGACGTGGTGTTGGCCTTCTCTCAGAGCGGTGAAACGGAAGAACTCTTGGCCCTGCTGCCGGCCCTCGCCCAACTGGCCGTGCCGCTGGTGGCCGTGACCTGCCGTGCGGAGAGCAGCCTGGCCCGCGCGGCTGCCGAGGTGCTGGACCTGGGCGTCAGCGAGGAGGCATGCCCCCTGGGGTTGGCCCCCACCAGCAGCACCACGGCCATGCTGGCACTGGGAGATGCCCTGGCCGTGGTGGCAAGCAGGATGCAAGGGTTCGACCGCAGCGATTTTGCCCGGCTTCATCCGGGAGGCAGTCTGGGCCGGCGTCTCGCCAAGGTAGAAAGCCGCATGCGGCCGCTGACCGTCTGCCGCGTGGCCAGCGAGGCGTTGGCGGTGCGAGAGGTGTTTGCGGCCGTCAGCCGGCCAGGCCGGCGCAGCGGGGCAATCTTGCTGGTGGCCCCAGACGGCCGCCTCAGCGGCATTTTCACCGACAGCGATCTGGCCCGCCTGTTTGAAGCCCGCCGCGACGCCGATCTGGACCTCCCTATCCGCCTGCTCATGTCTCCCCACCCCGTATCCGTTCCCCAGGGAACCTTGCTCACCGAAGCGATCAACCTGATGGCCGAACGTAAAATCAGCGAGCTGCCCGTGGTAGACCCCCAAGGCCGTCCCCTCGGCTTGCTCGACATTACGGATGTGCTGGGTATGATTCCACCAGAGCCGCTGGCGGCCAGGGCAGGTTCGGCGCAAACCAGACGCGATTTGCCCGCCCCCCACACGCTTCGCAGGAACCCCAGTAGCACCATCCCGGAAACCAGCACCGATCTGCCGCTGCTCGACGCCGATGCCGGCTTGCCCAGCCCATGACCGTGCGGCCCTCTCATTACAACCCCTACTAACCGCAACAGCCAACGCGGCGGCAATCCCGCCCGCAGGATGCCTCCATGACACTGGTACGCCGCTGCCAGCGAATCGAGCTGATTCTGGCCGATGTGGACGGCGTGTTGACCGACGGCACGCTGATCCTCAGCAACGAAGGGATCGAGACAAAGCTGTTTCACATCCGTGACGGGTTGGGGATCAAGCTTTGGCAGCGTGCGGGCGGCAAGTTTGGTCTGATCACCGGCCGGAGTTCCCACAGCGTGAACCTGCGGGCAGCCGAGCTGGGCATTGAGCTGGTGCGGCAGGGCACGGAGAACAAGCTGGCGGCGGCGCGGGAGATCTTGGCGACGTTAGGGCTGGTACCGGAGCAGTTGTGCTTTATCGGAGACGATCTGCCGGATCTGGCCGTGGTGCGCTGGGCCGGGCTGGGCGTGGCCGTGGCAGATGCCTGCGAGGAGGTACGAGCGGCGGCACACTATGTGACCTCGCTTTCCGGGGGGCATGGGGCCGTGCGCGAGGTGGTTGAGCAAGTCCTCAAGTCTCAGGGCCGCTGGGACGACGTGGTACAGTTGTTTCAGGGCTGACCCAGTAACTCAGGCCACACCGTGTTGCACCGCCTGATTCGCACCACACTCAGCCTGTTGCTGCTGCTGGCGGCGTACGGGCTGTACAGCCGGCTGGTCGTGCCATGGATCGAGCCCGCTGCCCGCCGTCCTCAGGGCCGCGCCTCAACGGAAGCCGAACGTGCGGCCGCGCGCAACGCCGTGCGGGCCGCGCGCGAGGAACTATCTGCCTGGTTCGCTCCCGGCGATTGGGAGCTGCACTCCTCCAAGATCCTTGAAACGCCCCAGGGCAAGCTCCTGCTCGAGCAGTACCAGAATGTTGGCCGGGGCCAGATTCGCGTCCGCCCCTGCACCATGGTGCTCTGGCCCCAAGGCCAGTTCGAAGACGAGCGCGAGCGGCAGCGCCGGGCCATCGTGGTGCAAGCTCCGTCCGGCGCCATCCTGCAATTCGACAGCGAGTTCGATCTGAAACAGGGCCGTGTCGGCAAGCTGGTGGGGGGCAAACTGGTCGGCCGCGTGATCCTGCGCAGCGACTGCAAACACCCCGGGCCAGCAGACGACCTGTGGGTCACTGCTCGCGAACTGTACCTTACCGAAGAGCGCCTCACCTCCGCGCACGAGGTGCGCTTCCGCCTGGGAGAGAACCGGGGCCAGGGCCGGGAACTCGTGGTGCGGCTGGCCCGCACGTCCGGTGCCGGGGACCAGCCAGCCAGCGGCGCGGTACGTACCGTGGAATTGCTGCAAGACGTGCGGCTCGAAGTGCAGCAAACAGGCGCAGGCCTGTTTGCCGGCCTGTCACCCCTCGGCAAAGTGCCAGGGTCGCCGCGAATGGCAGCCGCCCCGGCAGGAAGCCAGTTGCCACCCGGCGCGCCTGCGGCGGATGTCTTGCCCCAGCCGCCCACGCCGGCAGCCGACGCCACGGCGCGGCCCGGCCCCGTGGAAGTGGCTTGCGATGGGCCGTTCCGCTTCGATCTGGAGCAACAGGTGGCGACCTTCGAACGGCGCGTCACCGTGCGGCGGCGCCTGCCCCAGATGGCGCCTGACGCCCTCGATTGTGAGCTGCTGGCCATTCACTTTCGCCGCGAGCCAGCGTTGTCGGGCCAACAAGAGGGTGCCGCGACGGACGCGTCTGGACCGCGTGGTGCGTCTGACCCGACCGATGCGGGGGCCGGGCGGCTGGTACCAACCCGCATTGTGGCCACAGGTGATCCCGTGGTGGTCGAGTCTCCGCTGTATGGCGTCTCTGCGCGGGCCAGCCGCGTCGAATACGATTTGCAGTCGGGAATGGTACGCCTGCACGACCGCAAGCAGGCCCTACTGCGCCGGCTGGATGCTGTGACAGGGGAGCAGCGCGAGATCCGCTGCCTGAGGCTGGAGTACACGCCGGACCCGCAGGGAGGCTGGGGCACGCTGCTGGCGGAGGGACCCGGCTGGATGCGCGGCTGGCTGCCCACCGAGGACCCGGCCCAGGCGGCCGGCGCCTCGGGGGAGGTGCAGCGTGCCGCAAGCGCCGCCGCACTCTCAGACGCACAGACCGACGTGAGTTGGGAGCGGCACCTGCACTTTCGCCTGCACGAGGGATTGCGCGTGCTGTCGCTGATGGGCCCTGCGCGGATGGCCCTGCCGGGCCAGGCCAGTCTGGCCGCAGCCGAGATCCATGTGTGGTTGCGCGAGGACCAGGCTCCGCCCCCCCCAGCAGGCAACCCCGGCCGGCTGATCCCCGAACGCCTGCTGGCACGCGGCAACGTCGAGATCGATTCTCCCCAGTTCCTCGGCAGCGTCTCCGACCTGCAAGTGTGGTTTGAACGCCCACCCTCTGTGCCCAGTCTCCAGCCTGGGGCCCATGCCCTAGGGGCTGCATCGCCGGTCACGGCAGGCGAGGAACCGGCAACGGCCCTCCACGAGGCCGCTGCTCTGCCCGCCGGCGCGCACGATGACGCGGGGCCGCGATTGTTCCCAGCCGAAGGCGACTCCGAGCAGCAAGCGGGCAGCTACGACATCTCGGCCCAACTGCTCCAGGTGCGCTTGCTGCTGCGGGAAGGGCAGGCCCTGGTGCCGGTGGAACTGCGGGCACAGGGCGCCGTGCGGCTGCGCGAGCTGGCCGGCGATGGTGGGCGTGCGCCGCTTGGGCTGGACGGCGAGCTGATGCATGTGCTGCAACAGAACGGCGTGCTCACGTTGACGGCTGCTGGCGCGCCCTCCACGCTGTTCGGGCCTGGCGTCACGCTGGTGGGCGAGCAGATCGTCGTCGAGCAAGCTGCCGAGTTGCGGGTGACGATCGACGGCGCCGGGCAGATGCAGATCGACGCACCGGCGGCCAGCGTCGGGCAGGCGCCCGGCTGGCAAGCAGACGCCGGCCCGGACCGCCTGCTCATTCGTTGGGACAGGGCCTTCCAGCTCCGGGGGCGTACGGCCCGCTTCACGGGGTCCGTGGCGGCCAGCCGCGCGCACGAGGAGCTGAAGACCAACGAGCTGCTGGTCGAGTTCACCGCTCCGCTCCGTCTGGATCTCCACGATGACAGGCGGCCGGGTCTGGCTCGGCTCACCTGCCCGGGGCAGGCACACCTCAAGCGGCGAAGCCTCCAGCTCGGCCAGACACGCTCCCTCGATCGGCTGCTAGTGAAGGACCTGCGGTGGGACATGCAGACGGGGCGCCTGTGGTGCCAGGGTCCCGGCTGGCTGCGGACCACCTCGATGGGAAGCAGCGTCTTGCCCCCCCCTGGCAAGACAGCACCGCAGCCCGCGGTCCCCCCCTCCGGCGGCGTGGATGGCCCAGCCCAGGACGCCGCCGCAATGGTGCGGCAGGGTGCGTTGCTCATGGCGAGCGGCGGCCGGGCGGCAGAGGGCACGCCTGCCGCGGCACTCCTCGGCCCAGCCGAGGCCGACGCTGGCGGCTCCTCGGGCCTGACCTTTCTGGGCGTGGAGTTCCAGCAGTCCCTGGAGGGCAATCTGCAACAGCGCGAGCTGGCGTTCGTCGGCGGAGTGCGTGCCGTGTACCGACGGGTGTCTCGCTGGGACGAAGAGCTGCCTGCCGATGAACCCGACTTGCGGGGAACAGAGGGCTTTGCCCTGCAGTGCGAGCGGCTGCTGGCCGCCGAGATGGGCCAGTTGGCCGACGGCGGGCCTGCCTATGACCTCGAGGCCAGCGGAACCACCATCGTGGAAGGAGCTGACTTCACCGCGCAGGCGCATCGCATGAGCTACTCCCAGAGCAAGGACCTGCTGCTATTAGAAGGAGGCGGCCGCGACGATGCCAGGTTGCTGCGCCGCGCGGCAGACGGCTCTCGCCTGGGCGAAACACAGGCACGCAGAATCTACTACTGGCGCTCGCGCAACCGGGTGCGGGTAGAGGATATCCGCGGCTTCGACGTCAACGACCTTGGCCTGCGCCAGCGGCACTAGCCGCGGGCCGGCCGGGACTCGCTGCCGCTGGCTCGCGTGGGCCCCCACTGTTGCCGCCGCTGCCCGGCCTGCTGCGCCCGCGGCCGCTGTTGCTGCTGCCCCGCCTGCTGCTGCTCTGGCTCGCCCTGGCCGCATTGCGGGCGCCTGGCTCCCCCCTGCTGCTGCGGCCCCGCTACAATACCGCAAGGCAATCCTCTGTTTTTCAGGGAAGCGCACATGGCTTGGCTGAGACACTTGGCATTGCGGTGCCGCGACATGGAACGCTCGCGCGCGTTCTACGAGCAGGTGATCGGCCTGCGCTTTGTGGGCTACCGGCCCCATGGCCGGGGCCTGGACCTGAGCGATGGCGTCAACAACATCACGCTCATCCAGCAGCCCGAGACGTGCCGCCGACAACCATTGCCCGAGGGCGAGGAGTTCATTCACTTCGGCCTGGTGGTGGATGATCCCGACCAGGTCTGGCAGCGGTTGCGCGCCTGGGGGGCAACCTTTGTACGTGAAGACGTCAAGCAGCGGCTGCCGATCCAGCCGGGCGACCGCCCCCCCGCCTCGTACAAGGTGCTCGACCCGGACGACAACGTGGTGGATATCACCTCCAACCGCCAGGAGTGGCGCGGCGTGGAACTGCCTGCCGTCCGCACCACGGCTGACTGAATGCCGTTGCTTCGCTCGCCTGCCTTCCCTTCTTGTCCCCCCCCTGAGGCGGCCGGCGCGGCGGCCAACGGCCCTCCGACCTGATCGTTTACCGTGGCGGTCAGCGAGGAGGAATGGTTCCGCGATCATCATGCAACGCCAGGACGCAAAGACGCAAAGGCGCCATGGAAACGATCCAACTCCTTGCGTCTTCGCGCGATGGCCACCTAGCGATTGCCGCATCAGCGTGCGGGCTGAGCAATGTTTTCTGCGGGGCCCGTCCGCGGACATTGGGCCAGCGTTTCACACAAGAGGAGGCCTGCTGATGCCGCTGGTCAGGCCTCATCGAGTTGCTGTACGGTTACGATCACGCGGCAAGGAGTTGCAGAGATGACGTGGAAACCGCGGCTGGGGGCGTTTCCCCTCGATGGAGGCTATTGCTTTCGCGTCTGGGCACCGCAGGCACGCACCGTCGAGGTGGTGATCCAGCGGACAGCCGATGACGCCGCGCGGGGGCAAACGTCTGGTACCCCCGCACAGGCTGAGTGCCCACACGGGGCGCACGCGCGAGTCGAGCAGGCACACGGCGCGCAGGAAGGGGGCGACGAGTTGGTGCTGCCCATGGAGCGGGTCGAAGGAGGCTACTTCACGGCCTTTTCCACTGCCCTCCGCGCGGCAGACCGCTACCGCTACCGCGTCGACGGTGCGGGGCCGTTTCCCGATCCTGCTTCGCGATTTCAGCCGGAGGGGGTACACGGGCCGTCGGAACTGGTAGATCCCAGCCTTTTTTGCTGGACGGATGCCGGGTGGGGCGGCGTGGCGCTGTCTGATGCCATCTTCTACGAGCTGCACGTGGGCACTTTTTCGGCGGAAGGCACATTTGCCGGCGTGGTCGAGCGATTGCCCAAGTTAGTGGAGTTGGGGGTCACGGTGTTGGAGCTGATGCCGTTGGCCGATTTTGCCGGGCAGCGGAACTGGGGTTACGACGGCGTGAGCCTGTTTGCGCCCGCGCGCTGCTATGGCCGCCCCGACGATCTGCGGCGGCTGGTGAACGAGGCGCACCGGCTTGGCCTGGGGGTGATCCTGGACGTGGTCTACAACCACCTGGGCCCGGATGGGAACTACCTGGCCGCCTACAGCCCCTACTACTTCTCGCGAGAGCGGCACACGGCCTGGGGCGCCGGACCGGATTTCGATGGTCCACACAGCAGCGCGGTGCGGGAGTTCTTCATCGAGAACGCCCTGTACTGGCTGCACGAATTCCATCTGGACGGACTGCGGCTGGACGCCACGCACACGATCGTGGACACCAGCCGCCTGCACATTCTGGCAGAACTGGCTGAGCGTGTGCACGCGGCCTGCGCGCCGCGCCGCGTGTTGCTGATCGCCGAGGACAATCGCAACCTGGCACAACTGGTGCGGCCGCGCAGTGCCGGCGGTTGGGGACTGGATGCCGTCTGGGCCGACGACTGGCACCATCAGATGCGGCGCCTGCTGGCGCAAGACCACGAGGGCTACTACCGAGACTACCGCGGCACGGTGGAGGACCTGGCCGCCACCATTCGCCAGGGCTGGCTCTACACGGGCCAGCATTCGCGGCATTGGGGCGCGCCGCGAGGGACGGACCCGGCCGGTCTGGCACCGAGGCAGTTCGTGGTGTGCTTGCAGAATCACGACCAGGTGGGCAACCGGGCCCTGGGCGAGCGGTTGCATCACCAGATCGATCTGGCGGCGTGGCGTGCCGCCTCGGCGCTCCTGATGTGCCTGCCGCAGACGCCGCTGCTGTTCATGGGCCAGGAGTGGGCAGCCACGTCTCCCTTCCTGTTTTTCACCGACCACGACGAGGAACTGGGACGCCAGGTTACCGCCGGCCGCCGGCGGGAGTTCCGGCATTTCTCGGCCTTTGCCGATCCCGAGGCCCAGCGGCGGATTCCCGATCCGCAGGCCGAAGCCACCTTCCGCGCCAGCCAGCTCGACTGGGATGAAATCCGCCGCGAGCCTCACGCCTCGATCCGCCGGCTGTACCAGACGCTGCTCTCCCTGCGGCGCCGCGAGCCGGCCCTGCGTTCGGCCCAGCTTGCCGTGCATCAGGTCGAGGCCGCGGGAGCAGACTCGCTCGTGCTACGCAGGCCTGGCGATGGCGAGGGAGATTGGCTGATCGTCGTCCGCCTGCGCGGCAGGGGTGCGGTCGACCTCCGCGGCCACGCCGTGGCAGAGCCTGGAACCGGCCGCCGCTGGGCGATATGTTTGACCACAGAGGATGCCGCATTCAGCCCTCAGCCGAATCCCCCGCAAGTCGATCTGACCACGGGCGGACCCCTGCTGCACTTTGCCGTCCCGGCCGCGGTCCTCTTGCGGGAACGCCACGCATGAACCGCAAGCAGCCAGCCCCACCAACGCCGAGCGACGATCCCGGCCAGGCCGTGCTGGACTGCCAGGCCCTGCTCGACCGCTTCGCAGGGCTGCCCCGCGTGCCCACCAGCACCTACCGCCTGCAACTGGGGCCGGCCTTCGGCTTTCGTCAGGCGGCGGATCTCGTCCCCTATCTCGCGCGGCTGGGCATCGGCGCGGCCTATTGCTCGCCCTATTTGCAGGCACGGCCCGGCAGCCCCCACGGCTACGACATCTGCGATCACCAACGGCTCAACGAAGAACTGGGCACTCCTGAGGACTACCAGGCCTTCACCGACGCCCTGGCGGCTCACGGCCTCGGCCAGGTCCTGGACATTGTGCCCAACCACATGGCAGCCGACCCCGTGGCCAACCCCTGGTGGCGCGACGTGCTGGAAAACGGACAGGCCTCCGCCTACGCCCGCTACTTCGATATCGACTGGACCCCCGTCAAGGCCGAACTGCACGGCCAGGTGCTGCTGCCCATCCTGGGCGACCACTACGGCCACGTGCTCGACCGCGGCGAGCTGCAGCTCGCCTTCCAGGACGCCGCCCTGGTAATCCGCTACGCCAACCAATCCTTGCCCGTGGACCCCCGGCAATGGCCCTTCGTCCTCCGCGCCCGGCTGGACCTGCTGCAAGCCCAGTGCGAGGAAAACGACCCCCACCTGCAAGAGTTCCTCAGCATCCTCTCCGCACTGGACCACCTGCCGCCCGCCACCGCGGCCGATCCCCAATGCGTCGCCGAGCGGAAGCGCGAGAAGGAGGTGGCCCGCAATCGCCTCCGCAAGCTGCTTGAGTCCGCCCCCCTCTTCCACACCTACATCGAAACCTGCGTGGCCGACTTCAACGGCCAAGTGGGCCATCCCGAATCGTTCGATCGCCTGCACGACCTGCTCGAACGCCTCCCCTACCGCCTCTCCTACTGGAAAACCGCCTCCCACGAGATCAACTACCGCCGCTTCTTCGACATCAACGAACTGGCCGGCCTGCGGATGGAAGAGCCCGAGGTCTTCGCCGCCTCCCACGCCCTGGTGCTGCGGCTGGTCAGCGAGGGGAAAGTCTCCGGCCTGCGGCTGGACCATCCGGACGGCCTCTTCGACCCGGGCGCCTATGCCGAGATGCTTCAGGAAGCCGTGTTCCTCGGCTGGGCCGCAGAGATCTGCGGTGAGGAAGCGGAGCCTGCCCTGCTCGCCTGGCGCCGCACGCGAAACGAACCGGGCATCCGCCGCCCGCTCTACGTGGTGGCGGAAAAAATCCTCGAAGGCCGCGAACCCCTCCCCGATGACTGGCCCCTCCACGGCACCAGCGGCTACGACTTCCTCAATAGCCTCAACCGCCTGTTCGTCGACCCCGCCGGCTGGAAGCCCCTCCGGCTGCTCTACGAGCAGATCTCCGGCCGCCAGGTACGCTATGCCGATCTGGTCTACGAAGGCAAGAAACTGATCACCGCCACCGCCCTCTCCAGCGAACTCAACGTGCTGGCTCACACGCTCAACCGCATCTCGGAAGCCGACCGCCATACCCGTGACTTCACCCTCGAGAGCCTCCGCGAAGCCCTCAGCGAAGTGGTCGCCTGCTTCCCCGTCTACCGCACCTATGTCAGCCCCCGCGGCGTCAGCGACGAGGACCGCCGCAACATCGAACTCGCCGTGGCCCGCGCCAAACGCCGCAATCCCGCCATGGAACCCTCCATCTTCGACTTCGTCGAATCCGTCCTGCTCGCCGGACCGGATGCCGATCCCGCCCTGCGGGCCTGCGCCATGAAGGTCCAGCAGTACACCGGCCCCGTGCATGCCAAGGGCGTCGAAGACACCGTCTTCTACCGCTACAACGTGCTGCTCTCCCTCAACGAAGTGGGCAGCGATCCCCAGCATTTTGGCGGCCCGCCCGTCCAGTTCCACGACGCCAACCGCCGCCGCCTCCACCGCTGGCCCCACGCCATGCTTGCCACGGCCACGCACGACCACAAGCGGGGCGAGGACGCGCGGGCAAGGCTGAATGTGCTCTCCGAGATGCCGCAGCAGTGGGGCGAACACGTGCAACGCTGGCTGGCCGCCAACGCGTCCCACCGCACCACGCTGGAAGATGAACCCGCCCCCGACCCCAATGACGAGTACTTCTTCTACCAGACCCTGCTGGCCGTCTGGCCGCCCCAGGCAGCGGATGCCTTGCCCCCTTGCGCACCGCCCGAACTGGTCGACCGGCTGCGCCGCTACATGACCAAGGCCATCAAGGAGGCCAAGGTTCATACCAGTTGGATCCATCCCAACGAGGGCTACGACCAGGCCGTCGCCCAGTACGTACAACAGGTGCTGACCGGCCCCGCCTCCGCCGCCTTTCTGGCCGATTTTGTCCCCTTCGCCCGCCAGGTCGCCCGGCTGGGCATGCTCAACAGCCTGTCCCAGGTGGTGCTGAAGATCGCCTCGCCGGGCGTGCCCGACTTCTACCAGGGCTGCGAGCTGTGGGACCTGAGCCTGGTCGATCCAGACAATCGCCGGCCGGTCGACTATGCCCTCCGCCGCCAGATGCTCCGCGAGCTTGAGCCCCTGGTGAAAGCTGCCTGGGAATACCCCCCCGTACCACGCCACCAGCCCGTCTCCCACATGCTGGCCCAGTGGCACGATGGACGAATCAAAATGTACATCACCATGCTCGGCCTGCATCTGCGCAAACGTGCGCCCAAGCTGTTCCAGAACGGCGACTACCTGCCGCTCGAGGCAGACGGCAGCCGCGCCGCGCACGTACTGGCCCTGGCGCGCCGCCTCCAGGACCAACTGGTCGTGGCCGCCGTGCCGCGCCTCGTGGCTGGCCTCACCTCGCCCGACCACCCGCTCCCCCTGGGCGCTGTCTGGGCAGACACCACGCTTCGCCTGCCCCCGGACCTGCCCGCCCGCTGTTACCAGAACCTGCTTACCGGAGAGACCATTCATGCCGCCGCGGGCACTGATGCCTTGACCCTCCCTCTGGCCGATCTTTTTGCCACCTGTCCCGTGGCCTTGCTCGTGCCCACTAGTGGCCCAGGCGACGCTGCTTAAGCGATTTTGGATTGTTCCGCCGCCGCATGTTGCGCGAGAGCAGAGTTTTCCGGTGTGCCAAGGGAGCCGCTCCGAGAAGTTCGGATTACTCCTGTACCCCCGCGATCGGCCAGCCGCCATCCGCTTCGCGCAATCCAAAATCGGGCCATTTTGGATTTTCGATTTTGGATTGTTGTGCTGCAGCGTTTTGTGCCAGGGCAGGCTTTTCCTGCGTGCCTCATAGCCTTCCCGTGACTCATATCTGTACCCCGCCATGGGCCAGACGCCATCCGCCGACGTGCCCGTTGGCCCAAATCTCTTGCCCGCGTCGCCGCGGGCCCAGCACACACGGAGAGCTGATCGGAATGAACATGCCCACTTCCTCAGCCAGCTTCGCCGTGGAGTACCTGCCAGTGCGTCTCCGTCGCCGCACCTGCTCGAGCCAGTTCTCGATCTCCAGGGAGCGTTGGTTCCGAATGCCCTCCTCTCTTTGGTGCTTGCTGCCTGTATATCGCCTTCAGGTAGCGTCATCGAGCTTCGGCGCGACCTGCCGGCGGCGTTCTCCGCACCGCACTGTCGGCCACACTCAGCCTCCGGCCGGGTTGTGATTCAAGCAGCGCCGGCCCGCCTGGCCAGGCCGGCAAGGACCTGGCCAGGCCGGCAAGGAGGGGGGGGCTGCCTCTGCGGTCAATAGCCCACGCCAGGATCAGCCGCCGGCGTTGACGTCAGCCGCCGGCGTTGCCAGAGGCGCCGTGGGCGGGGCATAAGGGGGCATGGTCCTCGCAGCGCGCGGCAGCTCGGCCGTTTTCGCTGGGGTCGAACTCCCACGCCCGCCCCACCATGAGGTCTACAATGCGTCGCGCGGCGCGGCCGTCGCCAAAGGGATTGGGGCGGGCGCTGTTCGATTCGCCTCGCGGCATCTGTAAATGTTTGGAAACGGCAGCAACGATGCGCTCGACATTGGTGCCGACCAGCGTGGCGAGGCCGGCGTGAACGGCCTCGGGACGTTCCGTGGTCTCGCGCATCACGACCACCGGCTTGCCCAGAGAAGGGGCTTCCTCCTGCACGCCGCCGGAGTCGGTGAGGACCACCGTGGCGCGATCCATCAGCCAGACAAACTCCGGATAGGGGAGCGGTGGCAGCAGGTGGATGTTGGCACGGCCGCGCAGCAGGGCCTGCACGGTGTGGCAGACGCGTGGATTGAGATGCACGGGATAGACGTACTCGACCTCGGGGTGGGCGGCGGCCAGGCGGGAGATGGCAGTGCAGATCCGCTCCATGCCGGGGCCGAAGCTTTCGCGGCGGTGGCCGGTAATCAGCACCAGCGGCCGTTCGCCGAGGAAGGCATACTTGTCTCTCCAGTAGGCCTGGCGGCAGCGTTCGCGCTGAAGGGTCCACAGCAGGGCATCGACCACGGTGTTGCCTGTCACGTGCACGCGAGCGGGCACGGCTCCCTCGCGGATGAGGTTCTGGGCGGCCCAGGCCGTGGGGGCGCAGTGCAGGGCAGCAGCCAGGGAGGCCACGCGGCGGTTGAATTCTTCGGGAAATGGCGCGGCGAGATTGCCCGTTCTCAACCCCGCCTCGACGTGCACGAACGGCACGCGCCGGTAAAAGGCCGCCAGGCTGGCGGCCAGTACCGTGGTCGTATCGCCCTGCGCCGCCACACAGTGCGGTTGATAGTGGTGCAACACGTCGTCCAGGGCTGCCAGCGCGCGTGCCGCCACCTCCGCGGGCGACTGATCGGGGCGCATCACGTGCAGCTCCACCTCGCAGCGCAGCTCAAAATACTGGGTTGCTTGAAACAGCAACTCGCGGTGCTGGCCGGTGCAGCAAACCACCGGCTCGATCTCAGCGGGCCGCCGCATGCATTCATGCACGATGGGCGCCATCTTGACCGCCTCCGGCCGCGTACCGACCACTAGCAGCGCTCGTAACATGGCTCCCTCCTTGCCTGCGGCGATGGTGGCTATCCTGAGATCACGCGGTGGGCGGGGCCGCTTGCCTCCTTGGTAGGCGCTGCTGCGATGGTCTGGTGGTCTGCATCGCCGCCACGCTGGACCGTTCGTCTGGGCAAGCATTTGGCCCGGCCGCCTGGCCGGCCGCGCCACCGGCGCGGCCGGGCCGCCCTCTGCTTGCGCGGCAAGGCAGGTATGTCACACGGCCTGGCACGTCTCGTACTCCTGCCCCTCGGGCAGGGCCGGGGCGTAGCAGCCGGGAAGATCCTCCGCATAAAACCTTTCGAGCACGGCGTGCCAGTCGGCCGGCCGGGAAACCGAGACAAAGGCTTCTCGCACCTCGTGGTAGTGCGGGTGCAGGCGTGCGTACTTGATGCCGAACTTGCGCATCTGTCTGCCGCATCGTTCGGGCCCATACAGCTCTTCGGCCAGGCGAAAATGTTCGCGCAGCACCTCCCGTTGCTCGAACACGCTTGGCGGCGGCGGCAGCGGAAGGCCGGCCGCCAGGGCGCGCGCCTGGGCGAAGATCCAGGGATTGCCGATGGCGCCGCGGGCCACGGTGACGCCGTCCACGCCCGTTCCGCGCAACATGTCCAGGCAGGCCTGGGCAGTGAACAGGTCTCCGCTGCCCAGCACGGTGCGCCTGCCCGCGGCACGCTTTACCTCTGCCAGAAACGTCCAGTCGCTGGGCCCCAGGTAGCGCTGCACAACCGTACGGCCATGCACCGTGATCGCCGAGACGCCGCGCTGCCATGCGCCCTCGAAGATCTGAAAGAAGCGGTCGCGGCTGGCGGCCGAATCGTCCAGCCCGCGGCGCATCTTCAACGTCACCGGCACGTGCGGCGGCACGGCATCCCGCACGCGCGACACCACCTCCAGCGCCGCCTGCGGCTGGCTCAAATACCAGCCGCCGCGGCAGCGGCCCAGCACCTTCTTCACCGGACAGCCGAAGTTGATGTCGATGACATCAAATCCCAGGCCGGCCAGCTCGGCGGCCGCCGCGGCAAACTCGGCGGGCTCGCTCCCCATGAGCTGCGCCGCCACGGGATGGTCTGCGTCGTCCACACGCACGTGCCGGCGCAGCCGCTTGCCGGCTTGCAAGACCATGCGATCCAGCACCACCTCGCACAGCGCGTACGAGGCGCCCATCCGCCGCGACACCAACCGCATGGCCAGGTCGCTGTAGCCCGAGAGCGCCGCCTGCACCACGGGGAATCCCACGTGCAGCGTGCCGATGCGCAGTACGGGCAGGGCGTGTTCCATGCCTGCGATTCTGGGTCCGGCCCATTCAGCAGGTCAAGGCCAACCTGCGCAAAAGCGGCCGGGGCCGGAAGGGGCCAGGCCATATGGCGGGTCGATCATCGCCAGGTCGGCGCAGCGGGCAGGGGTGCCAGTGGGCCAGGGCCGTCATGGGGCCGAGGGGGACAGGAGCGCGGACTGGAACCTCGGGGCGGCAGGGCGCACGCCTCGGCCGGCAGGGGCGGCGGTCACGCCTCGGGAAGCGGCTGGATTTCCAGCGGTGTGTCCGAGCGTGGGTCGCGGACGCGGATGGCGAGCTTGCCGGCCAGCAGGTCGTCGAGAACGCGCCCGACGACCTGAGCGCGCCAGCCCTGGGTGAGCAGGGGAGGGGGGTATTGAGGATCACTTTCACCAAGCCGCCAGGCGATGAAGGCACGCACGTCGTTGGCCGTACCGACCAGGGAGGGAGCGATCTGCGCATTGCGGCAGACGCTTCCCAGAGCAGACGAGAGCAACTGGCTGAGCAAGGTGAACTGGCTGTTGTCGAAGCGTGGGGGGGGGTGGGGCAAGTCGGTTTGGGGCAGCAGCAGGGCCCGTTCGATGGCGGCGGCCAGATCCGGGATCAGCGGCCGCAGGTCCCTGCGTTCCATGCCCCGCAGGGTCTGGATCTGGCGTGGGTCTGCGGTGCCGCGGCGGGCCAACTCCACAATCAGGTCGTCGCGGAGGACTGTTTTTGCGGGCCGGTTGCGAGCGGCGGCCTCCGCTTCTCGCCAGCGCCACAGCTCGCGGACAATAGCCTGGGCACGGGGAGAAAGCCCCGCACCGCCGGTCAGGCGCCGCCAGCGTTCTCGGCCGCGAGCCTCGGCCAGCTCGGCCAGCCAGGCAGTAGTCTCTTCCTCCAACCAGGCTACTCTCTCCAAACGCACCAGCCGCTCGTGCAACAAATTGCGTAGCGGGATCAGGTAGCGTACATCCTCCGCCGCGTAGGCGAGTTGGTGGCTGGTGAGCGGCCGCTGGGACCAGTCGCTGCGTGTTTCGCCCTTGCGCGGTGAAACTTCCAGCAACTGCGTTACCAGATTGCGATAGCCCGCCGGATACTGCATGCCGATCATGCCCGCGGCAAGCTGGACATCGAACAGCCGCGCCGGCGGCCGGCCCACCGCCTCCAGTGAGAACATCACCTCCTCGCGGCCGGCGTGGACCACCGTCTCGTGCCCCCCGTCGGCCAGCAGCTCCCATAATGGCCGCAGATCGCCGATCGCCAGCGGATCGACCAGCACCGCCGTGCCATCAGGCAGGGCCAACTGCACGAGGCACAACTGCGTGCGGTACGTCCGCTCGGAGATGAACTCCGTATCCAGCGCAATCTGGGTGCTGGCAGCCAGTTTGCCGCACCAGCGTTCAAGCTGCGGGCGGGTCTGCACAAGCTCCGGGCGCACGGCGTTAGAAAAAGATCAGCGTTACCAGGATGAACAACGGCAGCAGCACGCCGCCACTGTAGAGCAAATAGCCGAAGAAGCTGGGCATGCGCACGCCCGCCTTCTCGGCAATGGTCTTGACCATGAAGTTCGGACCGTTGCCGATGTAGGTGTTGGCACCCATGAACACGGCTCCCAGGCTGACCGCTGCGAGCAGATTACCGCGGGCGCCCTCGACGGCCACACCGGCCACCGTGGCGGCACCCTGCACATCGAGGGCGCGGGCCGTCTCCAGGAACACGAGGTAGGTGGGGGCATTGTCCAGCACGCTTGAGAGCGTACCGGTTGCCCAGAAGAAATGCCAAGCTGTGGCCAGGGGCAAGCGGTCTCCGTAGGCATTGAGCATCTGCAAGGCCGGCTGCATGCAGATGAAGATCCCTGCAAACAGGGCCGCCACCTCGAGAATGGCGCCGTAGCTGAACTTGTTGGCGGCGCGCACGGCGGGATTGCCTAGCCACAGCGAAAGTCCTACCAGCCCCAGCAGCACCACCTCACGCAGATACAGCCAGGGATGCCAGTGCGTCCCCGGAAATGCCTTGCTCGGATCCAGCAGGGCCACAGCCAGGATCACGCCGGCCAACAGCGGCACATTCGGCAGCAGCCCGGAGAACTGCAATCGCCGGGTCAACCGCTCATCCCGCGTGATGTCGCGCGCTGTCTCCCGCGGATAGGCAATCCAGCGATCCCAAACATAATAGATCGCCAGCAGGCAGGCATTCACCACGAGCCACTCCTGCCACAGGGACATGGTCCAGAGGAAATCGACCCCCTGCAAGTAGCCGAGGAACAGGGGCGGATCGCCGATGGGCAGCAGGCAGCCGCCGCAGTTGCACACGATGAAGATGAAGAAGATCACCGTGTGCTGCACGTGCTTGCGTTCGCTGTTGGTTTCCAGCAGTGGCCGGATCAGCAGCATCGCCGCACCGGTGGTGCCCACAAAACTCGCCAGCAGACCGCCAATGGTCAGAAAGGCCGTGTTCACGGCGGGATGGGCGCGCAGGTCGCCCTCCACGCGAATGCCGCCGGTAATGGTGTACAGCGCGAACAGCAGCGTGATGAACGGAACGAAGTCAGCCAGAATGGCGTTTTGCAACACGGTCCAGGCGAGCTGCCAGGAGATGCCCGTGGCTGCCGGCTCCACCTCGGCGTGCCCCAGGAAGTGCCGCTCGATGGGATGGCTGTGCCAGAACGCGTAATACGCCAGGGTGATCAGCCCCAAGCCTGCCGCCACGTAGAACTTGTGCAGGTTGCTCTCCCACCAATGTTCTGTGCGGTGGATCAGGGGCAGCACGGCAATCGCCCCCAGCAGCAGGGCGAAGGGCAGCACCATGGCCAACGGCGGCGGCTCGTAGACGTGTGCGGCCGCCGCGTGCTCCGAGGCCACGATCAGCCGAGTGGCCGTCTGGGGCCAGTTCATCGCCAGCGCTGCCACATAGGCCGCCACCACCGCGGCAACGGCCAGCACCAACGGCGACACCGCCGTACGCTGCCACAAACGACTCACCCTCCCGGCGCGCATCTCCCTCCCTTCCAGCATGGTGACCAGTTGCGACATGTCGTATCTCCACATGTGCAGCCCCGGCCGACCAGCCGGGGCACTGCGTTTATAACCGATTTGCTCGCGGCCATGAGCGCCCATGTACAGCCAGTGGCACAAGTCTGGCGGTGCATGGCCCCACGGCCCGGCCCTGACCGCGGCGCCGAGGCGGCACCTTGCCTGCGGCGGGCGACACGTACAAATCTCGCTTACAGTTTGCGCCTTGCGCCCGAATTCGCCCGCCTGCGGCCTGAACGTCCCCCAGGCACTCACACACCCCTGGCCTGTCCCAGCGGGCAGGCCCTGCCGTCCAGCGCGGGTCAGGCGAACTTCAATATGTGTACGGCCCGGCCCCCCGGGCAGGTTCTGCCGAGTGCAGGAGCCGTAGCGGCCCCGCCACATGCGGGCGGCGTGCCCGGCCCAGCGGCTGCACGCGGGGAGTGCCTGCCAGCCACCTGACGGACGGCCGCCCTATGGCCCTGTGTACGCCGGCGGCCTGATCAGCGCGTCCAGCGCCACCAGCCCTCCCGCATCGGCCTGCAACGTGGCTCGCATCCCCTCGGGCACGCCGAAATGGTCATGGGCCTGCACGCCCCTGCGAATTCCCTCGATCTCCACGCTGCCGCGCCCCCGCACAATCGACACAATCCGAAAACTGTCCAGCGGATAGGCAAAGCTGCCCTGAGCCACGCGGCTGATGGCCAGCTCCAGCCCGCCGCTGCCCTGGCGGTTGGTGACTGCATGGGGGATCAGTATCTGCCGGCGGGTAGCAGATGCCATCTCGGCGTGGCGGATGTGCCGTTCGAGATAGATCATCTGCTTGAAGGGAGGGCTGTCTCGGTCGACCAGCGTGGTCAGCTCTTCCCAGGGCCTCGGCTGCGGCTCGACATCCAGAAACACGCCCCAGCCGCCGTGACGCAGCGATCCGAAGACGAACGGGACGTGGTGGACTTCATCTGCGGTGTTCACCCAGCCATGATCGGTCTGCGGCGGGATGGGCATGGCATAGCCCTCGTCCACCGCTGCGCGATGCTTGCCCAGCACCGTCAGGCCATGCGTGGGGTGAAATCCCAGATGGATCTCCACTCCGTGATGGTGGCGATGGATGGGTACATGCCGATGTTCCTCGCCCAGCCAGGCCAGATTCCAGGAGTGATGGTCTCCGTACACCAGTGGCACGATCACAATCCCCAGCCCCGGCACCACAAAGCTGGCCTGCGGCGGGGCAAGCGTATCTTGTGTGAGGTCGAAGCCTGGCGAGCCGGTGATGCTGGACATGATCTCGGCAAACCGCAGGCCGACCGACTCGACGCGCCGGTCTTGCGCCGCCTCACGGCTCAGGCTGTCCAGTGCCCGCGCAATGTACTGGTGGTAGCGATGCAACGTGGCCACCACCACGCGAAAGTCGCTGGGAACAGCTTCCATGGCCAGATTTGCCGCGTCTGCCAGGGCCTCGCAGGCACGCAGCCGCCACGACTCGGCCGCGGCCGTGGCGGGCGGCAGGGGCTCCAGCGCCCTGCGCGTGGCGTCGAAGGCCCCGATGGTGTGCTTGCGAAAGGCGTAGCAGTAGAGGCGGGCGCGCGTGATATCGTCGACAGAGATGTCTGCAGGGCTGCGATGGCGGGCATGGCTGTGGCGGGCCCGATCGAGCAGGTGCTCATAGGCTGGGTGCAGGGCCAGTTCCACGGGCAAGCTCCTCCAGCATGTGGTCCGCCAGCCGGTCCAGATCGAATTGAGGTTGCCAGCCCCAGTCGCGGCGGGCCGAGGCATCCACCACCCGGCTGGGCCAGCCTTCCAGCAGCCGAACCACATCGGGCTGGGGAGCGAACTCCAACCGCGCGTGCGGCAGCCGCTGGCGGATGCACGCGGCCACGTCGGCCGCTGTCGGCGACAGGGCATGGATGTTGTACACGCGGCGGCTGAGCTGCCCCGCAGGCGCCTCCAGCAGCGAGACGAATGCGGCCGCTACGTCGTAAACATAGATCAGGGCCGGCGCCGTCTCGGGCCGCACGCGAAAGGTATACCTTCCGGTGCGGGCAGCTTCGATGAATGCACGCGAGACATAGGCGCTGGCCGCCCCGATGTTCGCGCGCGGCGAAACCACAATCGGAACGCGCAGGCAGCGGAAGTCCAGCCCGTATCGCGCGTGGTAGTAAGCTCCCAGCCGCTCCACTGCGACCTTGGTGACGCCATACAACGACTCGGGCCACTGCGAGAAGTCCTCCGGCAGCGGCCGCGGCAGCGTCCCGCCATAGGAGGCCACCGAGCTGGGGAACAGCACCCGCGATATGCCCCGTTCCAGGCATAACTCCAGCAGGTCGAATGCCGCGTCCACGTTCAGCCGCCAGGCGGCGGAACGCAGCTCCTCGCTGCGGGCAGACAGCAGCGAGGCAAAGTGCAGCACAGCCTGGGGCCGGAGCTGCTCGAGCAGGGCGCGTAGCAGATCGGGCCTGGTGAGGTCGCAGGAGCGATACCGACAGCCCTCGGGCATTCCGGCGGGCGGCTGAGGCGGCAGATCCGCCAGCACCACCTGTTTGCCCAGCTCGAGCAGGGTGTGCGCGGTGTACCATGCCAGGTTGCCGGCGCCGCCCGTGATCAGGTATGGGGAGTTCATGAGCCGCGTGTGGGAGTGGGACCTTGGAAGCTGCCTGAGCATAGCGCCCTGGCCCGCCTCATTTCAAGGATTCGCCGGCGCCGCGCGCAGCGGCGGGCGGCGCGCAGACTGCTTGGCATACATACGGCTGCGATCAGCGGCGTGGCCATTGGGCCGTGTGCGTCGGTCTGCCGCAGCAGCTCAACAGTACGTGGGGCGCCTTTGCGGCTGGTGCATGGCCAATGGCAAGTAGCCAGGGTGAGCAGCAGCGCCACAGCGCTAGCGACGCATGTGCGGGGCGGGGCCGCGGATCAGAGAGCCGCAGCCCGAAGGCTGCAAGGCTGTGGATGCAGCCGGACTGCGCACGGGGTTCAGGCCAGGGCCATTGCCCTATCTGCCCGCGCCGGTGGCGCAAGCGGACTGCGCAAGGTGTGCAGGCTGCGTGGGTTTGGGTCGGAGGATCGCTGCCGGGCCTACGGCACAGCGGGCCGGCCGCTTGAGGAAGGTCCACGAAGGCGTGCCGCATGGCCAACCGCGCTGTGCACAGACGGGCCGGTGCGGTTTCCAGGCGGCGTCATGGCAGCCAGCGGCGTGCCAGCCAGGCGAGCGCTGTCAGCAGCAGACTGATCAACAGGCAGCTCGTCAGCGGCACATACAGCTTGAAGCCAGGCCGTTCGATACGGATGTCTCCCGGCAGCCTGCCCAGCCAGGAGGGCCAGGCACCTGCCAGCCAGACCAGTCCAGCCAGCACGAGCAGCAGGCCAAGTAGGATCAAGAGCCACGCGATGCGGGTATCGGGCGGCATGAGGAGAGCTGGGCGGGCATCCGCCAGGATGCGGTCAGGGCGGCGTGGCGGCAAGTTCGGCGGCGGCTGCCGCCGTTTCGACATGCACTTGATTGCGGCCTCGCCGCTTGGACTGATAGAGCTGCTCGTCGGCGCGTGCGATCAGGGTTTCTTCCGTGTCGCCGCGGCGGACGGCGGCCACGCCCATGCTCAGGGTGACGGCCGTTTGTTCGGTCTCGCTGGTCACGCCGAAATTCATACGTGCGGCATCGCCCAGCAAGCGTTCTGCCACCTGCGCGGCCGTATCCAGGCTGGTGCGCGGCATGAGGATGGCGAACTCGTCGCCGCCGTAGCGGGCCACGAAGTCTCCTTCGCGTACCTTGCGCCGCAGGAACTCTCCCAACTGCTTCAGCACGCGGTCGCCGGCGGTGTGGCCGTGCGTGTCGTTGACCCATTTGAAGTGGTCCAGGTCGGCCAGGATGAACGCGAACGGCACACCCTCGCGGCGGAAATCCCCCAGAAGCAGGGTGAGCTTATCGTCAAAGGCCTTGCGGTTGGCCACGCCGGTGAGGGCATCTGTATGTGCGGCCTGCCGGGTACGGTCCAGTTCCTCGGCCTGCTCTTCCAGGCGGCAGCGCGCGTAGCCCAGGTCGTCCGCCAGCCGTTGGTTCGACTTGAGCACCGTGGCGATCTGCTCCAGGAGTGCCTGGCGCACCCCTTCCAGCTCGCCGGTGGCGCGGAGGTCTACCACATGCCGCTGCAC
Organism: Pirellulales bacterium; assembly: GCA_023511675.1. Lineage (GTDB taxonomy): Bacteria > Planctomycetota > Planctomycetia > Pirellulales > JAIMBC01 > JAIMBC01. The sequence continues at coordinate 30,563 of JAIMBC010000019.1, forward strand.
GGCCTGCATTTCCGTGTTGTGCAATCCCATCTCCACGGCCAGAGATTGCACCGACCGCAGCAACTCCGTGAGCGCCTGGATGGCCGCCTGCTTCTCCCGCTCGGCCACACGCTGCTGCTCTCCCTGCACGGCGGCCCGACCCACGTAAAAGCCGGCCACAATGCCGATCAGCACACTGGCCAGCACCCAGATCGCAATATGCGTAAAATCTGCCACGACCGGAAGATCCCGTAACCGACAGCCCCGTCGTCTGTGGCAATTCTACGTCACAAATCCCTTCGCGTACCAGCAGGCAGGGCCTGATACTTGATCTTGCCGCCCACGATCACCGTCTCTGCTCGGCCCCGCAACTGCCACCCCACAAACGGCGTGTTGGTGCTCTTGGACCTAAATTGCATTGGATCCACGGTCCAGGCATAACCGGGATCGATAATGGTCACATCGGCGTCCGCCCCGGGGGCGAGCGTACCCTTGGGAAGTCCCAGTATCCGAGCCGGGTTGGTGGACATTTTCTCGATCGCCTGGCTCCAGGTCAGCCAGCCGGGCTCGATGAGCTGGGTGATCACCAGTCCCAGCGCGGTTTCCAGCCCCACGATGCCGAAGGGGGCTTGATCGAGTTCTTGCATCTTCTTTTCGCGGGCATGCGGTGCATGGTCGGTGACGATGCAGTCGATGGTGCCGTCTGCCAGGCCCGCCAGGCAGGCTTCGACATCGCTGCGGCAGCGCAGCGGAGGATTCATCTTGAAGTTGGCATCGAAGCTGCGGAGGCACTCGTCGGTGAGGGTGAAATGATGGGGGCAGACCTCGGTGGTGACGCGTACGCCGCGCCGCTTGGCACGGCGGATGATCTCGACGCTGCCGGCCGAGGAGACGTGCATGATGTGGATGCGGCCGCCGGTGGCTTCTGCTAGCGCGATGTCTCGGCTGGTCATTACGTCTTCGGCAGCGGAGGGCATGCCCGGCAGGCCCAGCACAAGGGAGACCAGGCCTTCGTGCATCACACCGCCGCGGGTCAGTTCCAGCACTTCGGCATGGTTGAGGATGGGCTTGTCAAACATCAGGCAGTATTCGAAGGCGCGCCGCATCAGCTCAGCGTCGTACACGGGGCTGCCATCGTCGCTGAAGGCCACGGCGCCGGCGCGGACCAGCAGGCCAAGTTCGGCCAGTTCCCGGCCCTCCCGGTTCTTGCTCACGCAGGCTACCACGTACACGTTGCAGTTGTCCGCCAGGGCTGCCTGGTGCTGGACGAACTCCACGGCGGCCTGCGTGTCGATGGGCGGTTCCGTATTGGGGATGCAGGCCACGCTGGTGAACCCGCCGGCGAGCGCGGCCGCGGTTCCCGTGGCGATCGTTTCGTCCTCCTCGCGGCCCGGCTCGCGCAGATGCACGTGCATGTCGATCAGGCCGGGAGCGACGATCCGCCCCGTGGCATCGAGCACCTGTTCGTCTCCCCTGGGCGGCTGGTCGTAGGGCTGGATCCGCCCATCCGCCAGCAGCAGATTCATCACGCGATCCAGCCCCTGACTGGGGTCGATCACACGTCCGTTCGCAATCAGGATCCGAGTCATGGCAACCTCGCGCAAAGCAAGCTGCAAGCCCGCAGCGGCATTTTAGCGCAACGGGGGAGGTTCTCCGCCCTGTGGGAACGCGCCGGAGGCGTTACACGATCCCCCACGGCATGCCGCGCAGCCAACTGCGGGCCGAGCCGATCAGCTACCATCGCGGTCCGCCGCTCCGCACACCAGCCACAGCACGGCCATCCGCACGGCCAGGCCGTTGGTGACCTGCCGCAGGATGGCCGAGTGGGGCCCATCTGCCACATCCGGCGTCACCTCCACGCCCCGGTTGATCGGGCCCGGCGCAAGGATCAGGATGTCCGCCCTGGTCCGCGCCAGCCGCTCCCGATTCATGGCATACAAGTGTGCGTATTCCCGCACGCTGGGAAAGGGACGCATCGTTTGCCGCTCGAATTGAATTCGCAGCAGGTTCAACACGTCGCACTCCGGCAAGATGGCGTCCAGGTCGTGAGAGACTTCCACTCCCAGCTCGCGCCACCGCTGCGAAACCAGGGTCGAGGGCCCGCAAAGAATCACCCGTGCCCCAAGCTTCTTCAGCCCCCAAATGTTCGAGCGGGCCGTGCGGCTGTGATTGATATCTCCCACCAGGGCCACCGTCAGGCCGGCAATGCTCCCGCGCAGCTCCCGGATGGTAAAGATGTCTAGCAGGCCCTGGGTGGGATGCTCGTGCGCCCCATCTCCCGCATTGATCACTGAACAGGCCAGGTTCTGTGCCAGCAGGTGCGGCGTGCCCGGCGTGCGGTGCCGTACCACCACCACATCGATCCCCATGGCCTCGATGTTCTTGGCCGTATCGATGAACGTCTCCCCCTTGGAAAGACTGGAGCCGCTGGGAGAGAAGTCCAGCGTGTCAGCCCCCAGCCGCCGCGCCGCCAATGAGAAGCTGGTACGCGTCCGCGTCGAGTTCTCGAAAAACAGGTTGGCGCACGTCTTGCCGCGCAGAACGTTCAGCTTCTCCTGACAGCCCTCCGTCACCTCCTTGAACATCGCCGCCGCATCCAGCACCGCCGTCAGCTCCTCTGCCGAGAGTTCCTCTAACCCCAGCAGATGGTTGCGAACCCATACCGCCGGCAGCGGGCCCAGGTACGTGCGGTCACCCACCTCGACGCTCATCTCCTCCCTCGCCAACGCTGCGACCATTGCTCCATGCAGCCCGGCAGCGATTCTAGCACATGCCCAGGCGGTGGGAAGAGGCGACAGCAGGCAGCGGTACCCCCCTCTGGCGAGGGGGCCTCGACGTGATGCCGGCCTCTGGCGCAGGGGGCTTCGAGGTCCTACCCCCCTCTGGCGAGGGGAACTCGAAGTGATACCAGCCTCTGGCGCAGGGGGCTCGAAGTGGGGCTTGCGACGCCCCCTTTTTGGCAAGGGAGTCTCGCACTCTGGCCAAGGTGGCTTGATGGTGCCCAGAGCAGCCGTTTGCCCCTGCCGTGTCAGATCCGAGTTCCTCAAACGTCCAGATAATATGAAGCACATTTGCCGCCCAAGGAGTTCGCCCGTGTTGCTTTGGCCCGTCCCACCTTGGTCCTGCGGGGGACCGCAGGCATACCCTTGTTTTGCACCGCAGGCGGCCTGCCTGTATCATGGCGATCGCCTGGCGCCACAGCCCCAGGAGTTGCAGTGGCGTGCCATGCCTTGTGGCGAGGAAGCGATCGACGCCGTTGCACGTGCGGCGGGCCGGTGCTGGGGGCATCGAGCGCGGCCTTGTCGACGGCCGCGCGGAACATGGAGCATTGCCGCGTCGTGGAGCGGCCAGGGACAAGCAGGTTCGTAGCAGGGGAGCCATCATGTCGGGCGAACCCAACCAGAACGTGTTTGTCCTCTCCTCCCAGCAGCAACAGGCTGTGGAGCACGTCAGCGGCCACTTGCAGATTCTGGCGTGCGCAGGTTCCGGCAAGACCGAGACCATGGCCTGGCGGATCTGCCGGCTGCTGGAACGAGGAACGAAGCCGGAGCAGATCGTGGCGTTTACCTTTACGGAGCGGGCTGCGGAGAGCTTGCGGGCCAGGATCGAGCGGCGCGTGTCCGAAGCGCTTGGCAGGACGTGGCTTGACCGCCTGACACCGCTGCACGTGGGCACCATCCACTCCTATTGCTGGCATCTGTTGCAGACCCACGTGGCTAAGTATGGCAACTACGAGGTGCTGGACGAGCATCGCCTGGCCGCGCTGGTGAGCCACCGCTTTCGTGAGCTGGAGCTGGATCGGCTCGGCGACGGGCACTGGCGGACCATCCAAAACTTCCTGCGCAACGTCGATGCTGTGGAGAACGAGTTGATCGCCCCGGATCGCTTGAAGGGGACCGTGTTTGGGGACTGCCTGGCACGTTACTACGACATGCTCCGCCGGCGCAGGTATGTGAGCTTCGGGCTGATCATCGCCACGGCGGTCCGGATGCTGGAGACAGACGAAGGCGTGTACCGCAGCGTCCACGACGGCTTGCGCCACGTGCTGGTGGACGAGTATCAGGACATCAACCCAGCGCAAGAGCGGCTGATCGAGTTGCTGGCACGCCCCCCGGTCACGCTTTGTGTGGTGGGCGACGACGATCAAGCCATCTATCAGTGGCGCGGTTCGGACGTCAACAACATCCTGCACTTTGCCCAGCGTTACCAGGCCGCCCAGGTTTCGCTGTCCCAGAATCGTCGTTCGCGGCCACGGATCATCGCCGTGGCGAATGCATTTGCCCAGTCGGGCATTTCCCCCCGGCTTGCCAAGCAGATGCAGCCGCAGCGGCCGGGCGGGGGGCCAGAGGTCTGCTGCTTTTGCGCCGATACGCCCGACGAGGAGGCCGACGCTCTGGCACATACCATGCAGCGGCTGCACGAGCGCGGCTATCGCTGGCGCGACATGGCGGTGTTATTCCGCTCGGTGCGCACGTCGTCTCCGCCGCTGGTGCCGGCACTTGCCGCAGCAGGTATCCCTTTTCGCTGCGTGGGGCGCACAGGCCTGTTCCAGCAGCCCGAGGCCGCTGCGCTGGGCAGGCTCTATGCGTGGCTCGTGCAAGGCGAATGGCGCCAGGAACCCTACGGGGAGGCACAGCCCGTCAATGACGCTTCCCTGCTGACGGCGCTACGCGAGGCCTTTGCCCCCACGCAGCCGGAGACAGCGCTAAAAGGCTATCTCGAAGCATGGCGTCAACGGGTGCAGAGCGAGGATGCCGCCGCCAACCTGCTGCTGGAGTATTACCGGCTGTTGCACATGCTGGATGTGCATCGCTGGAACCCCGAGGAGCCCGCCCAGATCCGCCGCCTGGGTACGCTGGCACGTCTTTCGCAAATCCTGGCAGACTACGAACACGTGGCGCGCCGCGGCCAGCGCGGCGACACGCCAGAGGATCAGAGCTATCGAGGGGGGCGGAATCGTGGTCCGTGGTACTATCGCGGGCTGTTCAACTACCTTCAGTTTTACGCGCTCGATGCTTATGAGGACTTCGCCGGCGAAGAATCTCATGAGGTGGACGAGGTCCAGATCCTGACTGTACACCAGGCCAAGGGGCTCGAGTGGCCCGTGGTGTTCGTGCCGTCACTCACGGACCGCCGCTTTCCGTCCTGCCTCACCGGCCGGCCGCAGACGTGGTATCTGCCTGAGTCTTGCTTCCCTGCGCAGGTACGGCAGCGCTACGAGGGAGACCTCGTGGATGAACGCCGGCTGTTTTACGTGGCCATGACCCGCGCCCGGGATATGCTGTACCTGAGCTGCTTTGCACGCATCAAGCGATCGGTACGGCCCTCTCCCTTCTTTTCACATGTAAGCCAGGGCCACCTGGCCGATGTGCAGAAAGTACCTCTGCCCCCCCCCTTTGAGCCGCCCACCAGCGAACCTCAACCCCTACCTGTGCTGGCCGTGAGCGAGTTGCTGCGTTACCACGAGTGTCCCCGACAGTACCGGTTGCGCCACGAGCTTGGCTTCGAGCCCCAGATCGCCCTGCAACTCGGCTACGGACGCTCCATCCACCAGGTGCTGCGCCGCCTGGCAGAACTCACCCGCGAGCAAGGGGCGCTTCCCTCGCCGGCGCAGATCGATGCCGTGTTTCACAGCGAATTCTACCTCCCCTTCGCCAATGCGGCTGTCTATCCGGAGCTAGCCGCCTTCGCCCGGCGCCTGATCGATCGCTACCTGACACACTACGGCCAGGACCTGCTGCGCACTTGGGCCGTCGAGCGGCCGCTGGCACTGCGGCTTGCCGAAGGCACCTTGACGGGCCGAGCCGACGTGCTGTTCGATGATACGCAACAGCCGCCCGGCTTGGCACTTGTGGAGTACAAATCTGCCAGTGCCAACCGCCCTGACCAACTCTTCGCCTTGCAGCTCGTGGTCTATGCGGCGGCGGCCCAGTCCGAAGGCCTGCCCGTGCGGGCGGCTTACCTGCACCGCCTGAAGGAATCGAAGCGGGCTCAGGTGGTGGTGGATAAATCCTCGGTGGAGCGCGCCGTGCGATGGGCACGGCATACCCTCTCCGACCTGGCAGCGCGGCGCTATGTCCCCAGGCCGCATCCCCGCACCTGCAGCGAGTGCGATGTGCATTTCGTGTGCGCGGATGCCGTGGTGCGCGCACCCGTATGATCGGCGGCAGCCGCGTCCCTGGCCTGCTCGTCCACCGCTTGGCAATCCGCAACCTTACCGGCTGTGGGCAGAGAGAGGAGGCATGGAGGTATCGCCGGGTGGTAGTGACGATCGAGGCGTAGCCTCGCTGAGTGTACGTTCCCAGCCAAGAGCCTGGACACGAGGGCAGGACGAGATTGCATCGGAAGCTGGGCGGCAGCCTGGATACACCGGCGTGCCAAGCACGGTAGCGGGAGATGGCGGCGGGACACGGCGCATGTGGAGTGTCAACGGCGGCTGCGGGGGCCCAGGACCGTGGTGACGGCGTCCGCGGTCCCGATCACGATCAGCTCATCGTCGGGCCGGAGCTGCGTCTCAGCGGGAGGAGGCAGGATCAGTTCTCCCGAGGCGCGGCGTACGCCTACCACGAGCAGGCCTTTTTGCCTGAGGTCCGTTTGCGCCAGCGTACGGCCCACATAGGGGCTGTCGGCACCGAGACGCAGTTCGGCAAGGTCCAGTGCTCGCCCGTGCGAGGTAAAGACCTCGATAAAATCCTCCAGATTTGGGCTGGCCAGCAGTTGGGCCATCTTGACGGCGCTTGTCTCATAGAGGCTGATCACCCGGTTGGCGCCTGCCTTCTGCATCTTTACCACGCTTTTCTCGTCGTCGGCCCGTGTGATGATCCGCAACTGAGGCGCAAGCAGCCGCGCGGAGAGGATCACGTACAGATTGTCCGCATCGCTGGAGAGCACGGCGGCCAGGCTGCTGGCCCGTGCAATGCCCGCTGCGAGAAGATTGGTGTCGTCCGTCGCATCGCCCTGGACACACACCAAGCCCTCATCTCGGCAAGCGGCGGCAGCCGCGGCATCTCGCTCGACCACCACCACCGACAGGTCCTGTGCGACAAGCTGCCGGCACAGGCTACGACCCATACGTCCAAAGCCGCAGACAATGACGTGTCCCTGAATCGACTTCAACTGCTCGCTCATGTGGCGTCTTCCCAGCCAGGTGCGCAGCTCGGCACGCACTACCATTTCTCCCAACCGCACCACCCCAAACAAGAATACGCCCAGCCCGAGCACCAGGTAGAGCATCACGAACACCTGCCCGGGGCGCGACAGGGGATGCACCTCTCTGTAGCCGACCGTGGTGAGCGTGATCATCGACATGTAGAGCGCATCCAGAAATCCCCACCCCTCCACGCCCATGAAGCCCAGCGTGCCGATGACGGGCAACAGCGCAAGCAGCAGGACGATCCGCGCGAGATCTTTCATGCGGCCGGCCTTTCTCCAGCGGCCGGGCGGCCGCTGCTAGTGGGGCTGGTGCTCGACCTGCAACACACTGGAGGGGGCCGACTCGTCGAGGCGCAAGGGGATGAGCCAGGCTGCCGTGCCCTCTTTACAGGTTCCTGTCTGCTGGTCGCAATAATACCAGGAGAGAGACAGCCGCACACGGTCGCTACCCCGTGACGCGGCAAGCGGGAGAGAGACGCGGAAGCGATCTGCGGGAGGTTGGACGCGTTGCGGCTGTCCCAGCCGCTGCCGATCGAGGGGGCCGGCTTCGGCTACTGCTTCGAGCAGATAGCGCATGGGGGCGTGGGGGTTGAGTTCCTGGCCGTCTGGCAGGGCGAGATGCACGTCCAAAATCAGCATGCCGTCGCTGGGCCGCACCACGGCCTCCGGCAGGGCGATTTCCTTGGCGGCAGGCCGGAGGGGTGGAAGGGGACGATAGGCGGGCGGGGCCAGCCCCTCGATGGCTAGCGTAGCCACGGCACTGTCGTCCAGGTTGATGGTGCGGATGACGTGGTTGTTCGTATCGGCCACGTACAGCTTGCCGGCGGCGGCGGACAGGCCCCCTGGTTCGTAGAAGCGTGCAGGGCTGTCGGCGGCACCCGGCTGGCCATCGCCTGCCAGAGTGCGGCAGGTACGCCGTTCGACATCCACCACCTTGATCTTGTGATTGTAGGTATCGGCCACATAGAGCTGTCCCTGGTACCAGGCTACTCCCAATGGGTGTTGCAGGCGTGCACGGCGTGCGGGACCATCGACATCGCCAAACGTGAACAGTCTGCGGCCGGCATCGAGGTGCGCCGTGCCGATGATCGTCTGCACCTCTTGCTGTGCATCGAAGGGCACGGCGCGGAGGGAGCTGCCCTCGCTGTCTGCCACGTACAGCCAGGTGCCGTCGGAAGCAAGGCCGCTGGGCTGGGCAAAGGAGGCAAAGCCGAGGTCATACGGGCGGTTCGGCAGCAGCGGGCCATCGACAATGTCCTCACGCCCATTGCCGGCATAGGGCCCGATCTCGGTCTCCGTCAGGTCCATGAACCAGATCTGGTGGGGACCCGCCATGGCGATGTACAGGCGATCGCCGTGGATCCAGAGGTCCCAGGGGCTGTTGAGGGCTGTGGCCCGCGGTGGCCCAACGAACCGCTCGGGAAGCCGCGTGCGGCCAGTTTGCTCGTCGAACTGCACTCCCGGCCACAAGCCCCGTGCCTGCGTACCAACGCCTGCCACCGTACGCACTGTGCGCCGGTCAAGATCCACAGCACGCAACAGGTGGTTCTCGGTATCCGCCACGTAC
>JAIMBC010000188.1 GCA_023511675.1 Pirellulales bacterium
GCTTCTGCGATCACCAGTCCAGCGTATCGCGTGCGCCGCCAGGCCAGCACGCGCTGGCGCTGACTATCGAATTCGGCTTCGACTTGCGTGCTTATCAGATTGGCCGGGAGCCATTCTGCCTGCACGCCGGAGGCCAGCCGCACCAGCGTCTCCTGCCCCCCACGCTCATCCAGTTCCACGCACACGAACAGCTCCGGCTCCACCACGCCACTGGCGGCTGCAAGCCGCACGCCTCGGCCTCCCACCATCACGGCGCGGCGGCTGGCGGCAGCGCGTCTGCGTGCCACGCGGTCGGGAAACGCCGCGGCCACGGCGCGCAGCAAGGCCTCGTCTGCATCGCAGTGGGGCGGGCCAGCAGGCCCGGCTGCACGACGAACGAGCCGCGCCATCTGGCGTGCTGCCCGCAGCACGCGTTGGGCCGCGGCGGGCTGAGGACGCCATGGGCTCCAGGCGGCGGGCGTGCGCGTAGCAACGGCCTCGATGGCTGCCACACGCTCCAGCACGTCTGAGAGACAGTGCTGTTGCTCCCGCGGGCCGGCCTCGTCACGAAACGGCACACGCTCGGAGAGCAGCGCGGCGGCCAGCGCGCCCCGCTCGGCGTGGCCTCGCTGGTGCGCTTCGACCAGCAGACGCGCCAGACGTGGTTCGAGCGGCATGGCGGCCATGATCTGGCCCAGCGGCGTGATCCTGTTCTCCGCCACGGCCCCCAGCCGCTCCAGCAGCGCCAGCGCATGTTCCAGTGCCTGGGGCGGAGGCGGCTCGTACCAGGGGAAGCCCAGCACGTCGGTCTCTCCCACGGCCAGCAGTTGCAACACGGCGCCGGACAGCTCCAATCGCTGCACCTCTGGCACCTGGAATTCGGGCAGTCCCTGGTGCTCCCGCTCGCTCCACAGTCGCAGGCACAGGCCGGGCGCTAGCCTCCCGGCACGGCCGGCCCGCTGTGCGGCCGAGGCCCTGGAAATGCGCACGGTCTCCAGCCGGTTGAAGCCCAGGCGCGCGTCGTAGCGGGCCTCGCGGAGCCAGCCGCAATCGACCACCGCAGTGACGCCCTCCACGGTCACGCTCGCCTCGGCCACATTGGTTGCCAGCACGACCCGCCGCTTACCTCCCTGCCTAGCCTCCCATGCTGGCTGCAACACCGCCTGTTGCTCTGCCAGCGGCATGTCTCCGTACAGTTCTTGCACGATCAGCCGGCCCTGTGCCGCCCAGGGCGCCAACTGCTGCCTGGTGCGGCGGATCTCGGGGAGCCCCGGCAAGAATGCCAGCACGTCGCCACGGCTTTGGCCGAGGGCATCCACGATGGCACGGGCCATGGCCTGCGGCAGCATGCTGCGCGGCGGCGAGGGCTGTTGACGCACCTCCACCGGATACTGCCGACCCTCGCTTTCGATGACCTCAGCCCCGCCCAACCACGCCGCCAGGGGCGCCAGCTCCAGCGTGGCGGACATGATCACCAGCCTGAGGTCCGGCCGTACTTCCGCTTGCAAGCGGCGCAGCAGGGCCAGGGCCAGGTCGCTCTCCAGCCGCCGCTCATGGAACTCGTCGAAGACCACCACCGCCGCGCGAGAGAGGAATGGGTCGGCCGCCAGCTTGCGCAGCAGCACCCCGTCGGTCACAGCCAGCAACCGCGTCTGGCGTCCGGCGCGCCGATCGAATCGCACCTCGTAGCCCACCTCTTCTCCCAGCGGCGTGCCCCGCTCGGTAGCAATCCGCGCGGCGGCGGCGCAGGCAGCAATCCGGCGCGGCTCCACCAGCAGCACGAGACCCACCGCGGCGAAGCCCGCATCGAGCAGCGCCGCAGGCACGCGCGTGGTCTTGCCCGCCCCGGGCGGAGCCCGCAACACCAGCGTCTCTCTCGCCTGAAGCCTGGACGAAATCTCCCGCAAGTGTGGGTCGATCGGCAGCGGCAGCCTTTCCGGCACCATGGTATGGCTCATGGCTCGATCACGCGCAGGCCGCCTGGCTCCACGGCCAGCTCCACGGGGCCGAAGCCGCTGGCCTCTCCGTCTGTTTGCAGCGGAACACCCGACGCGCAGGTCACGCGCACGCGGCGGGCACGCCCCCAGGCCACGCCGCGCTGCCGCAGATGACGTCTCAGGCACAATGCCAGCAAGTACCAGCCTACCGCCCAGCGGCCAGGCCGGCGGAACACGATCCAGTCCAGCAGCCCATCCGCCGGGGACGCCATGGGCAAGAATGGCAGGCCGAAGGCATATTCCGGCAGATTGAACACCAGCACCATGGCCCCTTGCACCATGCGTCCCTCGGCCTCGATCGTCATCGTGGGAAATGTATAGCTGCACACGCTGGCGGCAATCGGCAGCAGGTAGCTGCGTGCACCGACGCGCCTGAGCGCTGTGCCCCGCGATCGCCACGCGGCCAGGCGGTGGCACACGTCGGCATCGAAACCGATGCTGGCCACGCTGCAAAAGCGGAGCCGCGTACCGGAGTCCAGATAGGTGGCCCGAGCCAGATCGATGGTGCGCCACGCCCCGCGCGCAATGGCCGCGGCGGCGGCCTCCGGTTGGCGGACATGGCCGAAGTGGCGTGCAAAAAGGTTCTCGTTTCCCAGGGGATAGGCGTACACCGGCGCTGCTGTCTGCTCGTTGACCACGCGCTGCAAGGTGCCGTCTCCTCCGGCGGCCACCACGCACCGGAAGTGCCTGGCGAAGTCGGCCTGCGCCGCGGCCTCGCGCAGCTCCGCGGGCTGCCACATGAGTTGCGGCTGGAGGCCGTGGCGCGCCAGTTCGCCTGCCAACGCCTCCACCAACCGGCGGTTTTCGCGCCTGCCGCTGTAAGGGTTGGCCACAATGGCCACCCGCCGCAGCGCCTCCTCAGCAGCGTACTGGCCCTGGACAGCGGCCAGAGCGGGCGAAGCTGCTGACAGGGACCTCACGCGCGGCTATGCCAGAATATCGCGAATCACCGTACCGGCCACGTCGGTCAGGCGGAAGTCCCGGCCATTGTAGCGGTAGGTAAGCCGCTCGTGGTCGATTCCCAGCAGGTGCAAGATGGTGGCGTGCAGGTCGTTGATGCTCACACGCCGCTCCACCGCCTTGTGGCCGATCTCATCCGTGGCACCGTAGTGCACGCCCCCCTTCACGCCGCCGCCCGCCAGCCATGTGGTAAAGGCATGCGGATTGTGGTCCCGCCCGCTGCCCCCTTTTTGCACGATGGGCAGCCGGCCGAACTCCCCGTTGCAGATCACCAGCGTCGAGTCGAACAGGCCCCGCGCCTGCAGATCCGACAGCAGCGCGGCAATGGGCTGATCCGTTTCCAGGGCGAAGCCGCTGTGATTCTCCTTGATATTCGTATGTCCGTCCCAGCTCCGTTCGTTCTCCATGCCCCCGGAGTAGATCTGCACGAAGCGTACCCCCGCCTCCACCAATCGCCGGGCCGTGAGCACCTGCCGCGCGAAGTGGCCGCATTTGGGATCCTCCACGCCGTAGCGTGCCAACACGTGGGCGGGCTCGCGGGAGAGGTCCAGCACCTCGGGCGCGGCCGCTTGCATGCGGTAAGCCAGCTCAAAGCTCTCGATGCGGGCCGCCAGTTCCGCCTCGGCGGGGTGCTGCTGGAGATGCTCCGCGTTGAGCTGCTTGACGAGGTCGAGCTGCGCACGCTGCGACGCGTCGGTCATTTCCGCAGGGCGGTACAGATTGTTGATGGGCGGGCCTTGCGCATTGAGGGCCGTGCCCTGATACACCGACGGCAGGAAGCCCGCGCCCCAGTTCTGCGCGTGTCCCTTGGGGAGGCCGCGGCCCAGCGTATCGTACATCACCACAAAGGCCGGCAGATTCTGATTCTCGCTGCCCAGCCCGTAGGTTACCCAGGAGCCCACGCAGGGGAAGCCCATCCGGCTCATGCCCGTGTTGATTTGAAACAGGGCCGGCGAGTGATTGTTGGTCTGCGTGAAGCACGAGTAAATGAATGCCATGCGGTCGACGTGCCGCGCCTGGTGGGGAAAGATCTCAGATACCCACGTCCCCGACTCGCCATGCTGGGCGAACTGGAAGGGAGACTTCATCAGCGGCCCGACCTGGTCTGTGAAGAAGCCGGTGTTCTTGTCGAAACCCTCCAGTTCAGTGCCGTCTCGGCGTGCCAGCTCGGGCTTGTAATCCCACGTGTCCACCTGGCTGGGGCCTCCGTTGAGGAACAGCCAGATTACCGCACGCGCCTTGGCCTCAAAGTGGGGCGGCCGCGGCGCGAGGGGATGGCGCACGCGATCATCGGCCGTGGCGTCGGCAGCCAGCAGCCGCTCGTCCCGCAACACGCAGGCCAGGCCGAGCATGCCGGCACCGCCCCCCGCCGTGCGCAACAGCCGGCGGCGAGAGAAACGGCCAGCGGCCGCCGCGAGCGTGCCCGCCGGGCCACGCTCGCCTACGGGCAAGAACTCAATCGACATACATCAACTCATTCAGGCAAAACAGGCCCTGGCAAAAATCGGTAAGCGCCAGATGGCGAGCCTCGGCTCGTCCCTCTCGCGCATAGCGTGCGCACTGGGCTTCGCAAAATGCCCGGCACGAAGCCAGCTCTGCATCGCTGGGCGGGCGTGCCAGGGCCAGCCGGTACGCGGCCGTGATGGGCGCATCCCAGTCAACACCCGCGTCCGAGTCGACCCGCCGGGCAAAGTTGGCTGCCCAGCACCGCACGTGCGGGTTGTTCAAGAGTGCCAGCGCCTGCGGGGCCACCACCGTGGCGGGCCGCTGGGGCTGGCCGACCAGCGGTTCCGGCAGGTCGAACAGCACCATCAAGGGGATGAGCTGGCTGCGTTTGACAAAGTAGTAGATGCTGCGGCGGGTCTGGCCTTCATCGAGGGAGCCGGGGCCGAACATGCGGCGATCGAGGCTACCGCTGGCGGCGAGCATGCAGTCTCGAATGGCTTCTGCCTCCAGGCGGCGTACGGGGCGCCGCCAGCAGAGGCGGTTTTCTGGATCGACGGCGGCGCGGGCATCATCGTGGGCAGCGCTTTGCATGTACACCGAGCTGGTCATGATCAACTTGTGCAGGTGCTTGAGCCGCCAGCCCTGCGAGACGAGTTCTGCCGCCAGCCACTCCAGCAGCTCGGGGTGCGTGGGGGGCTCCCCCTGCGTGCCGAAGTCGCTGGGCGTGGCCACAATGCCGCGGCCCATGTGGTGCTGCCAGAGGCGATTCACGATGACGCGGGCCAGCAGCGGCCCAGCGCCCTGCTCGACATCGGTGATCCAGGCTGCCAGGGCACGCCGGCGATAGGTGGTGCGCCAACCTGGCGGCGGCGGCTGCTGCCAGCGCCGCTCCCCTTCCGGCGCACGGACGAGCACCTGCAAGAAGCCCTGGTTGGCCTCGGCCAGTTTTTGAGACAGGTCGCCCCGCCTGAGAAAGTATGTCTGCTCGTAGAAGTCAGGTCCCTGCGTGTGCAGGCGGACGGCAGGCAGCCCCTCGCTGCTGATCAACACCTTGACGGTTTCGGGGCGCGGGGCCTGCTGCCGATGCTGCTCCACCGCGGCATGCAGCTCCTGCCACCGTGTATCCAGCCGGAGGTACCAGTGCGAAAGCACGGCCAGGTGCTCCGCGGTCCGCTCGGCGGCCGGCACGCTTAGTGCCGCGGCAGCCCCGAGTGCCAGGCTGTGCGGCGCCTCATCTCCCCCAATCTCGGCTGCGTAAGGCAGCGTGCTGATCGAGATCCGCAGCCGGCCGATGTTGTGCCCGACATTGCCGTTGAACTTGAGCCGCAGCACCAGTCTCAGCCCCGCGGGAGCCGGCGGCAGGTTTTCCACCGCGAACACGGCCGCGTGCGACTGCCCCACTTGCGGGTCGATGGCCCAGGCGCTTGCAGCATCGTGATCCAGCACCGCCGCCACGGGCAGCCCCTGTTGCTCGAAGCTGGCCGCCGGTTGACTGAGCGGTACAGGAACAAGAGCCGAGTTTGTCTCCGCTGGAGACACGCTTGTTTCAGCCATGCCGTCTGCCGTGGTGCGGCCTTCCGGCGGGTTGCCTTGCGGGGGTCCGGATCCCTGCGGAGGCGTCGCCAGGGCAGACGCCTCGAGCTGCACGTCGGAAAGGGCGAAGTTGCCGTTTTCTGCCCGGCCAGGACCCCCGCGCGGCAGGGACAAATCGGCCAGCGCCTCGATGCGCAAGGCCGTGACCCTACTCAAGGAGGTCACGGCGGTGAAGATGTACTCGTCGCTGGCGGCATTTGGGCCTTCTGCCAGGTAGGAGCCATCCGGCTGTGGGACGAAGCGGGCGCCGCCCGCGCTGACAAGGCTTTCCGCTTCCAGCACCAGCCAGCGCGGGGCAGGAGGCGGCGGCTCGCCGGCCAGCCAGCGTTCGACCCGTGCCGGCAGTTCCTCGGCCTCGAAGCGGGCCAGGCGTTCTTCGAGCACCTGCTTTTGGGCCTCAAACTCCGCCTGCAAGCGGCGCGTCCGCTCCGGATCCAGATCCAGCTCGATCTCGCTGCGGACCGTGGTGGTGAACGTCGAGACCAGGCGGTAGTAATCGTATGTGGGAATGGGGTCGTACTTGTGATCGTGGCAGCGGGCACAGCCGATCGTCAGGCCCAGCATGCTGGTGCCCATGGTGGCGGCCATGTCGTCCAGCTCATCGTACCGCTCCTTCTCTGCCTGATTGGCGGTGATCTGCGTGGCGTGCGTGCCCGCCGCCAGAAAACCGGTGGCCATCAAGGCCAGCGGATTCTCCGGCTCCAGTTCATCGCCGGCGATCTGCCATTGCACAAAGCGGTCGTAAGGCAGGTCGCTATTCAGGGCCTGAATGACAAAATCGCGGTAGTGATAGGCGGAGGGGCGATCGTAGTCCTGTTCGTAGCCGTGGCTTTCGGCGTAGCGGGCTAGGTCGAGCCAGTGGCGTGCCCAGCGCTCCCCATAGTGCGGGCTGGCCAGCAGGCGATCGATCAGCCGTTCGTAGGCATCTGGCGCCGTGTCGCTGAGGAAGGCGTCCACCTCCTCGGGCGTCGGCGGCAGACCCGTAAGGCCGAACGTGGCCCGGCGGATGAGCGTGCGCCGGTCTGCCGCTGGATTGCCGTGCAGCCCTTGCGCTACGAGCCGCGCGTGGATGAAGCGGTCGATCGGCGTGCGGCACCAACCGCCCGGGTCGCTGCCAGCGACGTCGGGTGCCTCCGGCCTGCGCAGCGGCTGAAAGGCCCACCACGCTCGGGCCTGCTGTGGAATCTCGCTGCAAAGTGCCTCGGCCGCCTCGACCAGCGGCCGATCATACGCGGCACCCCACTCGATCCATTGGTAGAGCTGCTCAATGGTCTCGTCCGCCAACCGCGGCGACTCGAACGGCATGTGCGGCTCTGCCGCATGGCTCACCAGCCTGTAAAGCAGGCTGCGCTGGGCGTCGCCCGGTACAACGGCCGGACCATGTACGCCCCCCTTCAACAGGCCCGCACGTGTCGAGAGATCCAGCTCGCCGCGCACCTCTTCGCCTCCATGGCAGGGCAAGCACTTTTCTGCCAGCAGGGCCCGCACCTGCGACTTGAACAGTTCCATGCTGCGTGCCATGTTCTCAGCGTGCTCGGGCGGTACGGTCTTTGCCGCCGCCGCGAGAGAGGCGGCGGGCACGTCAAGCCCTTGCTGGGCCAGTGCATCCCAGCAAACCAGCCAGACGAGCGCGTACACCGCGGCCCCCGCGCGGGCATCTTTCCAAACTGGCCGCGGCAGGTTCATTGCGTTTGCTCTCAGAGGGGGGGGACGTGCGCCGACGTGCGGCACGTGCGTTTCGCGTACCAGCTACGATTTCTGCCAAAATACGCAAGCCTGTCAAGCGGCCAGCCCGAGCTTCCGAGCCGGCTGAGACGACCGCCTGCCCTCCGCAGGCGAAGCCGCCCGATCCGGCGGAACCATGGCGTTACCTTCCGGCGGGCGGCTCCGGCGCTTGGTCCGGCCCATCCGAGCCGGGCACGACGCGCGTGAGATCGACGCTCTCAATCGAGGGGCACCAGTACTTCTCGATGTGCTCCACCACCAGTTCGGTACCCCGGGCATGGCTTACGTATGGCGGCTGCCGGGGGTCGTAGAGTGCGTCGGTCAGATCGCGCACCAGCACCACATTCATGCCCAGCCGAACCATCTGGCGGATGCCGAAGGAACGGCCCAGCACGCACATGTTGGTGTGTACGCCCATGATGGCAATGTTGGTGATGCCTTCCTGCCGGCAGAAGTTGTAAATCTCCTGGCCGCTATCGCTGATGCCGTCATAGCCCACGATGGCAATCGCCGGGTGCTGGCGGGAGAAATGCTGTACGGCCGGGCGAGGCACGGGGTCGTCGGAGGGCAGGCGGTCGTCGATGGGCAGCGGCGGCTCGAGTTGGGGATCGAGCCGGCAGTGTGAGAGAATCGGCACGGGCGGCTTGGCGAACGGGGCCTGCTGCATCCGGCGTCTGAAGGGCGTATCGGCATACTGGTCGAGCACGCCGCTGGGGGCGTGGATGATCATCACGCCCCGGTCCCGCGCGGCGGTGATCACCTCGTTGACGCGCGGCGCCATCACGGCCACGCGGTGGGCAGCCTGTTCCACGTAGTGGCCGTCCCACATGTCGCAGATGATGATGGCCGTCTGGCAGGCTTGCCAGTGGATCACGCGCTCTTGGGCAACCCAGCGGCCGCTGGCGGGCGGAGACTCGACCCGGCTGCGCGCGTGCAACGCCAGTACGCCGGGCACGCGCGGCCGGTTGGGTACGGGCTCATCGCACCACCCCGCAGATGCGACAAGCAACGTCACGAGCGGGGACATTGCCCAACGCAACACGCCAAAATTGCCAGATGAACACCGCGTCATGTGCCAGTTAACCTCCGCATGGCCTGAGACGTGCCCCAGACAGCGTAACGGACGAGGAGGGGGCATCACAAGCATGCAGCCGCTGCGAGAGAGACGGCGTTCAGGCCTACGCATCGCGGCATTGGGGGAGCAGCATCACACGCGTTGTGCAAGGTTCCTGTACAGCATGCGCAAAGGGCTGTGAAGAATGCTTTACACATGCTTGGACGCGCACGGCACAGCCGTTCCTTGCGTCCTGTAGGGTTTAGCCCATGTTTCACGGCCTTGATGCGAACGGCAGCCCGCATCGATGCGGCGGCACAAGATTTGCGCCTAATGTCGTGAGGCCTTCGTGTCAAGTGCCCACGGCACTGCGAAGTGACCGTATCCGTTCACCCATGGAGGAGGTTGGCCGTCATGCCGAAGGCCGGAGGCTTGCGTGTGGTGGGCAATCTGAAACGTATGTGCCGCGGCGTTGTGACCGCTACTGCGGTCAGCGTACTTTGCGCTGCCCGCGCGCTGGCAGTTCCCATTGTTTATGACGGAACTCTGACGCCCGGGGTGCCGTTCTCCGGTGTCAACACGCAGCCTCCCTTCAGTTTCGATCAGCCTGTCGGGGCCAATTACATCTCGTTCTTTGCCAATGCCGGCGATGTGGTGAACGTGTTTGGCGATCGGCAAGCTGGCCATTACGATATGAGTTTTTGGGTGTTCCAGGGTCTGTTTACCGACACCAGCGCCTTTGGCGCGTTCTTTGACGTTGGTGATCCCGGGTTCATCGCCATTGGAGACGATCAGGATCTGCCCAACATCGAAGGCCCGTATGGCGATCCCAACGTGAGCTTCGTCGCGCCCGTGACCGGTTCTTACACGGTGGCGGCTACAAATTTTGCTAGCAGCAACGACCCTCCGAACCCATTTACCCTTACCTTTACCGTCTCCTCAGTTCCTGAGCCGGCCAGCCTGGCGCTGTGGTTGGCTGCGGTCGGCGCGGCAGGCTACGTGCGGTGCCGTACCCGCAGGCTGAGGCACGAGCCGCACGCTGGCACGTGAGGCCTTGATGCAGGCCGCCCAATCTGGGGCGGCCTATGCGTCTAACTCGCCATCGGCACGTGCAGCGGGCGTACCGCCGGGCGTGTCACTGGGTAGGCAGCGTGGGAGTTCATGGGGCGATCCTCCCACGTGGCCCCACCACCCCGGCGCGTTCACTTCTGCTGGAGTGCCTCTTCCAGCCCCGGGACCTGCTCGGCTCCGTTGAGTACCTGGATGCTGGAGCCCTGGAAGTCATCTCCCACGGGTTCGTACCGCCCGCCCAGGTGGCGTGCCAGAAACGCTTCGGTAACGGCGTAGAACGAAAGGCGGTTCTCGGGCCGGGCGAAGCCATGCCCCTCGTCGGGATACAGCACGTAGGTCACCGGTATGCCACGTGCTTGCATGGCCTGGACGATCTGATCCGACTCTGCCTGCTTGACGCGCGGGTCGTTCTTGCCCTGGCCAATCAGCAGAGGCCGGCGGATGTTCGCCACGTGCGTGAGGGGAGACCGTTCCGTGAGCATCTGGCGGCCTTCTTCGGTGCCAAAGTCGCCGATGCGGTCCCTAAACATCTGGAGCACGGGCATCCAGTAGGGGGGGACTGAGGCGATCAGTGTGAGCAGGTTGGAGGGGCCCACGATGTCCACGCCGCAGGCGAACACCTCCGGCGTGAGCGTGAGACCGGCCAGCGTGGCGTAGCCGCCGTAGCTGCCGCCCATGATGGCCACCTTGTCTGGCTGGGCGATCTTCTGGGCCACAGCCCACTCCACCGCGTCGATCAGGTCCGTGTGCATCTTGGCGCCCCACTCGCGGTTGCCGGCGTTGACGTAGTCCTTGCCCAGTCCCGTGGAGCCGCGGAAGTTGACGCTCAGCACGGCGTAGCCGCGGTTGGCCAGAAGTTGATGCTCGGGATCGTATCCCCAGGTGTCGCGCGACCAGGGGCCGCCGTGCACATTCAGCACCAGGGGCAGGGGCTGCTCGGGGCGGCCGTCGCCATCGCTATCCGTACCCGGCGGCAGGGTGAGGTAGGAGACGAGCTGCATGCCGTCGCGTGCGGCAATGATCACAGGGTGCATCTTGACCAGCGGCCGAGACTCCAGCTCGCGGCGGTTGGAGAACAAGTACGTGGCCCGGCGGTGGGGGCGGTCGTAGCGGTAGTAGCGCACCGGGCCGTCGTCCATCAGATAGGCGGCAATCCAGACGCGGTCGTCCAGCGAGCGGCTGATGATCTCCAGCTCGCCATCCGTCACGCCGCGCAGCACCGTCAGATCGGCCTCGATGTCGGGGTCCAGCACCTGCCATTGCTTGCGGTCATAGGTGAAGCTCACCGCCTGCACCGTGTACTCGGTGGGGTGGAACAGCACGTCGCCCAGGTCGGCGCGTTCGTTCTCGGCCAGCAGCCGCTTCTCTCCCGTGGTCAGATCCAGGGCAAACAGGGCGCCCGTGTTGCGGCCGCGGCTGTCTATGAGATACAGCACGTTGCCAGTCTTGTCGAAACCCGCGGGAGATGTGGTGAGCGAGTCCTCCGCGGGGATGTTTTCGAACGGCTGCCACGTGCCGTCCTCCTGCCGTGAGAGGATCTCCAGCCCGCCGTCGGGTGTGAAGCGCATGGCAAACCGCACGCGCAGCTCGTCGTCCACCAGGTAATTGGCAAAGCCCTGCTCGTTCTTCTCCACGAGCGTGCGTTCGCCCGTGGCCAGGTCCACGCGGTAAATGTCGTGGAGCTGAGGGTCGCGGTCGTTCAGGGCCACCAGCAATTCGCCGGGTTTGCGATGGGTGACGTTCTCGATGCGTGCGTTGACATTCTCCAGGGGGGTGAGATCGCGTAGTTCGCCGCGGGCAAGATGCACGGCGTAGACATGCCAGTTCTCGTCTCCCTTCTGGTCTTGCAAGTAGATGATGTGCTCGTTGGTATACGCCCAGAAGTAGATGCGGATGCCGCGTTCCTTGTCATGCGTGACGGGCCGGGCCGCGTCGGGATCTTCCAGCGGGGCGACCCAGACGTTCATCACGCCATCGAGCGGTGCCAGGAAGCTGATCTGCTTGCCATCTGGGCTGACCTGGACGCCGCTGCGATCTGGGTTGCCGAACAGCAGGCGCCGCGGAATCAGCGGCACGCCGGCCAGGTATGCGGGCACAGCAGGCTGGCCTTGGTCCTCCGTGGGGCCCTTGCCGGCGGTTGCAGCCGCTTGCTGCGGTTGCGGCGGTCCTTGTGTGTCCTGCGGCGGTGTATGCGGCGTGGGCTCGTCGTGCGTTGC
>JAIMBC010000189.1 GCA_023511675.1 Pirellulales bacterium
GCGCTGCACCGGCTGTCTCCATTCGGATCCGGCATGTACCGCACCGGATCCTCCCCCCCCTCTCCCGTGTTGCTCTTTGCCCCGATGCGGTTCATGGCGATGGCCAGCGTCTCGTGCGCCTCCTTGGAGATGGAACCATAGGACATGGCCCCGGTGGCAAACCGCTTCACGATCTCGCTGGCAGGCTCGACCTCTTCCAACGGCACGGGCTGCGAGCACTCCTTGAACTCCAACAGCCCGCGCAGCGTGAGCAACTGCCGCTGCTGATTGTCGATCAGCTCGCAATAACGGCGGAACTCCTCTCGGCTGTTCAGCCGCGTCGCCTGCTGCAAGCGCGCCACCACGTCGGGACTGAACAGATGCGCCTCCCCCTTGCGCCGCCACTGGTACTGCCCGCCCACATCCAGCTCCAGCCGATGCACCACCGGCGTCCGAGGGAAGGCGTGCTCGTGCCAGCGCAGCGCCTCCTCGGCGAGCGTCTCCAATCCCACGCCCTCGATCCGGCTGGGCGTCCAGGTGAAAAATTCCTCCACCAGCTTGCTGTTCAGGCCGATGGCCTCGAAAATCTGCGCGCCGCGGTAGCTCTGCTGGGTAGAAATGCCCATCTTGGACATCACCTTCAGCACGCCCTTGTTCACGGCCTTGATGTAGTTCTTCTCCAGCTTCTCCAGCGGGATCTCGCGCGGCAGCATGCCCTCAAGCTGCATGGCGCGAATCGTGGCGAAGGCTAGATACGGGTTCACCGCTCCCGCACCATAGCCGGTCAACAGTGCAAAGTGCTGCACCTCGCGGGCGTCTGCTGTCTCCACCACGATGCCGCAGCGCGTACGCGTCTTTTCACGGATCAAATGGTGGTGTACACCGCTGGTGGCCAGCAGGGCAGGCATGGGCACCCAGTCCCGGTTCACGCCGCGGTCGCTGAGGATGAGGATCGTCACTCCTTCGGCCAGGGCCTGGCTGGCCTCGGCCCGCAGCTCGTCCAGGCGGCGGCGCATTCCCTCTGCCCCCAGGGCACGCGGGAACAAGAGAGAGAGCGTGCGGCTCTTGTACCCTGGCTCGTCCAGCGCCCGAATGCGCGCCAGGTCCCGATTGGTAAGAATGGGATGCTCCAGCCGCAGCAGGCGGCACTGTTCGGGCGTC
Source organism: Pirellulales bacterium (assembly GCA_023511675.1). Lineage (GTDB taxonomy): Bacteria > Planctomycetota > Planctomycetia > Pirellulales > JAIMBC01 > JAIMBC01. Next base: position 1,141 of record JAIMBC010000189.1, read on the forward strand.
TCTTCCAGCAGGTTCCCTTCCGCGCCGATGGTGGTGATCATCGAGGTGATGATCTCCTCCCGAATGGCATCCAGCGGCGGATTGGTCACCTGGGCGAAAAGCTGCTTGAAATAGTTGTAGACCGGCTGCGGACGATCCGACAGCACGGCCAGCGGCGTATCGTTACCCATGGAGCCTACCGGTTCCTGACCTTCCATGGCCATGGGCCCAATGATGATGCGCAGATCTTCCAACGTATAGCCAAAGGCACGCTGGAGGGTTAGCAAATCGACCGCCTGTCCATTGCGTTCGTCGCGCGCGTGCGATTGCTGGCCGTCTTGCTCCACCGCAGCGTACATGACCGAGCGGCCCGCGGCCGGAGCCTCAGCCTGATCGCCAGCACGACCGTCAGCGTGATGCCGAGCGTGATCCTCAGCGTGATCGCGGAAACCCTCGGCCGGCGTGCTGCGGCCAGCCGTGCCGCCCTGGACACGGTTGCCGCGGACGCCGTCCCGCTCGTCGGCAACCACGCCTGAAACATCCGCGGCGCCCTCGTGATGTCCCGTGGGTCGGCCGTTTGGGGAGCCGTTAGCCGAGGCCAGGGGTATCTCCGGCGGCAGCAGGCTGCGTGGCGGATCGGGAAGGTCGTCCAGCCGCTTCTGATGCCGGTTGAGCCATTCCCGGTACGGCCGGCGGCGCGCCAGGGCGGTCTTGATTTCCTCGTCCGCAATGATCCGTCCCTCGCTCAGATCGACGAGAAACATGCGGCCAGGCCGCAGCCGGCCCTTGGAAAGCACCTCGCTCGGCGGCACGTCCAGCACGCCCGCCTCGCTGGCCATGATCACCAGCCCGTCCCTCGTCACCCAGTAGCGGCTGGGACGCAAGCCATTGCGGTCCAGCACCGCCCCGATGCTCCGCCCGTCCGTAAACGCCATGCTGGCCGGACCGTCCCACGGCTCCATCAGGCAAGCCTGATATTCGTAGTACGCCTTCTTCTCATCAGACATGCTCTCGTGCCCTGCCCACGGCTCCGGGATCAGCATCGACATCGCCTGCGGCAGGCTGCGCCCCGTGAGGTACAGCAGCTCCAGCGCGTTGTCAAAAATCGCCGAATCACTGGCCCCCGCCGTCAGCACCGGAAAGATCTTGTGCAAGTCCGGCCCGAACTTGGGGTGGTTCATCATGCTCTGGCGGGCATACATCCAGTTCACGTTGCCGCGCAGCGTGTTGATTTCTCCGTTGTGGGCCAGGAAGCGGAAGGGGTGTGCCAGATCCCAGGTGGGAAACGTGTTGGTGCTATAGCGCTGATGCACCAGTGCCAGAGCCGAAACAAACCGCTCGTCGCCCAGATCTCGGTAGAATTGCTCGACGTGGCCCGGCAGCATCAAGCCCTTGTACACGATCACGCGCGGCGACAGGCTGGGCACGTAACAGTAGCTTTTCTGCTCCAGCGCGCTGGCCGCCACGGCATTTTCGAGCCGCTTGCGGATCACGTACAGCTTCCACTCGAACATCTCGGGCGCCGTGTGGGGACCGCGGGCAATGAACACCTGGCGGATCACCGGCTCGACCGCGCGTGCCACACGCCCCAGCAACTCATTGCGCACCGGCACGTCGCGCCAGCACAGGAATTGCTGCCCTTCCTCGGCTGTGAACCGCTCCAGCGCCGCCTCGCACCAGGCACGCTCCTCCTCCTTGCGCGGCAAAAACACCGTCCCCACGCCGTAGGCGCCCGGCTCAGGCAGACGCACACCGAGGTCTCTGCAAATCTCCGCGAAGAAGCGATGCGGCATCTGCGTCAGAATCCCCGCGCCGTCGCCGGTCTGCGGGTCGCAGCCGCAGGCCCCGCGGTGCTCCAGGTTCTTCAGAATGTCCAGCCCGCGCTGTACGATCTCGCGGCTGGGCTGGCCCCGCATGTTGACGATAAACCCCACGCCGCACGCATCGTGCTCAAAGGCTGGGTCGTACAAGCCGTCTCGTGATCCAGAGATCTGCATAAAGGTTCCGCCTCGATCAGGTAAGCCGCGGATCCGGACTCAATGCGAATAGCCGTTGCCGTGCGCCGAATCCGGCGCCGCTTGCCGCCGCCGGCGCGAGGATCGAGCCTTGCTCCCGGCATCATGCGCTGCATCCAGTCTGGCATTGCCGATGCCGCCTGCTGCCACGGCAACGCTGCTCTCCGCTGCCCCGGCGCCACCGCAACGCGCCGACGACTGCGAGCGCCCCTCTGAACCCACGGTCTGAGCCTTCCCATCGCAGCCTGCCCCCGCGTTCTGCTGCGGTCCAGGCAAGTTGCCACGCCCAGCGCCGGCCGGAGGCACGTCTGGCACCTCTTTCTCACGCTGCAACAGTTCGATGAACCGCCGTGCCGTGGGGCTGAGATCCTTCCCCCGGCGGTGAATGATCCCCAAGGGCCGTACCAGTTCGTCCGTGTCCAGCGGCACGGCCGCCAGGGTGCCTGCGGCCACCTCGCGCGTGACCGTTGGTTCGGGCAGCAGTCCCACGCCCAGGTCGATCTCGATGGCCCGCTTGATTGTCTCGATGTTGTCGAACTCCATCACCACCTCGACCGCCACACGGTGCTGGTGCAACACCCGGTCGATCTCTCGGCGGATCGTCAGATCGCTATCAAAACCGACCATCCTGGCCCCATCCAGCTCGCGCAAGCTCACCTGCCGGCGCCCCGCCAACAGGTGTTGCGGAGCACACACCAGCACCATCCGCTCCGTACGCCAGGCAAGCGCGCTGATGCTGCGCGATGACTTGGGGTAGCTCACCAGCCCCAGGTCCGCCAGGTCGTCCTCAATGGCCTGATACACCCGATGCGGGTGGAGGTACTCCAACCGCACATTCGCCTTGGGGTGCTGGCTGAGGAAATGCTGAATGTAGCGGCTCATGTGGTGCAGGCCCACGGAGTAAATCGAGGCCACGCGCACACGCCCCGCCACCTCCTGATGCAGCGTGCGCACCATGTCCTCGACGGCAAAATACTGCTCCACCACACTGCGGCAGCCCTCGTAGTACACCTGTCCCTCGGGCGTGAGCACAAACGGCCGCTTGGAGCGGTCGATCAGCTTTACTCCCAGCCCCTCTTCCAGTTGCTGCACAAGCTGGCTCGCTCCAGACTGCGAGATGTCGTTCTCGTCCGCCGCGCGGGAGAAGCTGCGCTGCCGCACGACATCGCAGAACACCTTCAGGGCCTTGAGCTGTACGGCCATCCGCTAAATCACCAGTTCAGATAGAACGCATTCGCACTATTGAAAACAGAGATGATAAGCTATCCTGAAGCCGACGCTGCGTCAAGTAGCTACTTTATGATAATGCGGGAGGACGGCAGTCTGCGCAGCCTGCGCCGGCTGGTAAACTCAATCGACACAAGTTATTGGCAGGCCAAGGCTTTCGATCGTCCTGCCTGGCAGGCGCTGCGGTGGTCGGCTGCCCAGGGCATCCAGCGGCCTCCTGCCACCCCACCGGCACGACGGTCGGTGCTCCAGCGCCGCTAGCACAGGCATCTCTGCCGCTGAAAGGTCACGGTGCCGCTAGCACAGGCATCTCTGCCTGTGCCAGACTGCCATCTCGCCATCCCACATGAACCGCGGTGCGTGACACGCCCATAGCCAGGAGGAGGTGATTGGTTGGGGGGACAGGCGAGGCGTCGACCGGCCGCGCCACACCCCTGCTTGCGCGCTGGGTTGTCTGGCACGAGCACGCTGATCATCGGGTCAGGCGAACACAAACCTCTCGCCTCACTTGCCTGGCAGGCACTCGCTGCCTGGCTGGCAGTGGAATTCCGCGCTGGCAGACGGCTTCACGGCCAGCTTTGACTACTGGTCGCTGGCGGCGCTGCGAGAGCTGACCTCGCTCGATGCGCCGCGCGCTCCTGGCCACCAACTGGCCCCGCTGTGTCCGCTGCCGCTGGAGCAGCTTGGCAGCGTGGCCATCACGCCGTTCCACCGACGGAGCGTGGCGCTCCATGAAGGAGCGCGGTGCTCCATGCTCCGAAGCTTCGAACGCCCGCCTGGTGACGAGCCAGGGTCCATCTCACGGCGCCGCAGGGGCTGCCCGGCAAGGCCCATCGGAGTACCATTTTACATAACTTCTTATGCTACATTGCCTTGCAACAATTAGGCCAGGCGAAAAAATTTTGCTTGCAGGGGCTTGCAAAGAAGGCCGCCTGTGGCATAATGAGTAGCGGTCGGGCCCCGCCCAAGCCCGACCTGAAAAAGGCCCTCACGGGTCCCTGCCCCGCCCGTGAGGGCTGCTTTTTGCGCCCCTCACTTCTGGCTGGCCGCGCCCGCCTCGCCCCCCACGCCCGCCGCGCCGTGAGGGCTGCTTTTTGCGCCCCTCACTTCTGGCTGGGCTGGCCCCACGCACACTGCGGCGAACCTTTGCTGTGCGGCGCGGCTCTCCTTGAATGAGCGCTGTGCCTTTCTGGGCCCCGGCACGGCGAGGTTGTTTCTAGGAGGGGCCCTGGGGAGGCGGGCACACCATGCGCCCGGAGCATGTGCCATAGCGGCCTCACAAGCCAGTGCCCTGGCTGGGGCAAGCAGCTAGCGCTATCCAGCCGCGAGCAGGTCGCGTATTTCGCGCAGCACGGCCAGGTGGCGGTCGTTCCAGCCTGCGGCGGGGTGCGGCTCACGCTCGTCTCCCAGACCGGCGGATCGTGTGCGGCGCATGCGTGCCAGGATCAGATCGCGCACCTGCTGTGCGTGGGAGATACCCTCGATAAGTCCGCGGTGGCCGCCTGCCGCATCGACGCCCTTGTGCTGCCCTGCCGAGCCGCCGCCGCCGGCAGTATCCACGCGCACATTGGCGATGCCGAAGAACCGCTCCAGCGGGCCCTGATGCACCGTGACGTTCTGCACGTTCTCGAAGGTGATGGTGGTCTCGTGGATCACCCAGATGCCGCGGCGGATGCGCAGGCTGCGGTCCGTGACCACGTACCAGGTGGTATCGAATTGCAAGTGAATGGCCAGCCACGCCAACAGTGCCACGCCCACCAGCACCACGGCCGCAGGCACCGCCAGCAACAGCCCGGCCAGGGGTGCAGCCAAGAGGATGGCCGCCCACGTAAACACCGCCGCGCTGCCCAGCAGCACCAGCAGCAACCAGAACTGGAACTTGAGGTACCTCAAAAAACCCGGCGCCGGCTGGAACGTTTCGCAGGTTTCTCCAGCAGCCAGCGGAAGCGTAGGCGGACGGTCCGGCACGCGAAACAGATCGACCAGTACCACCCACACGCCGCGGTAGATGGCGCGGCCCACGCGTTCAAGCTGCTGCGGCAGGCGTCGCTCGCTCATGCCCGCCCTCCCTGGCCCAGCCGCTGCTTGAGCAGATCTCGAATCTCGCACAACAGCGAGAGCACCTGATCGGCGTTGGCGGCCGGCGCCGGGACGTCTGGCGCCGCGCCACCGGCGGCAGCCGGCTCCGCCGCCAGCGCAGCCGGCTCGCGTGCCCCGCGCATCTTGGTGTAGAGATAGTCGCGCAGGGCGTCGGCCTCCAGGATGCCCTCGATGCTCATCTCAGGCGTGGCGGAACCGGAGGCCGTCTGCACCGAGACCGTGGCCAGGCCCAGCCAGCGCTGCAACAGATTGCGCGTCAGGTGGATATCCTGAATTCTGCGATACGTCAGGTACACCTCGCGGCGCCACAGCAAGCCCCAGCTCATCGAGATGCCCTCCTCGTCGAAGCGGTAGCGCAGCGTCTCGTACTTGAAAAACAGCGGCAGAATCAGCAGAAAGAAGCCCGGCCCCGTCAGCAACGAGACAATCAGATAGTACTTCATCAGCGCCGGCACCGGGCGCGTGATCTGGCGAGGGTCAAAGCTCGTGGCCTGCGAAGTCGATTCTGCTGTAGTCATATCATCGCGACCAAGCTGTGCTGCAACCAACCCGCAAGGGGCGATCCAGGGAAAACCACATTGGGGCGGGGACTCTCTCTGCAACGCTGCGCGCCCCGCCGTATGCAGCCGCCCCGCCAGCCTATAAGATGGCATTCGCCAGTTCCAGACGGATCTTGACCATGCCCAACGCACTGTTCGAAGAACGCACCCGCCAGCTTCTCGACGGCCTGCGGCACAGCGGCCAATTCAAGGAACTCCGCTACCTGACCGGCCCCATGGGCCCCACGGTGCGGCTCGAAGGGTGGGGCGAGGTGATCTGCCTGTGCTCGAACAACTATCTCGGCCTGGCCTGCCACCCAGAGGTGGTGGCGGCGGGACGCCGCGGCCTGGAGGAGTACGGCGCCGGCACGGCCTCGGTACGCTTCATCTGCGGCACCCTGGCATGCCACAGAGAAATCGAGCAGACAATCGGCGCCCTGGTGGGCACGCCACGCGCGCTCACCTATGTGAGTTGCTGGACGGCCAATGAGGCCCTCATCCCCACCGTCGCCGCAGAGGGAGACTTGATCCTCTCCGACGAACTGAACCATGCCAGCATCATCGACGGCTGCCGCCTGGCACGCGCCGCCGAACGCCAGGTCTATCGACACGCAGACCTGGATGATCTGGAGCAGCGTCTGCGCGCCGCTTCCAACAACCGCGCCCGGTGGGTGATTACCGACGGTGTGTTCAGCATGGAGGGAGACGTGGCCCCACTGCCCGGTCTTGTGGACCTCTGCCGCCGCTACGAGGCGATGCTGATCGTCGATGACTCCCACGGCGTGGGCGTGCTGGGCACGACGGGCCGGGGCACGCCCGAGCATTTTGGCCTGCTGGGGCAGATCGACGTGCTCACCGGTACGCTGGGCAAGGCGCTGGGCGGCGCCGCCGGCGGTTACGTGGCCGGCTCGGAGCAGCTCATCGAGTTGCTTGTGCAGCGCAGCCGGCCCAGCCTGTTTTCCAACGCCCTGCCCGCCACGGTGGCTTACAGTGCCCGTGCCGCCATCGAGGTGCTCCGCCGCGACCCCGAGCGTGTGGCACGCCTGCACGCCAATGTGCAGCTTGTCCGCCAGGGCCTGGCCCGGCTGGGCTACCAGTGCCACGACTCGCCCACCGCCATCATCCCCATCATGATCGGCGACACGGCGGAAGCCATCCGCAAGAGCCAGCGGCTGCTGGAGCTGGGCGTGTGGGTGGTGGCCTTTGGCTATCCCGTGGTGCCGCAAGGCCAGGCGCGCCTGCGTGTGCAGGTGTCTGCCGCGCTTGAGCAGGCACACATCGACCAGGCACTCGAGGCCTTCGCCCGCCTGTAGGCGGGCGCAACAAACCCGGCTTTCACACCCCCGCCAAGCCGCGCCTTCGCTTGCTTGTACGCGGCCCCGAGAGCAGCCGCGGCGAGCTGATCGACGTGCTCGGCCGCAACCGCAGCATCGCCGTGTTACTGCGAGCCGCACCCAGGCCGCGGCCCGCGCTTACGGCAGCCGGTAGGCAGATAGCTCCACGCCTTCAGCGGCCAGCGGGAGCACCTGTTTCGCCGTCACGTGCCTGGCCTTCTGTTCGGGCAGGTATCCCACGCTGCCAATCACCGCCACGCGCAGCCCTTCATAGCGACGCAGGTTCACGCCGGGTGCAGGGCTGACGTAGAACTTCACCTCGCCCGCCGGATCCAGCAGGGCATAGGGTGGAGCGCCCGCTGCGCGGGTCACCACGCGCGTCAAGGTTCCCTCTCCATCATAGCGGCGGCCCGCGGCGCGCACCGGTTCTGACTCCGCATCGGCCAGATCCAGCCGCCGCGGCTCCCGAGGGGCGTGATCGGGCTTTGGCCGCTCGGCCCGTCCATACAGCGCGGCGTAGCGCTGCTGCACGTCCTCGAAGCGTGCCAGCTTGCGCAGCATCAGCCGCGCCCGGCCGCGGTCGAGGGCTGTTTCGGCTTCGACCAGCAGCCGTTCTGCGCGGGCACGCAAGGGATCCAGATCCCACTGCTCGGCCGGCTCACTCGCCATGGCAGAGAGGGCCAGCTCCATGTCTTCAAGCTCCGCCGTCACGTCCGTCGGCTGCTCGCCGGCCCGCGGCAAGCGCATGGTACGAAGCTGCCGGTGTGCCCGGGCCTGCTCCTCTTCGAGCCATGCCTCCAGCGAGGCATCAAAGGCAGCCAGCTCGTCGTGGCGGCCCGCGGCACGGGACGGCTCAGCGTGGTTGGGAGATGGGGCCTGCTGGCCGCCGCGCCTGCCCGTGTGGGCAGGCCGTTCGGCGAGCGCGGCGTCCGGTTCCTGCTGTAGCAGGGCCCACTGAACCTCGTCGCTGTGGGCGAGCTGTGTTTCCGCTGGCTCCTCGGGCAGTGCAACTGGCTCTGCATCCTCGGCAGGCGGTGGCTCGCCCCGCTCGATGGCGGCCAGCACCCTGCGGCGCCGCTCGCGCCGGCGGGCCAGCCAGGCCAAGAGTTCGTCCTGCGTCTGCTCGTCGGCAGAGGCCAGACGGCCCGCGCGGGCAGCGGTACGGGGCGTACGCACATCGAACTGGGCATCGGCAGGGGCGAAGCCTACAGCTTCTGCGTCTTCGTTTTCTTCAAGCGGCTCAGACGAGGCAGCCAGGGCGCCAGAACGCTCTGCCGAAGTCTGGCTCATGAGAGAAGCTGTCACAGGTTCCACGTCGCGGCCGTAGACCCAGCGGAACTCGCCGGCGGGGGGCGCAATCTTGTACCACACCATGTTGTTGAACTCGAACGGCTGGGGGTCCAGCAAGCGCACCCGGTCTCCGGAGTTGAGCCGCAACTGGATGACGTCCGGCACATCGACGAGGGGACTGCCCACCCGCACCACCACCCGGCGGCCGCGAATGATCGCCGTGGGCCTGCCGTCATGGGCCGGCTGCACGAACGCGGCCGACACCCAGCTATACGAGCCTTCGGGCGGCTTTACTGCATACCAACCGCCTGGATCGTGCCGGTAGACCTCGACCTCGGCATGCCGATGCAGCTCCATCACCGGGTAGTACTCTTCGCCGGGGCCGCTGCGCACGGCTGCTCGATCGACTACCACGCGAGCCAGGTAGGGAAACTCCGGCTCGTCTGCGGCAGCATGGGGCAGCACAAAGCCGGCCAGCAGATATGCAGCAGCAAGCATCACCCCGCGTCGGACCAAAACGCAAACTCGCCCGACGAGCGTCGGCAATGCCGGCCTTGCCCGGACTGCCTCGTTTGCGTCTCTTGCCGCCTGCGCGCCCTGCGATACCGTTATCTGACTGCCCACAGCCGCAATCGACCTGGTCACCCCGCGACTCCTTGCCTGCCCGGCACAGGCCAGATGCGTACGCTCGGCGGCATGCCGTCGCCGAGCTGGCCCACTGATTGGATTCGGAAAAGGGAAGAAGGCCGTGCCTTGTAACCCAAACCCGCCGCCGGCTCAAGAGCAGATTCGGCGTGCTAGAATGCCGCGGAACTCCCGAGCTCCCGAACGCCCCAAGCACGCAGGTGCCCAGCCAACCTTGCTCGAGCTGACAATCACCCTGGGCAGGAGGTGGGAGGCCTTGCTCAAGGAGGACTCTGTTGTGCCACCTGCTGCAAGCACGGCCTGGGCCATCACGGTTGCCTTAAGGACCCGGCACAGACACGTCGGTATTGGCAGCATCCTGTACATTGTCGGGCTGTGCATCGAGTCCGAGCGCAGCGCGATAGTCAGCTAGTGAGCGATAGAACTCTGCCAGGGCATCGACCTCGGCCAGCAGGGCCTCGGCCGCCACCAACTCGCGCAGGTTGAGGATGACGATAGACCCTTGACCGCGCATGAAGCGTTCGCGTTCCCCGCTTTCGACTCTGCGAGCGACGGCAGCGTTTTCGCGTGCCCTTTCGAGCAGCTCGTAGTAGCGTGCCAGGGCAGAGACAGCATCTTGAATTTCCGCCACAATTCGGTCTTGCTGGAAGCGTTCTTGTTGGACCAACTGGTTCATGGCTGCCTGTGCGGCGAGCATGCGACCACGTGCGTCCCGCCGCTGCAAGGGCACATCGAGCTGCAAGGAGGCAACATAGGTGTTTTGGTCAAGCTGCGTGCCGCTGATGGAAGAGGCATCCTTGGTCGCGGAGCTAGAGCCGACATCTTGGGCTGCCTCGAGTCCTAAATTGACACCGGGCAGAAGCTGGTTTCTGGCGAGCTGGAACTCCACAGCGAGGCGGGCTCGTTGCAAGCGCAACCGTTGCAGCTCTGGCCGCAGCCGGAATGCCACGTCGATTTCGTTTGCTTGGCGCAGATTTTCGACAGGAGGCGGATCCGGCAGTTGCCGGGGCAGGCGGCTCGCTGGAGCTAAGTAGGGGGCGCCGTCGGGTCCGCGCAGATATAATGAGAGTGCAATGGTAGCTTGCTGCCAGGCGCGTTCCGCGACAATCAGACGGCTCTGCCGTTCGACAATGACGCGTTGGTTGTCGATTCGCTCAAACTCAGCGACGGCGCCGCCTTGCACGAGTTCCGCGAGTTGCTGGTCTCGTTCTTGTGCGATCCGGAGCACCTCCAGGGTGATCTGATAGCGGCGTCCGGCGGCGACCCAGGTCCAATAAGCGCGGGCAGCGGCTCGCAAAAAATCGATCCGTTGAGCGGCGATCACAGGCGTGGCCATGGCGCGGCCAATCGCCGCTTGCTGAAGGGTAGCCCGTCTGCGATCGATCGCGCGATTGGCGAGCAGGGGGATCAACAGCCCCGCTCGAAACTCACCGCCATCGGCCGTCTTCCGATCTCCGTAATACACTGGGAAGCTGCCTTCGGATTGCCGATAGCCTGCAAAGTAGGAAAGTCCATTCCAGGCCAAATTCTGCTCGAGGCCCAGTTGGAAACGATGGCTGTCAAACGTTCCCAGTTGGCCGAACTCCCGAGCACGCAGATAGAGGTCAAATGCCCCCTGCGCTGCCAGCAGTTGTCCGGAAGTGATTCCCTGTTCCTGTAAGGCGGCCAGCAAGAGGGGGAAATGCCTCTCCACCGAGGTG
>JAIMBC010000190.1 GCA_023511675.1 Pirellulales bacterium
GGGGAGAGCAGCGCGCACCTGCCAGCGCTCCAGCGCACCCGCCGTCTGCGGCCCCCACGTTTCTTGACGGCATTCTGGAATGGGAGTTGCTCGGCGATGAGCACGGACAAACCCCTTGAGGAGGGCCAGCAGATGCTGGCAGATACATTGGCCAGGCAACAGGCTGCCCTGGAACGCAATCAGGCGCGTGCTGCTTCTGCTCTGGGCATGGCAGGAGCCGACAGCTCGGCGCGGCCAGAGCTGACGTTGCGCGTCGACCTGGACGACGACTTGGCGGCGGCCTTCAACTGCGGCCTGCGCGTGGAGGCCCTGTTGATCCAGGTGGTGCGCCTGTTGCAGGCCCAGCGTGCGGGCACGGACGGCGCGGGCGCATGACACGGACCCCGCTGTGGACAGATCGGAGCGTTCAGGGAGTCTCGTGACCATGTCCGAATGGCTGCAAATCACACAAACGCTGGGCGTGCCGGTGGCCGTGATGGGTGCCATGGCCTACGCCCTGTGGCGGGCAGCACGCTGGGCAGCCCCGGAGATCAGCGCCTATTTACGGGAGACCCGCGCCACGCAGGTTGGCATCGAGAGGACACTCCAAGCACTGCTGGCTTCTGGAGAGGCACGCGCCGCCCAGCAGCTCGACCGTCTCGAGGACATCGACCAGGGCGTGCAGCGCGTCGAAGCGAAGCTCGGCCGGGTCGAGGAGCGCATCTGTGATGCCCTGGCTCGCGAAGATTCCCCATAACGGATTCGCCAGGGAGGAAAGTCAGCATGGTGCAAGAACACAGGCCATGGTGCGAGCAGCAGGCGAATGCTGCACACCAAGAAAGCAGACGTGGCGAGGCGCCTGTTCAATGCGGCAACCAGAAGTGTGCGTGGCAAAAGCAGGTTGATGAGACAGATCAGGCATCCAGGATGCGTGGGGTGCGCATGAGATGCCCGGCGTCTCGGGGCGAGCGTTCGCCAGGAGACAGCCATCACCGGCGGCAGGCATGCCGAGTGCCTTGCAAAGGCAAGCCAGCGGCGGGCCACGTCTGCGGCACGAGCCTGTGCCCAGCGCGGCAGCGAGCAGGTCCGCTGCGGTGTGCCGTGCCATCCTCGTTGTGTGCGACGCTGGTGCTTGCCGTGCTGGGCTGTGCCTGGCCGGCCGGCATATCGACAGATCGCCATCGCCCTTTTCGCTCGCCTCTCTCGCGCGCTGCCGCATTCCAGAGACTCCCCCTTCTACCCTGTAGTCTTGAAGGTGTCTTCCCGGTCATGACCTGGACTTTTGCCGCACGTACCTTTGCTCCAGCTTTTCCGCCACCAGCGGATCCGTTGCTGGCCGTGGTGGATCATGCTGATGGTACGGGGGGCACAGCCACGGTTGCCGGCGCAGAGGCAGACGCCGCCATCTCCGTGCAGAGTTGGTCCGCCGCCGAGGGCGCCTCAGCGGGGTGGATCGAACGCGGCAGCCGCGTGGGCAACGGCGACGTGCTGGTCGCCCCTCCTCTCGGCGACTACTGGTGGCGGGCCGTGTCTGCCACGGCTGGCGGGCAGGCGGTGAGCAATCTTGTCTATCACAGCTTGACGGACGGCAGCCATGCCCTGCTGTATCGCATCCTCGCCGCAGTGAAGACACGGTTGCTGGGCCTCGGACTCGAAGGCATCGAGCCGCCGAACGTGCAAATCTGCCATTTGCCCTGGGAACGCGCACTGGCATCCGTGCCGCCCGCACTACCTGCCGTGCAGATAGCGCCCGCCGAACACGCCACCGCCCTGAACGAGGGCACCAATCGGCAAGATGACGTGGAGTATGCCGTCCAAGTGGTGCTGATCGACACCGACCCCCGCCGCCATCCCCATGCCCATCTTCCCCGCCTCGCCCGCTGGCGACAGCGTATCGCCCGAGCCTTCCGTAGCCAGCGCCTCGCCGGCGTGGCCGAGGTGTACCAATGCTCGGTCGAGGCAAACACCGTGCTCGACCGGACCGCCTGGTTGCGTGAAGGTCTGCTGGTTTCTGCCCTGACCCTGCGCTTTCGCAGCCGCGAAGCGCGCCAGTGATCCAAGGAGTCCACCATGCCTGCCAGTCTTGGCGTTGCCGCTCGCCTGGCTTTCGGCGGCGCCCTGCCGGTCGATCAGCCGCTGGAGTTCATGAGCGAGTCGCTGCGGGCACGCAAGACGATTTTGGAAACGGCGGGCCTGCGCGGCACGCGCAGCCGGCCTGCGGCTCGGACCCGCGCGGGGACTTACCGTGTCTCGGGCAATATCCGCTGCGCGCCGGCGCCGTCGGAGCTGGCGGCACTCTTGCCCTATGTGCTGGGCGGCACTCCGCAGCCGAACACGCCACCGGGTTTCACCACGTTTCCGCTGGGGGAGACCTTGCCGGCGGCTTTGTACGTGGCAGTCGATCGCGTGGCGGCGGTGTTTACCTACGATCGCTGCCGGATTGTACGGGCCAGCTTCCGCGCCGCGGAGGGAAGCCTCCTCGAACTGGAACTAGAAATCGAGGGCCGCGCGGAGGAAGTATCGGCCGCCGGAAGCTTTCCGCAGCTCGCCTACACGGTTCAGCCGCCCTTCGTGTTCATGGATGCCGAATTGACCGTGCAGGGAGCTGCGCGCGCCATCAAACAGGTGGAAGTGAACGTCGAGAATCTGGCAGACAGGGATCGGTTTCTCAACGATCTCGTCCGCGAGGAGATTCCCGTGCTGGACCGGCTTGTGTCCCTGCGGGCACTGCTGCCCTATACGGCCGCGGAAACCACCTTGTACGACCAACCCCTGTCCGCAGGGCCGGCGGAGCTTGTCTTTACCAACGGCGCGCACGTGCTCAGGTTCCGCTTTCCGGGCGTCGTGCAATTCCCCGCGGTCAGCCCCGTGGTCAAAGGCCGTGGCGAGATTCTGCTGGAACTGTCGGGGGTGGCACGGGCCACTGCCACGGAGCCGGAGCTGCGCATCGAACTGGCCAGCGCAGGGTAATGCCTGGGGTGCTGCGTAGCGTGAGACGCGCCATCGGCGCGTGCCAGCCACAGAGGTGCAACGAGGATGTCAAGCGAAGCCATGAACCGACGTGCAGCAGAGGCTCCGGCAGAGTCTGCCAGCGCCCCTGCCCGTTTCACGGCCAGGGGCCCGGCCCTGGAGTGTTCTGAGCCTGTCACCACGCCTCTGCCTCAAGTGCTGGATTACCTTCCAGACGGGTACATCGAGGAAGGCTATATCCGTGCAGCCGCAGGGTTGCATGGATCGGTGCGGTTTACGTTCAGGCCCATGCGGGTTGTGGAGCAGGCCGCGCTGTTTGGACAGCGCATGCTCTCGCTGCCCGAAGAGCTACAGGACCGCCGTTGTGCTGACGTGCTCTGTAGCCATCTCATTTCCTGGAGCGTCGTCGATGCCAACGGCCGTCCCCTGGAGCTGACGGCAGAGAACATCCTGCGGCTCAAACCGGCGCTGTTCCAGCGTCTGCTGGCGATTGTCTCGGGAATCGAGCCCAGCGACATATACGCCAAGACATGCTGCTGCAACAGGGAGTCGCTGTCTTCGGGGAGATGCGGATGATACGCCCCGAGCGTCGCACTTCCGGCGACACGTCGCAGGACTGAACACAAAGCTGCCATGTCCTCTACGATGCACATTCGTGCCGCATGGTCTCGCGTGCTCAAGCGGAGCGGCCACCAGGGGACCAATCTCTTGCGCGCCGCGCGCCGTGTGTGGGCCAGGCGCGCGATGTTGCGCAGGCCTGAGGGCGACGCGGTGTTGGCCCTCGTGCAGGTACCGGCATGGAGCGGGGTTCGACAAACAGCGGCCGCATCTGTGCAAGCGGTAGACTCTCCGCAGCCCCGTGTTGATGACGAATTATTGTCCATAGACACAACAGGTGGGGAGCTGCAGAGGCAACCCTCCATCCCGGACAGCACGACTGCCGCGGCAGCGCCTGAGGGGCCGGCCTCTGCCGCTTTGCAGGCAAGCGCTTTTTCCTCGCGTACGGACGGCCGCACCACGGCGGCCACAGCGCCGCGGCCGACTGACGCCCTTTCGCCTCCAGCCAGCAGGAGTTTCGCCACGCCTCGGCCCGGCTTGGAACAGCCTGTGGAGAACGCAGCGGCCGAACACCCCTGGCATGGCAGCGAGTCCCCAACGGCAGCCACTTCGTTGGGCACGCATGCAAGCAGCGTCGAGCAGGGCCGCTGCTCCGGCACTGCGCGGGGTGCGGCGCTGCCTGCGGGGCCAGCGGGCGGAGAGCAAGGCTCCCAAACGTTGGGCGCGGATGGTGCCGCAGCGCTTGACGCTCCACTGGGCGCACAGCCGCCGCATACGGCAAGGCACCTGGCTCTGATACACGCGGCACGCCCCGTGCCTCGCATTCCCGGAGAGCAGCGGCTGGAGAGCGAGGCCGTGGGGCCATGGCCCCACGCTGTGGAGTGGACCCTACCACCCCTGACCCTGGAGGCGACCAAGCGCGGCTCGCGCTCTTGCTGGCAGGGCGGGCGTCGCGCAGCGCGCGATGGGACAGCCGCCGTGCGCGACCATGCTCTCGGCGGTGCGGCGCGCCGGCCGCGCCGCACGCGGGGGAAGGGCCGGAGCAACGTGCAGCCCCGCAGCGGCGGGTGGGGCCGCCTGCGGCGTCCCAGAAGTCCCTCAGACACTTCGAGCTGGATGGCTGCCGAGCAACGCAGACATGCCCAGGCGGCAGCCCGCCAGGCAGCACTGGGACAGGAACTTTCTCGCTAGGTCTCTGATGTTCTTGCGTTACGGCAGCCACACGCATACTGCGGGCGAGTGCGCGGTGCAGATTGCGCGCCGCTCGCTGTTCAACGAGGCCGCCGTGGCCTACGCCATCCGCGAGCGCTGGACGATCGAGGGCTATTTGCAGGCGGCGGATGCCACGGCGCTCACGGCGGCCATCGACGCCCTCGTGGCGGCCTACGCGCAGCCGGGGCAGGATCTGGTGTTGTTGATGCCAGACGGCAGCACCCCCTCCAGCCATCGGCTGCTGGCAACGGAGACCCTGGGCGGCCCGCGCGTGGTCTCGCTGCATTTCCCGCATGGCAAGGACGGAGAGTACTCGACGTATCGCCGTTACCGCATCGAGGTGGAGGCGGACATACCGGTGATTTCGGCCGATACGGTGCTATTGTCCTGGCACGAGTGGCTGGGATTTGTGGGCGGCGGTCCGCTGTTTGTCTATCTCTCTACCCTGGCTGGGCCTCCGGTGAAGCAGGTGGTGTCTGCACAGACGCCCTATCGGGCGATTCAGGAGGGGCACGCCGTGGGTTATGCGGGCTGGCCGCTGCCTCCCGACCCTCTGTGGCCGACGGCGGAACACATGGAGCGGCGCCGTATCGTGCGGCATGCTCCGCGTCGCAGCGGGCCGGCCGGCATTCAGGCGTACACGCACTTTGAGACGCGGTGGCGCTACGAGTTTGAGAGCGACGCCAGCTTGATCGGCAGTCCGCACGCGTGGGCCTAGCACGCAGGGGCCAGACGGCGGCGGGGATGGCGGTAGGGAGGAGGTGCTGGCATGCAGGTGTCGGCAAGCTTTTCGGGTGTGGGACGTGTGATCCGGGCCAGCTACACGCTGGCGCACGGCATCTCGCCGGGCGTGGCGCTGTTGGACATGGTGCCGCAAGCAGGCTTTCAACCGGAGCCTGGCACCCTGGTGCTGGAATGCGGCGGCACGCGGCTGGAGTTTCCAGACTGCCTGCCCGTACGGCTGGGCAGCATCGATACACAGGGGGGCACGGCCTGGCGGCTCGTGCTGCTCGATCGCCGTTGGCGTTGGTGGTATGGCCGAGCCGCCGGCCGCTACAACCTGCGTTACGAAGATGGCGGGCTGATCGAGGCTGTGCATTCCGGTCCGCCTGAGGATGCCGCCTGGAACACCCTCGCCTCGCCGCGCACACTGGCGGCGTTGCTGCTCGATGAGCTGGGGGAGCAGGCCTACGACGTTTCGGCGCTTCCCGATGAACCCCGCCCGCGCCAGGAGTGGGACGGCCTGGCACCGGCCGCCGCCCTCGCGGAGCTGTGCGATGCACTCGGGACGCGCATCGTTCTTTCCACCACAGGACAGGTGGTGCTCCACCGTCTGGGACAGGGCGCGGCTCTGCCGGACGTGCCCGAGCTGATCGCACGCCATGCCCTTGGCGGTCCCCTCGCTGGACCCTGCCACCTCGCCATCGTTTGTGAGCGGACCCGCTGGCAGGCGGATCTGGAGCTGGAGGCGGTGGGTGTGGAGATGGACGGCACGCTGCGTCCCATAGACGCCCTTTCCTATCGGCCGGCAGGGGGGTGGGGTACCGCGGACTTGCCGCATTTTTTCGAGTTGTCCGACCCGCGTGCACGCGAGTTGGCGCGGGCCAGCGTGTTTCGTTGCTATCGGGTCAAACTGCCGGTCGAACTGCGTGATGCGGCCGATCAACCGCTGTTGATCGGTAGCCTCTCGCAGCTTGCGCTGCAACCGGTGCAGCTCGAAGTGGTGGCGGATGGGGTGCTGGATCGCCCCCGGCCCGCGCAGGTGTTCGGCGTCTGGTTCCCGGGGGGAGATGCCGCGGCATACGAGAATCCTCCAGGCAACACGGCGGCCCAGCTCGCACCGCTGGTTGTCCCCCCCGACGAATACAGTCTGCGCGCCGTGTACTCCAGGGGCTTTGAACTCGACGCACGCCTGGCGCTGGTGCGGTTTGCGGAGCCGGTGTACAAGCTGGTGCCAGCCGCATCGGGTAGCGGAGCCCAGCCGGCAGCGGCCGAGCTGCGGTTGCGGACCACGGTCTGTGCGCGTGCCGGCAACCGAAGCTGGCTCCGCCACGAGCGGTTGCGCATGCATCCTGCTGCCCCGCCGCAGGCACCCGTGAGGTATGTCGAGCGGCCAGAGCTGGCTCTCACCATCCGCCTGCAATACAACCCGGCGACGTACCAGCTCTCCGGCTCCCAGAGCAATCGGACAGCGCTGGAGCAGGAGGCGGATCACTATCTCGACGCCTTGGCTCTGGCGTGGCAGGCTGGTCCCCTGGAAACGGCGAGCTATGCCGGGCTGCTGCCGATCGAACCGGACGGAGCCATCGTGCAGGTGAACTGGACTGTGGGACCCGATGGCGCCATCACGCACGTCGCCCGGCATCAAGAACCGCTGGACGCCGACGCCACCCACGCCGAACGCCGCCTCTGGGAACGGCTCCGCCACATCGTCCCGCTGCAAGCGGCAGACGCCCAGCAGCCGGCACGCGATCTGGCCATGGCCTGGTAGCCCCTAGATCACATCGCCGTGTTCGAGCTGTACTCTCATCCCTTGCCCTCCATACGCTGGCTGGTCTGCCGCAACGACGCGGGTGAAGAAATCCCCGCCGGCGCCGTCCTGCACATCAACGGGGTGACGTTCGTCGAGGGCCACAGTGTCCTGACCGTGACCAAGCCGGGCAGCGCCTGGCAGCGGCGGTACGCCGTGTCCGGGCCGTGGCCCATACCTGCCGGGGCCTATGGCAGTTGTACGCTGGACGGGCCGGTGTGGGCCTGGTGCGACCCACAGACCACTCCGCAGCCTGGCCAGAGCTGGGGGGTCAAGCCGGGTGAATGGCGGCTGTTTCCGCATCGGCCCGGGTTTACCGTGCTGGGCGGGCTGGTCCACCAGCGGGTGCTCGTGCTGCCACAGACGGTGGATCAGCTTCTGGGCAAGACTGACGGCACGCTGGGAAAGGGCGCCAGCGGTATGGTGTCTCTGTGGTTTGGTCCCGCCGGCAGTGAAACCGATTCGAGCCTCGACGTCATCGCCTGGAACCGCTTTGCCACCGTGGCGGCAGGCCGCTGGGTGGGACTGATGTGGATCCAGGGGGCCTGGTACCTGAACGCCGCGGAGTGTTGAAATGCAGGGATGGCATGTTCTGGAAGCGCTGTGCGAGTTACAGGACGGCAGGGGGTTCTTTCCTGGTCGCGCGGGCGGGGGAGGCAGGATATCTTGTTTACGGTGCGCCGTGGAACGGCGTGCTGCGCAAGCAACGCACGGCTGGCTGCTAGCCGTGTCCCTGGTGCTGACGGCAGCGTGGGTGGAGCGCCCCCTCGAGATGGGGCTGCTGGCAGCCTTTTTTCTCGCAGGCTGTCCCTGCTGCGCAGCCGGGTGCTCTCACTGCGCTGCAACCACGCCGCAACAGGTGCAGGTGGTGGTTAGCGGCATCAGCAATGGCACTTGCAGCCAGTGCCCTGGCCTAGATGGTACATACATCTGCACGCTGTCTGGTCAGACGGGAGGTCCTCCTCCTCAGGTGGGCGCGTGTTTGTGGGATCTCTCCATACCGCCGCTGTGCGGCCCCACGTTTCCGTTCGATCTGGTGCGCATGAGCATTGGTACAGACAACATGCCCGGCCAGCCCCACTACGTCCTGGTGACGCTGCGCACGGCGGCCGGCGGCAGTTTTTTGATTTTTATGCGGCGGTATGCCAGCCTGCCCAACTGCGCCGCGCTCGCCAACGAGAGTCTGCCATTCTGGCAGACAGACGGCAAGTGCCAGGGTGCCGGGGCAAGCTGTACCGTGACGGCGCTGTAGTGCAGTCTCAACCCAAGCAGCAGAGCGAACGCGCAACCATGCCTATCGGCCTTCTCTCCCCTTTTGCGCCGCGCTTTCGCTCCCTCTCCTCGCTTCTGTCCTTTTCCGCTCCGCTATGACAGACCTGCCGCGTCCCCTGCTGTGCCGGTGCTAGTTGTCAGAGAACGCCGATTCCCCCGGCAGGTCGCGCTATCCAACACAGGCCAGGGGAATGGCCAATCTGGTTACGAGATGAGCGGCCTTAAGAAGCAGTCTTGCCGCCTGGCGACAAAGTGAACAGGAGGGCTCCATGAAGCGTTGCGAGTTTACCCCCACCGGCAGGCCAGCTCCGGCCCACTTCGGCCCAGAGGCGATCGAGTATCGCTGTGTGCGGCCGCGCTGCGGCAACCGCGCCTACACGGCCCAGGGGGCCGAGCAGATTTATGCTGCCTGCCGGGACCCTCACTGGCTGGGCCTGGGAGATCTGGCGGCCTGGCTTGCGCGGTTGTTGGGCATTCGCGGCAACTCGCGGTGCGGCTGTGCCCGCCGCCGTGCGTGGTTGAACAGGCTGGCAGGCATACGTCTTAAGTAGTGAGCGGCGAGTGGCGAGTGGTAACCGTACGCACCATCGTGCGGGGGGGGCGAACACGGGCGATAGTTGAGTAAGAGGAGGGGCGCGGCGAAAGGGGGCGGCGCGATACAAGTTCGGTCTTGGCCGGGGCGTCGTGTCGGTAGGAAGGTCCGGACGTGAGGGGGCACGTCCCTTCAGGGGCGGATGGAGGTCGACGCTCGGGCATGGAGGGCCACGCTCCGTCGTGGCCGCGATTGCCGCCCGTCGTTGGCGCTTGGCCGGACGCGACGGAGCGGGTCCCTCCAGAACGACCGGACGCGACGGAGCGCGTCCCTGCGGGGCGTGGTGTACGGTTACGGCCCGTGCATGCCAGCGCTGACACCGTGCAACACTGGCGCGAGGAATGCGCCCCTCGATGGTGCGATCGCCGCGCCAGCCCGGCACGAGCTTCTCCTCTCCTGTGAGGGCTGATCTGGTATGTGGCGGATCGCACGTCGAGCGCCCTGCTGCCAGCCGACGTGCCACGCACTGTCGCCGTAACGGTGTGTTATCCGCCTCAGAGACTGGCCGGATGAACATGCATCAGGGCACGCCAGCGAGCTTGCAGGTAGGCGCGTTGCGAGGGGCACGGTTCTACATCCACTCGCGGATCACGCGGCCATCGTTGAGCTTTACGGGCCGTCCGTCGGGAGTCATGGTGATCAGGTCGAGCGGAATGCCGAGCTTGGTGTAGATGGTGGCAGCCACGTCCTCGGTGTAGTACTCGTCGCGAACGACGCGGCCTCCCTCTTCGTCGGTCTTGCCGAGCACCGCACCACCGGGCACGCCGGCACCGGCCATGATGACAAAGCCGGCACTGGCCCAGTGATCGCGGCCGCTGGCCGAGTTGATCTTGGGCGTGCGGCCGAAATCCGTCATCCACACCACCAGCGTGCTGTCCAGCAGGCCCCTGTCTGCCAGGTCGATCAGCAGCTCAGGAATAGCCTGATCGAGAGGCGGGATGGCCCCCTTGATACCGGGGAACAGATTCGTGTGATGATCCCAGCCTCCGCTGGAAACGGTGACAAACCGCACGCCAGCCTCGATCAGCCGCCGAGCCAGCAAGCAACTCTGGCCAAATGTGTTGCGGCCGTAGCGATCCCGCAACGCGGCGTCTTCCTGATCCAGATCGAAGGCAGCCCGCGTCTCCGGCGCGGTGATCATGTTCAGGGCAGCCTTGTAGTACTCGTCCAGCGCCTCGTACGCCGCAGGCTGGCGGTCCAGGCCCCGCTGCAACGCGTCGATGACCCCCAGCATCTGCTTGCGGCGGTCGATGCGCGACAGGTCGATGCCGCGCGGCGGCGTAATGTCCCGCACGCTGAAGGGAGAACTGTTCGGATCGGCCAGCACCTCAAACGGATTGTGTTCCGCGCCCAGATAGCCAGCCACACCCCCGCCAAAGCTGTGATCCACCTGATCGCCAAGCTGCACAAACGGCGGTAGCGCCGTCTTGAATCCCCGCTGGTGGCTCACGATCGACCCGTAACAGGGATACGTGACGGCCGGATTGAACGCACGCCCGGACATGCAGTACTGATCCGCCACGCCGTGGCTGGCATTCTGCGGATTCCACCCCCGGAGCACGGCGAAACGGCCCAGTTCCTTGGCCATCCGCGGCACCACTTCGGTAAACTTCACGCCCGGCACGGCTGTGTCGATGACCGCATACTCGCCCCGCACGCTCGCAGGCGCCTCGGGCTTGGGATCGAACGTATCGTGGTGGCTGGTACCCCCACGCGTCCAGATAAAGATGCAGTTCACATCCCGCGCGGCACGCCCCTCCTCGGCACAGAGCCGACGGGCACGTAACAGCGTGGGCAGGGCCAGCCCCAATCCACCGAGCGTGCCCACTTGCAACAAGGCACGGCGGGAGATCCCCTCGCAAGTCTGTGTGGTGCGAAACATCAAGTCGAGCATGGCGGGTGCTCCTACGGCTAGGCAGGGAGCCGGTAGCTCTAGGCGGGAAACTCGTGCTGAACGCAGCGCTGATTATACCAGCCGCCGCCAACCAATCAAGCTCCGTTCATGCGTTCCAGCCCACGCGCCCGCGAGGCCACGCGCCAAAAAGCAGCCTTGGCCGCCGCGAGTGCTATGCTCGCCTGAGGCCGCAGCTCGCTACCCGAACACCATGTACCAGAGATCACAAACACAAGCCGCCGGCAGTTGGGCGCTGGCTGCCAGGTGGTGTGAGCTGGCCGTTAGAAAAACAAAAAAAACCTGCCCGGGCGAACCCGGGCAGGGTGGTTACACCGACCTCTTGGCTTAGATGTTACTGCTGAGCGACGGAGCGGCTAGCCCGCAGGATGGTGGCCTTGCGGGCACTAGCCGAGTGGTCCGGCATGGGGGCCGGCGGGGTCGGGTCGCCGCTCGAAGGAGCGGCGGCTGGGGCAGCCTCACCGTGGCCGTTGGCGCAGCAGCCTACGTCGCAGCAGGCGTGGCAGCACTTGCTGCGCTTCTGGAAGAGGCGGGCCAGCAGGCCGCACCGCTTCTTGCAGCAGGGCTGGCAGCAGGCATCAGCGCAGCAGGCCGGCTCGCAGCAGGCATCAGCGCAGCAGGCCGGCTCGCAGCAGGCATCAGCGCAGCAGGCCGGCTCACAGCAGGCATCGGCGCAGCAGGCCGGTTCGCAGCAGGCGTCGGCGCAGCAGGCCGGCTCGCAGCAGGCGTGGCAGCACTGCTTACGGAACATCTTTCGCAGGGCGGCGAAGATGTCGATCCGCTTGCGCTTGCAGCAGGGCTGGCAGCAGGGATCGCAGCAGGCGTCGGCGCAGCAGGCCGGTTCGCAGCAGGCGTCGGCGCAGCAGCTCGGCTCGCAGCAGGCGTCGGCACAGCAGCTTGGCTCACAACAGGGG
>JAIMBC010000191.1 GCA_023511675.1 Pirellulales bacterium
CTATTGCAGCAGGGCCGAGCGGCCTGGGGGGCTGCTCAGGCGGCGCACCCGCTGGCCGCCCGACCGCCCCATTTTGCGCCGCGTGCCAAGCGCGTGATTTTCCTCTTCATGGCAGGCGGACCCAGCCAGCTCGAACTATTCGACCACAAGCCGAAACTGCGCGAGCTGGATGGCCAGGTGGTCCCGCCCGAGTACGTAAAGAACAAGCGGTTTGCCTTCATCAAGCAGGACGCCAAGTTGTTGGCCTCACGGCGCAAGTTCGCCCGCCACGGGCAGAGCGGTGCCGAGATCAGCGAACTGCTGCCGCATATCGCTTCCGTGGCCGACGAGCTGGCGATCGTGCGCAGCATGGTGACCGAGGTGTTCAACCATGGGCCGGCCAAGCTGTTCGTCAACTGCGGCACGCCCCGTTTCGGTGCTCCCTCGATGGGATCCTGGATCACCTACGGGATCGGCAGCGAGGCGGAGGATCTGCCCGGATTTGTGGTGTTGCAGAGCGGGCCCCGCGGCCCGCGGGGCGGCGCCGGATTGTGGTCGAGCGGTTTCTTGCCCACCACCTTTCAGGGCGTGCCGTTCCTCTCCGGGCCGGAACCCATTCTCAATCTCGCCAGCCCTGCCGGCATCTCCCCCCAACAGCAGGCCGACTTCGTGAGCACGGTCCGCGAGCTGAACACACAGCGGCTGGCTGCCGTGGGCGATGCGGAGATTGCTACCCGCATCGCCGCCTACGAAATGGCCTACCGCATGCAGAGCAGTGCACCGGCGCTGATGGACCTTTCGGGAGAAACCGCACAGACGCTGGCAGCATATGGGGCCGAGCCGGGCAAGGTCTCCTATGCCAACAACTGCCTGCTGGCACGCCGCCTGGTCGAACGCGGCGTGCGCTTCGTACAGCTTTATCACACCGACTGGGACCATCACGGCAATAATGATACGCATCTCGGTCAGCCGCTCGAAGATCGCTGCCGCGAAGTCGACCAGCCCACAGCGGCACTGATCCGCGACCTCAAGCAGCGCGGCCTGCTAAACGAAACCCTCGTCATCTGGGGAGGCGAATTCGGCCGCACCCCCATGGGCGAACCGCGCGACTTCCTCGGGCGCGACCACCATATCGACGGCTATACCATGTTTCTTGCCGGCGGCGGCATCAAGGCGGGAATCACGCTGGGAGCCACCGATGAACTCGGCTTCTATGCCGTAGAAGACCGCGTCCACGTCCACGACTTGCAGGCCACCATCCTCCACCTGCTCGGCCTGGACCACCTCCGGCTTACCTTCCGCTTCCAAGGGCGGGACTTCCGCCTCACCGACGTTGGAGGCACCGTCGTCCACAAGCTGCTGGCCTGAGGCCAACCAGGCCGGAGGGAGACCACCATGAGTTCGAGCACGGTGGGCAGGCCCATGGAGATCCTGCTCGTCGAGGACAGTCTGGTCGATGCACGCTTCGCCATCGGCGCCCTGCAAAAAAGCCAAATCCGGCAGCGTGTAACGTTGATTCGCGACGGCGCGGAGGCCATGGAGTTCCTCCGGCGAGAAGGCAAATATGCTCGGGCCCCTCGACCGGACTTGTTACTGCTCGACCTGTACCTGCCCTCTCTCAGCGGGCGAGAAATCCTGGCCAATATCAAGTCAGACCCCACGTTGGCCAGCATGCCGGTGGTCGTCCTCACCGCGTCGACCGACCCCCAGGAGGCTCACGCCGTGCAACAGCTTGGCGTCGATGGCTACCTCCACAAGCCGGTGGAACTAGAGCCCTTCCTGGAGCTTATCCGCCAGCTTCGCCGCTTCTGGCACGCAGACCTGATCCTCCCTCATCTCTGAACAACGGGCGCCCGGCCGTGCCCGTGCGCAGGCGCCAGGCTTGCAGGCACCGCGCCGCAAGCCCTAAAACCGAACGCCGGTGCGCTGCCCGCCCGGACCGCGCTGCGTGTCGGCCTCGCAGCAGCCTGATTACCCGAAGGCACCTGCTTTGATTGTGCCGCAGTACGTGCATTACGCTGCGAATCGGCCTCGCAACAGGCTGACCGCCTGACAGCACGTGCTCCAGCAGCGTGACGACCGGGCAGCACGTGCTTTAGCGCCCACGCAAGGCATGCTAAACTCGGCCGGAGTTCGCCCCCCCGCTTCCTGCCCGAGAGACCGCACATGGACCGCATCAAGATTGGCCAGATTGGCGTTGGGCACGCACACGCCGCCGGCAAAATGGCCGTGTACCGCTCATCGGCAGACTACGAAGTGGTGGGAGTGGTCGAGCCGGACCCCCAATTACGCGCGGCGGCGGAGCGCTCCCCGGTGTATGCCGACCTGCGCTGGATGACGCAAGAAGAGCTGCTCAACTACCCCGGCCTGCAAGCCGTGGCCGTGGAAACACGCGTGGCCGACCTGCTCCCAGCCGCGGAGGCCTGCATTGCGGCGGGCAAACACATCCATCTCGACAAGCCCGCCGGCGATAACCTGCCCCGCTTCAAACGCATCCTGGACCAGGCCGCACGAGCCCACCTGCTGGTGCAGCTCGGTTACATGTACCGCTACAACCCGGCAGTGGTGCAGGCCCGCGAGTTCCTGCAACGAGGCTGGTTGGGAGAGCCCTTCGAGCTGCACGCGGTGATGAGCAAAGTCATCGATCCGGCCGGCCGTGCGCCGTTGGCCCAGTTCAAGGGCGGCATCATGTTCGAGCTGGGATGCCACGTCATCGACCTGGCCGTGAGCATCCTTGGACCACCCGCGGAGATCTACCCATACGCCCGCCGCTCACGAAGCCATCTGGATCCGCTGGCGGACAACATGTTGGCCGTGTTCACCTATCCTCGCGCACTGGCCACAATCAAGAGCAC
This sequence comes from Pirellulales bacterium, assembly GCA_023511675.1. Classification (GTDB taxonomy): domain Bacteria; phylum Planctomycetota; class Planctomycetia; order Pirellulales; family JAIMBC01; genus JAIMBC01. The sequence continues at coordinate 2,835 of JAIMBC010000191.1, forward strand.
AGCCCTGGAGGTGGAGGGCTTTGCCCGCCGTCATCTGGCCGTGTGCGGCACCGAAGGCACCCTGCATATTCAGCCGCTCGATGCGCCGAGCCTGCGCGTGGCCTTCTCGCAACCGCGGGGAACCTACACCCAGGGCTATCAGGAGCTGGCCTTTGGAGATTATCCCCGCTACGTGGGAGATGCGGCAGACATGGCACGCATCATTCGCGGCGAAAAGGATCCCGACTTCACCTATGACCACGAGTATGCGGTGCAGGCAGCGGTGCTCCGGGCCAGCGGCATGCCGGTGAGCTGATATGCTGCCCGCCCCCCCGACAACTTCGGATTGCACGCCGTGACCGCTCAACAACCCCCCGCCCCGGGCTACGCTGCCGCCAATGCCGTCCAGCCCAATATGATCGGCGCTTACGGCCCCTGGGCCGCCAGCCTGGCTGGCGACGGCCCGGCTCGCCTCTCCTATCGCCGTGCAGAGTTCACGGATCTGGAAGCGTGGCGGGCCATGGCCCGCAAGCGCTACCGCGATTGCCTGCTCATGCCCGACGCCGGCGCCACGCCCCGCCCCACCATCCAGCACCAATTCGAGTTCGACGGGCTGCACATCGAACACCTCTTATGGCAGCTTCCCTATGGCCCCCCTACCGAGGCCTGGCTGCTGAAGCCCGCAGGTGTTGCCGGCCCCCTGCCCGCCGTGCTGGCCTTGCACGACCACGGCGGGAACAAGTATTTCGGCGCCCGCAAACTCATCCGCGTTGGCCGCGACCCACATCCCCTGGTTCTCCAGCATCAACACGAGTATTACGGCGGCGTGGGCTGGGCGAACGAACTGGCCCGCCGCGGTTATGTGGTGCTGGTGCACGACGCCTTTGCCTTTGGCAGCCGGCGCGTGCGCGCCTCCGAGCTTGCCCCTCAGGCGCGGGGCGGTCTACAAGAGGCCGATCCCGAGGCAGAGGAAGAGATCCAGGCGTACAATCGCTTCGCTGCGGGCCACGAGCACCTGATGGCCAAGAGCCTGTTCTGTGCCGGCACCACCTGGCCCGGCGTGTTTCTTGCGGAGGACCAACGCGCTCTCGATTACCTGTGCAGCCGAGCGGACGTGGATGCCAGCCGAGTCGGTTGCGGCGGTCTATCTGGCGGCGGGCTGCGTACCGTCTATCTGGCGGGGTTGGACGATCGCGTGCGTGCCGCCTGCTGTGCCGGCATGATGACCACGTGGCGCGACTACCTGCTCCACAAGTGCTATACGCACACCTGGATGATTTACATCCCCGGTCTGCCGCTCGATCTGGATTACCCCTAGATCCTCGCTCTGCGCGTGCCGCTGCCGAGCTTGGTGCTCAATTGCAGAGACGATGCCCTCTTTACCCTCGCCGAGATGCAGCGTGCCGAAGAAATGCTACGGCAGGTATACCACAAGGCCGGCGCCGCAGATCGACTGGCTGTTTCCTACTACGCCGGAGGACATCGCTTCGACCGCGACATGCAGAGAGAGGCGTTCGCCTGGTTCGACCGCTGGCTGCGCGAGGGAACTGCCCCCTGAACAATCCTTGAGAGAAGGTACGCCCCCAGGCCCGCCGCTGTACCTAGACGCAAGTGCATGTGCTAGCCCTCCGCCACTGTAAAGACGACTCACAGCAATGGAACCACCACCCGCCACACCGCTCCGGGCAGGCGCTACCCTTCCTGCCCTTTGGCAAACGGCGGGGAACGGGGTTCGTGGAGGCTTCAGGGGACCAGGAAGGTAGCCTGGCCATTGGCTGTTGGGGATTGACCGTTCCTGGCACAGGCAGAGCATGGCACTACGGCGTCAAGCCGCGTTCGGTGGATGCGCAGCGGGCTACACGCCGTACCGGCAGAAGGTGGGCAGCGTAGGTTGCGCCGCAGGCAACGGTCGATACGGTAGGCAGCCTCGCACAGTGGGGGTCAACCGTTGCGTGGTGGCCCTATCGCAGCCTGATTCTCGCATTGTGGCATAACCAGGATCAAATCATTTTCTTACAATTGCCTAGCAGGGAACTCGTTTGGCAGAACAAGGTCAACCCCAGGAGCATGCCGTTTGGGTGGGTCGCGAGTCGGCGCGCCCCGATGGCCGGTATGCTGCGTACGAGCTGAAGTTCCTCTTGCCTGTGCAGACGGCTGACGAGGTGTTGGCGCGAGCGCGGCAAGAGATGTTTCCGGACCCCCACGCCGAGCAGGCATTGGGAGAGGATTGCTATCGAGTTTATAGCCTTTATTTTGATACAGCGGAGCTAGCGGTTTACCATCGCAGGGGATGGTACGGGCGGCAGAAGTTGCGTATTCGCCGGTACGGGGAGTCCTCCCAGGTGTTCCTGGAGCGGAAGACGCGACGTGCAGACCGAGTGCGGAAGCGGCGCGTGCAGATCGGCCAGGCCGAGCTGTCGTGGCTGGCGGAGCCGAATGGCGGCTTCGCGGGCTGGCCGGGAGAGTGGTTTCAGCGCCGCCTGGCAAACCGGCGTCTTGAGCCGCAGATGCTGGTGGCCTACCACCGCTCCGCGCGGGTATCGATGACCTCGCAGGGCCTGGCTCGCCTCACCGTCGATCGCCAAATCTGGTGTTGCCCCGCTGAGGGGCTGCGGGTGATGCCTTTCTCTGGTGGCCGGTTGTTACTTGAAGGGTACCACATCGTCGAGTTCAAATTTTCCGGGTTCCTGCCGGGCCTGTTTAAGCGGCTGATGCACGAGCTGCACTTGTTGCCAACGGCCGTGTCCAAATACCGTCTGAGCGTGGCAACGTGGGGGTTGCAGGCAAGCGGCAACGGAGGCTGCTGCAAGCCGGAGGAAGATCTGCGGCGCGGCGGCTCGGGTACGGCTTGTGCCTAAGGCTCCAAGACCAGGAGATGCCGATGCCTGAGTGGTTACAGACGCTGGGTATGGGCCCGGGCGTTACAAGCTGGGAACAAGCGGCGCAGTTCGCTCTCTCGCTCGTGGCACACCTCGGGCTGGCCTGCGTGCTGGGCTGGCTTGTCGCGGCCGTCTATCGGCTGACGCGGCGAGGTGAGAGCGTGGCTCACACCTTTCCGCCCACGCTGGTGTTGCTAACAGTGCTGATCGCCATGGTGACCCAGGTGATCGGAGACAATGTGGCACGCGCGTTCAGTCTGGTGGGGGCGCTCTCGATCGTGCGCTTCCGCACGGTGGTCGAGGACACGCACGACATTGCCTTTGTGATTTTTGCGGTGGTGGTAGGGATGGCCGTGGGAGCCAACCACTTGCTCGTTGCTTTTGTAGGTCTGGCAGTGGTGGGGACGGCAGCCATCTTGGTGCAGCCGCGGAGGCAGGCTGCCGCCTGGAGCGAGGCGGATGCGCGGCTGACGGTGCGGCTCGCTGCTGGGCTGCGGCCCGAGGACGTGTTGTCGCCTGTGTTTGACCGGTACCTAACGCGCCACGAGCTGACAAGCGGTTCCACAGGGCGGCAAGGTGCCGCCTTGGATTTTACATATCGGGTGCGGCTGCGAGCCGGCGTTTCCGCCACAGAGTTGGTAGAGGAACTCAACCGGCGAGAGGGCATACAAAGCGTGGAGTTGAATCGCACATGAGAAGCTACAGCGGCCAATGCTGGCTAGATGGGCCCAGGCGGTCGACAGCGGTGCTGGCAGCAGCCGCCCTGTGCATGGCAGCCGTGGCATGGGGCCAGCCGGCCGGCGGCCCTCTGCCCTTGGGCCCCATACCCTTGGGCGGGCCCTTCGGCTGGCCGAATCCGTTCGGCGGCGTGATGTTGCTGGCAATGCCGGAGGTCCAGCAAGAGCTTCAACTCACGGAAGCGCAACGTCCCCAGCTCGAAAAGGTGCTGCAAGGTTATCAGGACCGTGTGCAGCAGATATTCGAGACGATCGACTTCCAGGCGCTTGGGGAGCTGAGCGAGCCGGAGCGTGTAGCGCGCTTCGAACAGGTGCGGCAACAGCAAGATCGCGCGACGCAGCAGGCATTCACCGCGGTTGATGGGATCCTGGACGAGCGGCAGCGGCAGCGGTTCGAGCAATTGCGGGTACAGCAAGAGGGTGCTGCAGCGTTGATGAGGGAGGACATCGCGACGCGGCTGCAACTCACTGAAGAGCAGCGTGAACAGATTCGGCGTTTGCTTGAGCCGCGCCGGCCTGGCGGACCGAGGGGAACTGGCAGACCTCCAGGACCAGAGGCTCCTGGAGGGCCTTTTGGACCAGAAGGGCCTGGCGGGCCTTTTCCGCCCCGCAGGATTGGCGGCCCGGGGCCGCTGCCTGATTTCGAGGCTTTGCGAAAAGAGCGAGAAGAGGCCGAGGCGCAGGCGATCGCCGTGCTTACAAAAGAGCAACGCGCGGCGTGGGAAGAGCTGCGCGGCAAGCCCTTTGCATTTCCCGCGCCGCCTGGGCCTGGAGGGCCGGGTTTCATGGCTGAAGAGCGGCAGCTCCTGGCGGAGTTCGATGCAGACGGGAGCGGCTGGCTGAATGCCGACGAGCGGGCCAAGGCCCGCGCCAAGCTCGCCGAAGAAGAGCGCAGCGGCCGGGGTGGGCGCCGGCGGGGACCATTCGCCTTTGGGCCGCCGGGGTTCGGCCCCTCCGGCCCGCGCGGTCCAGGCAATGCCGGCACGGATGGCCGAGGTCCCAACGGCCGCCCCGGACCGCGGTTTGGCCAACGCGGATTTGGTCCCTGGGGGCCGACGGAGCCGGCACAACCGGGGCCCAAGGTCGCCCTGGAGGAGGTGCCGCGCTACGATGCACCGCTTTACGAGCCCAGCGTGCTGCGGACGATCTTCCTCGAGTTTGAAAGCGACGACTGGGAGGCGGAGCTTGAAGACTTTTACAACACAGACGTGGACGTACCTGCCACCCTGGTGGTAGACGGCCGCCGCTACGAGAACGTCGGCGTACATTTTCGCGGCATGTCGTCCTACGGGACGGTTCCGACAGGGTACAAGCGCTCGTTAAACATCTCGCTGGATCTCGTAGATGCCCAACAGCGGTTGTATGGCTACAAGACCCTCAACCTGCTCAACTGCCATGGCGACCCTTCGTTGCTCAGCACCGTGCTCTACTCTCACATCGCACAGCACTATTTGCCGGTGCCGAAGGCCAACTTCGTGAGGCTGGTGGTCAACGGAGAGAGTTGGGGCGTGTACGTGAACGTGCAGCAGTTCGACAAGGTATTTGTCGAAGAACATTGGGGTACCAGCGAGGGGGCGAGATGGAAGGTGCGCGGCAGTCCCGCCGGAGGGGGCGGCCTGGAGTATCTGGGCGAGAACATCGACGCTTACAAGCAACGCTATGAGTTGAAGAGCCGCAACAGCAAGCAGGCATGGCGCGACCTGGTGCGGCTGTGCCGCACCCTCAACGAAACGCCGCTTGAAGACCTGGAAACCGCGCTGGAGCCCCTCATCGACCTGGATGGCTTGCTGTGGTTCTTGGCGCTGGACGTGGCGCTGATCAACAACGACGGCTACTGGATCCGCGCCAGCGACTACTCGTTGTATCAGGATCCGAGCGGCAAGTTTCACATCGTGCCGCACGACATGAACGAGGCCATCCAGCCGGCCCTGGGATTTGGCTTTCCCGGCCCGCGTCGGCCAGGCTCGGGGCCCAACCCGGCCGCGCCGCCCACACGTGCAGGCGGCACCGGCCCAGCCGGGCAAGCAAGTTCTCCCGGCGCAGCCGGCCCTGCTGGCGCACCCGCTCCAGACGGTAGCACGCAACCCGAATTGCCTCCAGGGCCAGCCCGCGGAGGCCCCGATGGGCCTCTCCCAGGCGGACAGCGGGGAGCTGGGTTGGAACTGGACCCCTTGGTGGGGTTGGATGATCCGCGCAAGCCCCTGCGCAGCAGGGTGCTGGCCGTGCCCGCGTTGCGCAAGAGGTATCTGCAATGCGTGCGCACCATCGCTTACGAATGGCTTGATTGGCAGCGAATCGGGCCGGTTGCCGAGGCCTTCCACGAGCTGATCTACCCAGAGGTGCAACGAGATACGCGCAAGCTGACTCCGTACGAGGCATTTCAACAAGCCTTAACTGCTGGCACACCAGGCGATGTGCGCGTTCCGCGCCGCGTGAGCCTGCCCGAGTTTTGCCGTGTGCGGCGCGCATATCTCCTCCAACATCCAGCTATCCAGGAGGCTGCTGAAACAGAGCCAGCCGCTCCCAAAGAAGACGAAACACGCTGAATGCTGCCCACCGGGTCGTAGAATAAGAATATGGAAATACATCATCTGCGGGCGCGATGGACGGCATGGCCCGGCCGGTATGCGGGCCGCTGTTCGCCCCATCCTGCTGCACCGTTTTGAGGCTTGCCGGCCTGTCAAGAACCATGACGCGCATCTCCGACACAGCCCTGGAAAAGTCGATCTTCCTGGAGGCCCTGGAAAAGGAGCCGGCCGAGCGCGAGGCGTTCATCCTTCAGGCCTGTGGAGGCGATGAGCAACTCGCTGCCGGCGTGCGTGCCCTGCTGCGTGCGCACGAACGGACGGACAATGTGCTGGATTTCGCCCCGCCGGGCCTCGAACTCATGCGCCAGCAGGCGGCGGCCGAAGGCTCGGCCCCGGAGCAGGAACAAGGTGTGCCGTCCGGCAGCGGTTCGGCTACCGAAGACCGGTCCGAAGGCATTCTGGAACGGCCCGGCAGCACGATCGGTCCCTACCGCCTGATGGAGCAGATTGGCGAAGGGGGGTTCGGGCTGGTGTTCGTGGCCGAGCAGTTTCGCCCCGTCCGCCGCAAGGTGGCGTTGAAGATCGTCAAGCCGGGCATGGATACGCGCGATGTGATCGCACGTTTCGAGGCGGAACGTCAGGCCCTGGCCCTGATGGAACATCCCAATATCGCTCGCGTGCTGGATGCCGGGGCCACGCAGACGGGCCGGCCCTACTTCGTAATGGAACTGGTCCGTGGCATCCCCATCACCGAGTTCTGCGACCAAAGCCATCTCGGCCTGCGCGAACGCCTCGAACTGTTCATCCACGTCTGCCAGGCCGTCCAGCATGCGCACCTCAAGGGGATTATCCACCGCGACCTGAAGCCCTCGAACGTTCTGGTAACGCTGCACGACGGCACCCCCGTCGTCAAGGTCATCGACTTCGGCATCGCCAAGGCCATTGGCCAGCAGCTTACAGAGAAGACCATTTACACGCGCTTCGCCCAGATGGTGGGCACGCCGCTGTATATGAGTCCCGAGCAGGCGGAGATGAGTGCGCTGGACATCGACACTCGCAGCGACATCTATTCGCTGGGGGTTCTGCTATACGAACTGCTCACCGGCACCACGCCGCTCGATCAGAAGCGGCTGCACGAGGCCACGTTCGACGAGGTCCGCCGCCTGATCCGAGAGCAAGAGCCTCCGCGGCCCAGCACGCGCTTGACCACCCTGGGAGAGGCAGCACGCACCGTGTCGGCAAGGCGCGGCGTCGACCTCCGCCGCCTCTGCGATCTGGTACGCGGCGACCTCGATTGGATCGTGATGAAGGCGCTGGAAAAAGACCGCTCGCGCCGTTACGAAACCGCCAGCGCTCTTGCAGCGGATGTGCGACGCTATCTGAACCAGCAGGCCGTCGAAGCGCGGCCCCCTTCTGCGTGGTATCGCTTCCAAAAGCTCGCCCTTCGCCACCGTGTGGCCCTGCTGGCCACGTCGCTCATCGGCATCTCCCTGGTCGCCGGCACGGCCGTGAGTATCTGGCAGGCCATCCGCGCAACCAACGCGGAAGCCGAGGCCACCCGCCTACGCAAGGAAGCCGAAACCTTTGCAGATCGTATGAAGGCCGCCAACCTGTTGCTGGCCGCCGCCCGCGCCCATGCCGACAACGGCCGCTGGAGCGAGGCCCTGCAAGACTATGCCCAGGCGGCCAAACTGCAACCTGACTATTTTCTTGTCTGGTCCGAACGGGCAGGCCTCTATATCCGCCTCGGGCTGTGGCAGCGGGCCGCAGCCGATTACCTGCAAGCGCGCAGTCTGGGAGCAGCCACCAGCGGTCCCTGGGCATATGGCATTCCCCATTTGATGCTGTACACGGGCCACATGGAGGAGTACCGCGACATCTGCCAGGAACTGTACCAGCAGCTTGGAGAACGCGACGATCCGTGGATGGTTGGCATGGTGCTGCGAAGCTGCCTGGTCGCTTCCGAGCCTCCCGTGCAGCCCGCCCTGTTGGCAGCCAAGGCACGCGAACTGGCGGTCCAGGAGCGACAACCGATTCCGTTCCCCAAGCGATATCTGCCTGCCTGGCGCCGATTGCCCGATCACTATGTAGCCGGGTTGGCATGTCTGCGGGCCGGCGAGTTCGAAGAGGCTATCAACCACTTGCAGCGGGCCATCGAACCGCCGTCGCAGCGGCCGCCCGGTCCCCCGGGCGAGCCGGCTGCTAAACGTGGCGAAAGGGAAACGAGAGAAGCACGCCTGATGCCTTCGGTTAACCTGGCGCATGCCGCACTGGCCATCGTCCATTTTCGACTTGGCCACGAGGCCGAAGCGGCGGCGGCCCTGGACCGGTGCCGCCAGATGATGAGCGATACCACGCAATCTCTGGCGGAGGCGCCCCTGGGGAACGCGGGGCTGTTCTGGCCCGATTGGCTGGAGTTTCAGATTTTATATCGTGAGGCCGCCCAGTTAATTACCGGCACACCGCCGCCGGAGGATCCCCGTTTGGCAGAGCTGGTACGCCGCTCCCTCGCCGCCGTCGAACCCGCGAACGCCGCCCCTGCCGAAGAGAATGGTGATTAGTTCGGCTTGCCGGGGCGTTTCCCGGTGCCGATCGAATCGGCCTCGGGCTGCACGGGGCGATGTGGCCCGGCCATCCCCCGACCCCATCCGGCTTGTTCCGCCAGCCCAGGCCATCGGCCTGGGAATGTTAGGGCGCATGATCGGCCATCGGCACGCGTCGCACGGGACAGAGTTTCCCGGCCCTGTAGACCACGCCCGGCGTGCGGCGTCGGTTGTCCTCAGCCAGGTCGTAATGCACATGGGGCACGCCCATCTGTGCCGCTAACTCGCAAGCGATTTTTTTCTGCCTACTCCTCGC
>JAIMBC010000192.1 GCA_023511675.1 Pirellulales bacterium
GTACCTTGCCCGTACCGCTCGCTGGATCCCTTGACCATGGCGCCCATCGAGCCCATGCCGCGATACACCTTGTAAGCCCGGCCCTGATACAGAATCTGCTGGCCGGGGCTTTCCGCCAGGCCTGCCAGCAGACCGCCCACCATGACGGCATCGGCCCCAGCGGCAATCGCCTTGGTGATGTCGCCCGAGTAGCGAATGCCGCCATCGGCAATGATGGGGGTTCCCGACTCCCTGGCAGCCTGGGAAGCCTGGTAAATGGCCGTAATCTGCGGCACGCCCACGCCGGAGATCACCCGCGTCGTGCAGATCGAACCTGGGCCGATGCCCACTTTCACCGCATCCGCCCCGGCGGCGATCAGGTCGGCACAGCCTTCCCTCGTGGCCACGTTCCCCGCTACGACGTCGATATCCCATCGCTGTTTGATCCGCCGAACGGTCTCGATCACGTTAGAAGAGTGGCCGTGGGCACTATCCACCACCAGCACGTCCACTCCCTTGGCGATCAGGCTTTCGACCCGCTCGAACTCATAGACCCCCACGGCCGCGCCCACCCTCAGCCTGCCTTGCCTATCTTTGCAGGCATTCGGGAACCGGCGCATCTTATCGATGTCTTTGATGGTAATGAGCCCAGTCAGTGCGTTATTTTCGTCAACCAGCAGAAGTTTCTCGACCTTATTTGCCATCAAGATCTTTTCTGCCTCTTCCAGCGTGACATTGCCCGTGGCCGTCACCAGGTGATTGCGAGTCATCACCTCGGCCACGCGGATCTCGCCCGACTCCAGAAACCGGAGGTCGCGGCGGGTAAGAATGCCCACCAGCCGCCCGTTCTTGACGATGGGCAGGCCCGAGACGTTGTGCTGGGCCATGATCTCCCTTGCCTGGGCGACGGTAGCCTCGGGCGGCAAGGTGATCGGGTCGAAGATGATGCCATTGGCGCTGCGTTTGACCTTCTCGACCTCCTTGGCCTGGTTTTCGATCGACATGTTCTTGTGGATCACCCCCAGGCCGCCCTCCTGGGCCAGGGCGATGGCCATTTCCGCCTCGGTCACGGTATCCATGGGCGAGCTGAGCAGGGGGATGTTCAGGCGGATACGCTGCGTGAGGCGGGTGCTCACATCGCACTCTACGGGGACCACGCTGCTATAGCGCGGAATGAGCAGCACGTCGTCAAAGGTGATGCCTTGGCCAGAGAATTTGTCGTCCATGGAGGGCCTCGCGAGAGGTGGGGTGCCCTCATTATTCGCCCCGCTGTCAGGGTTGGCAAATGGGGGGCTGGCTGGGTACCGGCGGTCGGGCACATGCTGGCAGCGTGCTCGGTCGTAGGCAACCCCTGCGGCCAGCACCAGCACCTCAGGTGATTGCTGGCAGAGGGCTGCTTGCTGGTGTGCAAGACGGCGGCCCCGGGGCCCTGGCACGGAGGAGTTGCGGCTCACGTGCAGCAGTCCTTGTGGGGTGGCGGCGAGCCAGGGGACGGCCCTAGCATGCGGTGCGGCGGAGAGGGCTTTTCTGCGGGCGGGATGTGGGAGCTGCACGCAGGCAACGGCACTGAGGCAGGGCGTAGAGGAAACGTCGCCAGCGGGGCCAGACGGTGCGGATTAGGCCCTGAGCGGTCTGTTGTGGTGGGGTCGGCGGCTTTCGCAGGAGCGGGCAAGCTACCCAATCCGGCGGTAGCCTAGGCGCTTGGCGGGTTGCTGTCAGGGGTTGGCTGTCGCTGCGGTGAGGGGTGCAGGCGTTCCAGGGCGTTCACCAGTTCCTGGTCCTGTCGCGGGAACACGCTGCGCAGGTCGAGCAGCAGGCGGCCATCCCGGATGCGGCCCACGATGGCAGGGGTGCCAGTACGCAGCCGAGCCGCGAGGCGATCGACGCCGCCGTCTTGGGGCTCGATGGCGACGCACCAGGTGGCGAGTTGCTGTGTGGGCACGGAGCCGCCGCCGAGGTAAGCCGTGTCTTGAACTGCCTGGGCAGAGGCGACTGTGGGCATGGCAGCGATCTGGGCGGCCAGGCGCTCCGCGCGGAGTTGCAGATTTTGCAACGGCGTGCTCAGAAGCTGCAACAGGGGGATGCTCCGGCATGCCACGGCAGGATCGCGATAGAGCCGCAAGGTGGCGGCGAGCGCGGCGAGGGTGAGCTTGTCCACGCGCAGGGCGCGGGCCAGCGGGTGCTTGGCGATCTGGCCAACCAGCGCGGCTCGACCAAGGATCACGCCGCATTGGGGCCCGCCAAGCAGTTTATCTCCGCTGAACAGCACCAGATCGGCGCCGTGGCGGAGGCTCTGGGCAGGCAGCGGCTCGCCGTGCAGGCCGAACTGGGCCAGGTCGATGAGCGCGCCGGAGCCAACGTCGTGAATCACGGGCAGTCGATGCTTGCGGCCCAGTTCGACGAGGGGGCGGAGTTCGACGCTTTCGGTGAAGCCGGCCACCACGTAGTTGCTGGGATGGACCAGCAGCAGGGCAGCGGTGCGGTCGCAGATGGCCTGCTCATAATCAGCAAGGCGGGTTTTGTTGGTGGTACCCACCTCGCGGAGCACGGCGCCGCTGGCCGCCATGACTTCCGGCAAGCGGAAGCTGCCGCCGATCTCGATAAGCTGGCCTCGCGAGACGATGACTTCGCGGCCTTGTGCGAGAGCCGCCAGCGTAATCAGGGTAGCGCCTGCGCAGTTGTTCACAACCGCCACCGCCTCGGCACCTGTCAGCTCCTGCCAGAGAGATCGCACGGCGGCGACGCGCTGGGAGCGTTCTCCGCTGGGCAGGTCGAGTTCCACGCTGGCATAGTTGGCGGCGGCTTCAGCCAGGGCAGAGACGGCGGCTTCGGCCAGCGGGGCGCGGCCCAACCCGGTGTGCAGCAGAATGCCCGTTGCGTTGATCACGGGCCGCAAGGCCGGCTCGTCAGCCGCCAACACGCGCGAGGCGATACGCTCGGCGAGTTCCGCAACGCTGGGCACTCGGATTTCGGCACGCGCCTGAATCTCGTGGCGCAGATCGTCCAGCAGGGACCGGGCCCGATTCACGACCACGTTATGGCTCACGCGATTGACCAGCGCCTTCAGCACAGGGCTTTCCAGCAATTCGTTCACCGAGGGGAGGTTGCGTAGGGGGTTGTTCATGGCGTGCTCGTAGTTATCAGCGTCGTCAGCGGCCAGCCCGCAAAGGGACTGGGGCGCATACGGTGCATGTACAGCAGTGTCACGGGAACCGGGGCTTGTGCCGCACGCGGTCGGACACCTGGCCGAGACGGAACGGACTGGACCGAGTCGCAGCAGGCCGCACGCTAGCGCAACGCACAGCCCGCGGGCTGGCCGGCGCGTTGCGCGGGTCAAGGCCGGTGTGGGCAATCGCCCTAGCGCTGCGCAAGATGACGCACGTCTCCTTCCCGGCGGGTGAAACCGATGCGGTCGAGAAACTCGCAAATAGGTACGGCGTACTTGCGGCTCACCCCCAGAATCTCTCGAATCTGGCTCACGGTCAAACCGCCATCGGCCAGGTGCTCCGTCAGGGTGGCACGCAGTTGAGCAAGCACATCCGCGTGCAGGTACATCCCTGGAGCGATCTCGACCAGCAGTCCGTCGCTCGCCGCCAGGGCAACGAGCTGAGGGACTGCGGCCTGGTTGCGCGGCGTGGCCGATTGAAGCTGCTCAATGCTAGGAGGCTGATAGCCTGCCTGGCGGTAGGCAGCCACGATCTGTTCCAGCAGCTTCTGCTCGTTGGTAGAGAGCTGCGGCCCGCGCCCAGGCAGAGCCACGCCACGCGCCGTGAGCACCAGACGGCCTGTGTCGCGCATCGACTCCAGCAATGCATCGATCAGTGGAGGCGGACCCAGATACGCCAGCCGGTTGGCCAGCCGCGAGCGGTCCAGCAGGTTTCCCAGCGGATGGCGGCGATGCTCCTTATCGAGCAAGACCTCAATGCGGCGATACAGGGCGTCGAGCACCTGCCGATGCACGCGCACGCTCCGCGTGGGGCTGATGGGCAAGCGGGCAAGGATTCCTGCCTTTTCCAGTTGGGCCACCACGATATCGGGGCGTGTGATTCCCGCGGTGCGTGCCAGATCAGCGGGTTCCCATTCCCGCAGGCCTGAGAAGAACACGGCGGCGCCAGCGCGGGCTGTCGGTTCGGCGCTTGCCAGGGCTTCCAGTTGGGAGAGCACCTCGGCATCGCGTCGCGGCTGGCGTTGGGCTTGGGGGTCCAGCACGTGGCCGCCACCGATGGTCTGCACGGGAGATTCGCTGCGGATCACGAATGGTTGGCCCCAGACGGCCACCGCAGGTTCGCTGAGGCGGAGCTGGGCTGGTGCCGTGCCTGCCGGCTGGAGGCGGTCTTCGTCGAGCAGCAACACGTGCGCCATCAGTTCGGCGGTTCCCAGATGGCAGCGTACGCGGCTTCTATGGCGCAGGGGGCGGGGGGCATCGGGCAAGAGCTGTAGCCGCACGGTCAACAGCCGGCTGGGCATGAGGTGGCCGGGAGAGGCCAGTTCATGGCCGCGGCGGATTTCATCGTGGTGAATGCCGGCAAGGTTGATCGCCGCCCGCTGCCCACGGTGCAGCTCTTCGGCGGGCTGATCGTGGTTGTGCAAACCACGCACCCGTACGCGAATACCGCCGGGTTCCACCACCAGTTCGTCTCCCACGCGCACGCGGCCGCTGGAAATGCTGCCGGTAACCACCGTGCCATGCCCCGCGATGGTAAAGCTGCGGTCGATGGCCAGGCGGAAGGGCTCCTCCAAGCGCTGGCAGCGCGGCGACTGGATGGCCTGCCGCGCGGCAGCCGCCAGGGCCACGCGCAGCTCGTCCAGCCCGGTGCCGCTGACCACGCTCGTGCGCACCAGCGGGGCCTTTTCCAGGAAGGTGCCCCGCACCAGATCTCGCACCTCCTCCTCAACCAGGTCCACCCAGTTGGGATCCGGCAGGTCGCACTTGGTGAGGGCGATTACGCCATATTCGATCCCCAGCAGGCGGAGAATCTCCAGGTGTTCGCGGGTCTGAGGCTTCACCGAGTCGTCCGCCGCGACCACCAGCAGTGCCAGGTCGATGCCCGTGGCCCCCGCCAGCATGTTGCGAACAAAACGCTCATGCCCCGGTACGTCGACAATCCCCAACCGCACGTCACCCAGCTCGAGCCAGGCAAAACCTAGCTCGATGGTGATGCCGCGCAGTTTCTCTTCCGGCAGGCGGTCGGTGTCGATGCCCGTCAGGGCCTTGACCAGCGAGGTCTTGCCGTGGTCAATGTGCCCGGCCGTGCCCAGAATCAGATCGATGGACATGGCTTCATTGTAAAAAGAGGCGAGCACCGTTGCACAGGCCGGGCGGGTCGGCCTTGCCGCTGCGGGTTGGGCCCTCCTGGTAGCCGGGGGCGAGACTTCCTGCCGGCGAGCCCTTGTGTCCGGCATGGGATTGCCCACTGCGGGGCGTGATCGTTGGCTGCGCAGCCAGCTTCCGGCCACCACTCCGGGTGCCGCTTTTCTTAATCGACCGTAGCGGCAGCCGACGCGGGACGGAGGCTCGGTAGTCGCCCCCGGCCCTGAACCGAACGTGGCGCTACTGCCTCTACGGTACGCAGCGTACAATCGGCGCATGCCCGCACCACGCGCCGCCACAACACAACTGGCACGTTTTCTTGACGCGGCAGACCAGCCGATCTACCTCGTCGATGCTTCCCGCCGCCTGCGCTTTGTGAACCGGGCGTGCGAGGCGTGGCTGGGGCTGCCGGCCGCCTCGCTCCTGGGGCAGGAATGTCGCTATCACACGCCCGGCGATCTGCCGCCCGAGGCGCGTGCGGCCTGTGCCCTGTGTCCGCCGCCGGAGGCGTTTGCCGGAGTGCAGATCGGCGCGGTCATCTGCGTGCCAGCCGCGGATCCCGCGCGGGCAGAGGCGCAGGTCGATTTCGTTCCCCTGGGCGGTGGAGAAGAGAGGGCCGTTCTTGCCCTGGTAAGCTGGCGGGGCACAGCCCCTGTGGAGGCGGAGCCGTCTGCGGGCCGAGGCGAGTTGCATGTTCAGCTTCAGCGGCTGCGTCAGAGCCGTGCGGTGCAATATCAGCTCGAGCGTTTGGTGGGAGACAGTCCGCAGATTCGGCGGGTGCGCAGCCAGATCATGCTGGCGGCCCAGGGGACGGCTCCCGTGGTGATTGTCGGACCTCCGGGCAGCGGCCGGCAGCACGTGGCCCGGACAATCCATTACGGTGGGGACGCGAGGGCGGCTGCGGGGCCGCTGGTGCCGCTGGCCTGCAAACTGCTTGGTGCCGAGTTATTGCAGGCCACCATACGTGCGGTAGCGCGGGCGCAATCGACCGCGCCCTCGGCACGGCCAGGGACGCTGTTGCTGAACGAGGTGGAACAATTGCCAGAGGAAGCTCGGGCAGAACTGGCGGGCTTCTTGAGGCACGCAGACTTGCCCATGCGTCTGATCAGCACGGCGAGGCAGCCGCTGGTGAAGCTGGCTGCTGCCGGCCAGTTTCCGCAGGAGCTGGCCTTGATGCTTAGTGCCATGGTGATCGAGCTGCCGCCGCTGTCGCAACGGCTGGAAGATTTGCCGTTGATCGCGCAGGCATTCGTGGAGGCCGAGAATGCTCAGGCGGGGAAGCAGATATCCGGCTTTACCGAAGAGGCGTTGCATTGCTTGTTGGCTTATCCGTGGCCCGGCGGAATGGACGAACTGCAAGCCGTGGTTCGCGAGGCGCATGCGCGTGCCGTGGAGTGGCGCATCACGCTGCAAGACTTGCCGCAACGGGTGGCCAACATACCGGCCCCCGCGCGCCGTCACGAACCCATCGACCTGCCACGTCTGCTGGCGGATGTGGAGCGGGAGCTGATCGAGCGCGCGCTGCGTCTGGCCCGGGGCAACAAGGCCCGCGCTGCACGCCTGCTTGGCCTCACCCGCCCTCGGCTCTATCGCCGCATGGTGGCGATCGGCCTGGAGCCTGCCGCGCCAGCAGGCCCGCGGAGGCGCCAGGCCAAACCGGCCCTTTCCGCAGGGGAGGTTGCTGCCGAACCGCTCCCCCCAGAAACGGCGGGGGGCCCAAGCGAGCCGTCCGAAATTGACTTCCAGCCACATGCAGACGACGCGTAGCAGGCCATTGGCGGCACGCCGTGCTCGTGCTCGAATGAGGCAGCAAGGCTCCGTTTGTCTCGCAAGCCGTACACGGGGCCGCGCACGGTCTGCCAAGGAACAAAACGGATCATCGCCCCTTTGATGTGGCGAGCATCCCTCGCGCCGCCTGCCGAGGCAGCGCATCGACCCTCTCTCTTAGCAGCAGGCGGGGGAGGCTGCTTCCGTGTCCACGCTGCGGGGGGAGCTGCCGCGCTGGCGCGCAGCTCGTCCGCCGTCATCCGCTGCTGGCCAGCCGCGAGCCAGTCCACAGCACAGCCCGGCTATGAAGAACACCAGAGCATTATCTCCCGCGGTATAGCTCATCTCGTGGAAAACAAGCTGCGGCAGCCAGGCCGCCAACAGGCCCACGGTGAACAGGCCGTGCATCTGCATCCAGGCGTGCGCAGGCGGCGCATGGCGCAAGTCTTGGCCTGCCCAGAGGCTGGATGTGGCGGCCAGCGGGAGGCCCTCTCTTGCCAGCCTCCATGCCTGCCGCCACCAGCGCAGCAGCAGCACGAGAAACAGGCCCAGGCCCACCAGGCCGGTTTCAACGAGCAGGCTGAGGAACGTATTGTGGTGAACGTAACCACGGATGCTCTCCAGGTGCAGCTCCGTGCTGCGATCCGAGAGATATGGCAACTTGGCCCGCGGAAACTGGCCAAAGCCGCAGCCGAGGAGGGGCCGATCCAGAAACATTTGCCACGAGACGTACGCAAAGCTCGCTCGCATCCCCGCCGACAGCCGTGAGAGCGTCGTCGAGCCTTCGCGTTGCAGATTCAACAGGCTATCGAGCTTGAGAAGGCCTACCAGCAGTGCACAGGCGATCAGACTGCCCACCACGGCGGTGCGGGCACGGCCGCGCAGCGCCAAGCCCAGAATCACAAAAACCGCCAGCGCCGCTCCCAGCCAGACGCTGCGTGTGTAAGTGCCGTACAGCCCCACCCCAAACAGAGGCACGACCGCCGCCGTAACGGCACGCGTCCAGCGCCCGCCGCCCAGCGCCAACACCACGGCCGCGCTCAGTGCCGCACACAGGTACAGCCCCAGGCTGACGGAGTGCAGCATGGGCCCGCGAGCACGGCCAAAGTGCAGCCCCAACTTCGGATCGGCAATGTAGCGAGGAAACACCAGCGACCACTGGCCAGCCAGTTCGGCCAGAGCCGTCACAGAGAGGTAGATGCCAAACAGGAGCACGCACCAGAGGAGCCGCCTCACCGCAGCCTCGTTCAGCGGCGCTTGGCGGGCTGCCAGGAACAGCAGCGCGGGCACCAGATATCCCCCTACCAACCGCCATACCGGGCTGGCCCCCACTCCCTGGGCCTGCCAGTCCGTGGCGAACATACTGGCTGCGAGCAATATTACGAAGCCCACCAGCAGCCATTCGGTGGCGGACCATGGCCGCCGCGGCAAGCGGCCCAGGCCCCATTGCACGATCCAGGCTGCCAGCAGAAGGGCCAGGAGGCAGCGGTCGAGCGTAAGCGGCAGCGGCCCCAGGTCGAAGTGCAGCCACTCGTAGCCGAACACGCATGTGCAGAGCAGGACGGCCATGCCCAGCGCCGCCAGCGAACCGCGTCCCACCAGCACCAGCGTCCAGGCGGCGGCTGCGAATCCGGCAAGCAACAACAGGCCGCTCATGCGAAGACCTCTCCGGCTGTAGCCATCAGGTATGTCAGCACCGACCAGCGGCTAGCTGTGGGACAGACGGGGCACACACGCGGGGCATGGCAGCGGGCAGGCAACTGAGTTGTGGGAAGGTGTTGGCGGCCGAGGCAGCAGCGAGCGGCCCTTTCAGGTAGCCGCCGGCTCATGGATACGGCGACCGGTGCGCTGCTGCTGTGCAGCATAGCTTGCGGCGGGCTGTGCGGCCGGCCAGTCGACCGGATCGGGTACGTCGACAGCAGAGGTGCGGGCCTGTGCTGGTACGGAGCCGGCGTGAGGGCCGAAGGGCAGGGTGACGAAGAGCAGACCCAGCCCGGCCACGAGGCCTGCCACACCTCCGCCCAGGATGATCATGGCCCGGCTGGGCCCCACCGGCTGGGTGCCGAGGTGCGGGTCTTCAACCTGCGTGACCTGGCTGGCGGCGTGTGCGGCGGCCAGCGAGGCACGGGCTTCTGCAAGGTTGCGTTCAGCCTCTTCCAGCAGGCGCACGCGGTTGCGCACTTCAGCCACGAGATTGGCATAGGGGGTACGCAAGGCGGCCAGCCGGTTGAGGCGGCTCCGCAGGGCCTCAAGCTGGGCATGCAGGGCATTCGAGCGGTCCGACGAGAGGCGCAGCTCCACCTCGAGGCCGCGGATGGCCGCCTCCAGCTCCTCGTGCAGGTGTTCACGGACTTCAGCCTCGGCAGCCAGCGCCGCCTGGACCTGCGGATGCCGCTGAGACATGCTGCCCAGCAGGGAGGCCGTGCGAAGCTGTGCATCCACCAGTCCGTCTTTGAGCCGCCGCAAGGCCGGCTGAGATTCCAGCAGCCGATTCGGCGTGGCGAGCAACTTGCTGGCGTCTTGCTGGGCCTCGATCAGCAATTGCAGCAGCTCCTCATTGTTGCGGTGCGCCAGCCTTGCCTGCCGCAGTTCGTTTTCCAGTTCCACCAGGCGCCGCCGCAAGTCGCTATCCGGACTGGTCGATTCGTGCAGCACGCGCAGCTCGGAAAGGTCGCTTCCCACCTCGCTCTCCAGCGCGCCCAGTTCTCGGCTGGCCTGGCTCAGATCGGCCCGCGCCACCCGCACCTGCTGCTCCAGCTCGGCAATCATGCTCTGGGCCTTCTTGTGGCGCAGGGCCGCCAGCCTGCTCTGCAAGCGGCGGCACAGGGCCCTGGCCAGATCCAGCGCGCGGCTGCGGCTGCGGTCGCGGACGTGCAGATACAAGATCTCCGTCGTGCCAAACTCGGCCCCCTTGGGTGGCACGAGCTTGATCTGGCCGGCCAGCTCAGCCACGTCTTCGACCGTGGGCCACCGCCCCCCTGCACGCCCAGAGGTAGCAGAGGCGCCGCCGCTCTGGTGCGAAGCAGGCGGCCCCACGTCTCTCAACGCCCCCGCCAGCACGGCGCGACTCTTGAGCACCTCCAGAATCGTCTCCTGGGTCAGCTTCATCTCGGTCAAACCGCTGAACTTGCCCGGTGCTGCCAGCTTTCCCGCCGCCTCGTCCCGCACCATCAGCGCCTGAGTGGCCTCCCAGGTGTTGCCCTTCAACAGGGCATACACAGCAGCCAGAGCGGTGAGGCAGGCCGCCGGAATCAACCAACGGCGATAGTGGATCATCACCAAGCGTGCCACGTCGGCGGGCGATTGAGGCGGGTAAAGCGTGCGGCTCATGTCGGTTCCTCGTAATGGTGGCTCTTGCCTGCCTGGAGGAGGTAGCAAGCGGGATTCCATTTGCCCTGGGCCGCTGCGAGGCTTCTCCATAACTTCTTGCTGGGCATGGACATGAAGCTATTCCTCGTCCCAACCACAACGAGCGAAGCTCTTGCCGCGCCGCCCTGCGGCGTAGTGGGGACGCCACCTGACGTTGCCAAAAGTCAACAGGCGGCCGGGCTCGTGAACCTCGGTTGGCCATCGAGGGCGGAGCCGCTAAGGGCTGGCGGCCAGACAGGGGGGAGCAACCAAGGGTTTGGCGGCCAGATAGACCGAAGCAGGCGGCCTTAACGGCGGTGGAAGCGGCTGGCTGTGATACACGGGCACGCGGGCGTGCCGCGCGCGGCAAGGGCTGGCTTTTTTTGGTGTTTGGGGCAACGGGCAATTTGCCATGCGCGGCCTCGCAACCCACATTTGATGATGAATGTCATCTGCTACCAAAGCGACAGCGAGCTAGCACACCTCCGCGACGGCTGGAAGGCACTGGCCGGTGGTGAGCCATTTCTCTCCTGGGAGTGGTTAACGAGCTGGTGGCGCCACTTTGGCCCAGCAATCCGGCAAAGGGGGGGCAGCCTGCTGGTGCTGGCCGTGGAGTCGCCTGGCAGCGGACTGGTTGGCCTGGCCCCCTGGTACGTTGCCAATAGTGTCCGCGGCCGGGTGATCCGCTTTCTGGGCAGCGGCGCGGCATGCACGGACTATCTCACGTTGCTGGCTGCCCCCGAGCATGAATGTGCCGTGTTAGAGAGCCTCGCGGCGTGGTTGGCCGCGGCCGGTGGCTCAACAAGCCGCCAGCCTCCCTCCATCCGGGGAAACGGGATGCCCCGGCCGCCGCGGCCCCGGAAGGTCTGGGACCTGATCGAGCTGGATGGGGTCGATGCCTCGGATGGCCGTGTCGCCGCCTTGATGGGGGCCCTGGCAAGGCGAGGCGTGCGCGGGGAATCTGAGCGGCCAGCTCGCTGTTGGCGTGTCGCGTTTCCCCCCACGTGGGAAGCCTTCCTGGCGAAACTCTCCAAGTCTCACCGCAAACAGGTGGGCCGCTGCCAGCGGCGTTACCTGGACACGGGCCGCGCCGTGCTGCACATCGCCCGTACGGAAGAGGAACTAAAGCGGGGGCTGGCGATCTTGCAAGAACTGCATGGTCGCAGGCGCCAGATGCTGGGCGACGCCGGCCGCTTCGCCGACGCCTGCTTTGCCGGCTTTGTAGCAGAAGCCAGCCGGCTGTTACTGCCACGGGGGCAGACGCGGCTGTGTTCGCTGGAACTCTCCGCGTGAACAACATCTTGGATGCCGATGCTCGAGCGCCTGATCTCCAGGTCGAAGTCATTGGCTTTCAGTGGCAGTAGCAGTTCCGCTC
>JAIMBC010000193.1 GCA_023511675.1 Pirellulales bacterium
CGAGCCTGCTGCTCCTAATTTTCCTCTGCCAAAGCTCTCATTCGGCGTTGAATCCGCTAAAAGTCCGCAGGATGTAGCGGTAAGTCTTCAAGTTCTTCTACTACTTACCGTTTTGACACTTGCGCCTGCACTTTTAATAATGGTCACATCTTTTACAAGAATAGTCATTGTCCTTGCTTTTATAAGAAATGCGCTAGGCACTCAGCAAATTCCCCCAACGCAGGTGTTAATCGGCCTAGCTCTTTTCCTAACTTTTTTCGTGATGGCTCCGATTTTTGCCCAAATCAATGATAATGCAATCAAGCCATATATAAGCAACAGCATAACATACGAGCAAGCATATGAAAGAGCATCCGAGCCGATTAGAGAATTTATGTTTAAACAAACACGAGAAAAAGACCTGGCTCTTTTCGTTCATTTAGCGAAGATCAAACGCCCAAAAACAAGAGCAGACGTGCCTACATATGTGTTGATACCCTCCTTTATAATTAGCGAGCTTCGGGCTGCGTTTATAATTGGTTTTCTAATCTTTATACCGTTTCTAATAATCGACATGGTGGTTGCTAGTGTCCTTATGTCTATGGGTATGCTAATGGTGCCACCGGTTATGATATCGCTGCCACTTAAGATACTGCTTTTCGTTCTAGTTGATGGCTGGCACCTTGTTACAAGAGCACTAGTTATGGGGTTTAACTAATTGAAGTAGTGAGAGATATGACAGATGCCCTGGCGATGGAGCTGGTGCTGGAGACGGCCCGTTATCTGGGGATCGGCATCGTGACGCTGATCCATACTATCGATCCCACCGGCGTGTTGCTGGGCGGCGCCATGACCTTTGGCGGTCCTGACGCCGTGCTGGGCCGACGGTTTCTCCAGCGCGTACGGGAGGAAGTGCGACGGCGGGCCTTCCCCGTGCTGGCCCAGCGGACGGTGATCGATTTCGCCTCTCTGGGCGGTGATGCTGGCTTCATTGGTGCCGCTGGCCTGGCCCGCCTGGCCCACCGCCAGAAACGGCACGATGCCTGACCCCCGCGCCGCATGAACCGCCCCGCTGCTGTCACGCCGCCGAGGTTGATCCGCAACTTTTGCATCGTGGCCCACGTGGATCACGGCAAGAGCACGCTCGCCGACCGCTTGATCGAGATCACCGGCACCGTCTCCCGCCGCGAGTTGCGCGAACAAATGCTCGACGACATGGAGCTGGAGCGTGCCCGCGGCATCACCATCAAGGCCCGCGCCGTATCCATGCGATACGACCATGGGGGCGAAACGTACGAGCTGAACCTGATCGATACGCCGGGGCACGTCGATTTCCACTACGAGGTCTCGCGCAGCCTGGCCTGTTGCGAAGGGGCCCTGTTGCTGGTAGACGCCTGCCAAGGTGTGGAAGCGCAGACGGTCGCCAATGCCTTTGCCGCCATGGAGGCGGGGCTGACCATCGTGCCCGTGCTCAACAAGATCGACCTCAGCCAGGCTCGGCCGGAGGAGGTGATCGGCGAGATGGAGGCGGTGCTGGGTATCGACCCGCAGCAGGTGCTCCGCAGCAGCGGCAAGACGGGCGCCGGCGTGCCCGAGCTGCTGCAAGCAATCGTCCAGCGCATCCCCCCGCCGCAGGCCGACCCACAGCAGCCGCTGCAAGCGATGGTTTTCGACTCGCACTACGACGAGTACCGAGGGGCCATCACCTACGTGCGGGTGATGCAGGGAGTGGTGCGCAAGGGGCAGAAGGTGCAATTCCTCAAGGGGGGATGCACGCAAGAGGTGCTGGAATTGGGCCAATTCCGGCCGCAACGGCAGCCGTGTGCCCTGCTCTCGGCGGGCCAGGTAGGATACCTGATCACCAACCTCAAGTCGCTGGCCGCGGTGCACATTGGCGATACGGTCACCTTGCCGGGCGAGCAGGCCGCCCCGTTGCTGCCGGGATATCAGGAGCCCAAGCGGATGGTCTACTGCGGCCTGTATCCGGCGGATGGAGAGAGCTTCGAAGCTCTGCGGGAAGCGCTGGCCCGCCTGGCGATCAACGATCCCAGCTTCGAGTTCCAGCCGGAAACCAGCGAGGCCCTGGGCTTCGGCTTCCGGTGCGGGTTCCTGGGGCTGCTGCACATGGAAATTGTGCAGCAACGGCTGGAACGCGAGGCGGAGCTGGACCTGGTGCAAACCGCCCCCAACGTGACCTACGAGATTCTCACCCGCCAGGGCGAAACGCTGCACATCGACACGCCGCAAAAAGTGCCGGACGCCGGGCGGATCGCAGAGTTTCGCCAGCCTGTCGTCCGCGTGCAGTTTGTGATCCCCAGCGAGTACATCGGCCCCGTGATGCAGCTTTGCACCGACCGACGCGGCACCTATGTGCGTACCGAGTATCTCTCTCCGAAGCGGGCCATCCTGGTGTACGACCTGCCGCTGGCCGAAGTGATCTACGACCTGCACGACCGGCTGAAAAGCTGCACCCGCGGTTACGGTACCATGGATTATGAGTTGCTGGGCTACTTTCCCGCGGACCTGGTGCGGTTGGATATCCTCGTGGGCGGCAAGCGGGTGGACGCCCTGTCGATCGTCTGCGATCGCCGGGATGCCGAGCGCCGCGGGCGGGCCATTGTGAAGAAGCTGCGCAGCGAGATCGATCGGCACCTGTTCGAGATTCCCATTCAGGCGGCGATCGGCAGCCGAGTGATCGCGCGCGAGACGATTCCCGCGCTGCGCAAGAACGTCACGGCAAAATGCTACGGGGGCGACATCACGCGGAAGCGCAAGCTGTGGGCGAAGCAGCGGGAGGGGAAGAAGCGGATGAAATCGATCGGCAACGTCGATATTCCGCAGAAGGCGTTCCTGGCAGTGCTGGAGAGCGGCCAGGACGGGGGATAGCGTGCCGCGCGTGCAACGGCCGGGGCGCTTGCCGGCAGGGCTTGGCGTTGCCTGGGGTGGCCTTTCCGCGGGGCATGCCCCGGGCGAAGCAGGCCGCACGCGGCATGATATCAAGCCCAGCCATAGGCATGCGGCGGATGGGGAACATCTCGAGCAGCGCTCGGCCGAGGAGGTAGTCTAGCCAAAGGCGTGCGGCGGATGGGCGATGCACGCGGTACGCGGGGCTTTGCGAGCTGCGGCTGGTTTTGGTGACGACCGTGGCAGGAGATCGCCACGGCAGGCGTCGCCCGTCTTGCTCGCCCGTGAGGCGCCCCTGGCATGACCGCCGAGCAGCTCGTTCGTCATGGCCCTCTTGCTCGCACCTGAGGCGCCCCTTGGCAGACCTGGCGGCGCGCAGGCACAATGCACCGGTGATGATCGTCCGCGGTACCACCATTCTGTGCGTACGCCATCGCGGCATGGTCGCCCTGGGTGGGGATGGCCAGGTCACGCTGGGTTCTGCCATTGTGAAGGCAGCGGCGAACAAGCTGCGCCGGCTGGCCGACGGCCGGGTGCTGTGCGGCTTTGCCGGGGCGAGTGCCGACGCCTTTGCCCTGCTAGAGCGGTTTGAAGCCCGCTTGAAGGACTTCCCCGGCAACATGCCCCGGGCAGCCACGGAGCTGGCCAAGGACTGGCGAACCGACCGGGTGCTGCGGCGGCTGGAGGCCTTGCTCGCCGTGGCCGATGCGCGGCACATCCTGCTGCTGACGGGCAATGGAGACGTCATTCAGCCCGACGACGGCGTGCTGGGCATCGGCTCGGGCGGCGGCTATGCCGTGGCGGCAGCACGGGCGCTGGCGGCCCACTCCAACCTGGGGGCCGGCGAAATCGTCCGCACGGCCCTGCAGATCGCCGCCGATATTGACGTGTACACCAACCATAACATCCAGGTGGAGGAATTGGCGTGCGGGAGCTGACCCCCCGCGAGATCGTTGCTGAGTTGGATCGTTACATCGTGGGGCAGGAGGCAGCCAAACGAGCCGTGGCGGTAGCCGTGCGCAACCGGTGGCGGCGGCAGCAGCTCGGCGAAGAGATGCGCCGCGAGATCGCCCCGCGGAACATTCTGATGATTGGCCCTACCGGCGTGGGCAAGACAGAAATCGCCCGGCGCCTGGCACGCCTGACCGGCGCGCCGTTCGTCAAGGTGGAAGCCACCAAATACACCGAGGTGGGCTACTACGGCCGCGACGTGGAAAGCATGGTCCGCGACTTGATCGAGAACGCCATCGGCCTGGTGCGGGAAGAGGAGCGCCAGGCGGTCAAGGAAGAAGCCACCCGCCGGGCCGAGAACCGCTTGCTGGCGCTCTTGGCCCCGTCCATGGTTGAAACAGGGGAGGCCGAAGGCGCGCCCCGCCGCCGCCGCAGCACGCGAGAGAAAATGCGGGCCATGCTCCAGGCCGGAGAACTGGACGACCGCCTCGTGGAGATCAGCGTGGAACGCAAGGCCATGCCGCTGGTGATGACCGGCATCGGCACCGACCACATCGATCTCGACATCCAGAACATGTTCGAGAAGTTCCTGCCCAAACAGAGTGTGCGCACGGAGGTGCCCGTCCGAGAGGCTCGCAAACTGCTGTTCGAGCAGGAGTGCGATGCGCTGATCAACGAGGAGCAGCTTCATCAGCGAGCCATCCGCCTGGCCGAGAACCTGGGCATCATCTTCATCGATGAGATTGATAAAGTAGTCGCCAGCGAAGGCGGCAAAGGACCCGACGTCTCCCGCCAGGGAGTGCAGCGCGATCTGCTGCCCATTGTCGAAGGCACTACCGTGCAGACCCGCTACGGATATGTGCGCACCGATCACGTGCTATTCGTGGCCGCAGGCGCCTTCCACAAGAGCAGCCCCAGCGACCTCATGCCCGAGCTGCAAGGACGTTTTCCCATCCGCGTCGAACTTTCGGCACTTACCAAGGCGGACTTCATCCGTATTCTTACCGAACCGCGCAATGCCTTGCTCAAGCAATACGAGGCCCTGCTGGCCACAGAGAACGTGACGTTGCGCTTCACGCCCGATGCGGTGGAGGCCCTCGCCGAATACGCCTTCCAGCTCAACCAGTCTCTACAGAACATCGGCGCTCGGCGACTGTACACTATCATGGAACGGCTGGTTGAAGACCTCAGCTTTGATGCCCCCGAGCGGGCAGGGAGCGAGGCGGTCATCGACGCCGCCTACGTGCGCCAGCGGCTCGAGCCGGTCGTGCACAACCAGGACCTCAGCCAGTTCATCTTGTAGCCGCTTACCGTGCCAGGCCGCGGCGTGGGTAGCCTGGCCGCCACGGAGGTAGATTGTGCCCGCCACCGAACTGCCCCGCGATCCAGCCGATCTGCGCGTGGCCGTGGTAGGCTACGGCTCCATCGGGCGCCGCCATTATGAAAACCTGGGCCGGCTCGGGGTGCGGTACCGGCTGCTGCTGCGCAGCACGATGTGTCGGCCCGGCCGTTTTTCCGACCCGCCCGAGGCCCACAGCTACACGGCTCTCTCCGAACTTCTCGCCGCGCGGCCGCATCTGGCGATCATTGCCAACCCCACGGCCTGTCATGTCGCCACCGCCCTCGAGCTGCTGACTCAAGGGGTGCCGGTGCTGGTGGAAAAACCACTCAGCCACGATCTCCAAGCGGCCCAGACCCTGGTAGAGGCGGCTTCGGCCGGGCATGTCGCGGCCGGCATGGCGTATCCCCTACGCTATCACCCTGCCTACCGCGCGGCCCGAGAGTGCGCGCAGCAGCAGCGTCTGGGCCGGCTGCTCTACGCCAAGGCCTGGTTCGAAAGCTATCTGCCCGACTGGCACCCCTGGGAAGACTATCGAAGCAGCTATGCCGCACGTCGCGACCTGGGCGGCGGGGCCGCCGTGACCCTGGACCATGAGCTGGACTTTCTCAACTGGTGCCTGGGAGATGCCATCGACGGCCAGGGCTGGCGTACCACCGTGGGGCTGGACATCGAATGCGACGATCTGGCCATGCTGCTGCTGCGCTTCCCCGGCGGCGTCACCGCGCAGGCCACGCTCTCCATATGCCGCCGCGACCGCTGGCGAGGCTTCGAGTTTATTGGCACCGAGGCGTCCTTGCGCTACACGGAACCGCCCGCACGACTGGAACTGCTTGCCTCTGGCGTTCCGCCGCGCTTGCTCTGGGACGGCGCAAGCTATCAGACCAACACCATGTACCTCGAGCTGCTGGCAGACGCCCTGCGTTCTCTCTGCGCGAACCAATCGCTACCCATACCACTGGCAGCAGGGCTGGCTGCCCTGCGAGCAGCCAGGTGGGCAGAGCCGCGAGCCGGTTCATGAGAGCTGTACCGCCTTCCCCCCACAATCGAAACGGGAGAGGCAGATGGAGCACTCCCAGCCCCTCTGCTAACGCGCCAAGTGGCGGGGCGCACGTGCCATTTGACGACAAGCCATTCGGGCGGTACGATCGACTTTGGTTAAGCAGCTCGGTGAAGGCCGCTGCGTGCGGGTGTAGCTCAGTTGGCAGAGCGCTAGCTTCCCAAGCTGGATGTCGAGGGTTCGAGTCCCTTCACCCGCTTTGGCGGTGCGGCAAGCAACGGCCGGAAAAAGGGGTAATTCGTGTTCAGCCGCCTGTGGTCCGCGCCGTGGAGGAGTGCACCGATCGGCATGCTATGCGAGACCATTCCGCCGCAGCCCCAAGTGGTGGCTGGTGTACACGGCACCACGAGCCAGGGCTGGGCTGGCGTGGGCGTCCCCAAGCAGGGTGGCTGCTGGCCATAGGCCGGCGCGCTTGTGCTCCAGCAGCAGCCGTAGCTCGGCTGGCCGGCTAGGGCGACGCCCCGCCTGCCAGGTGACGAGCTAGCATCGTTAGGTTTTAATATAGGTGAGCAACTGAACGGCCTTGCTGCGAGGAGCGTGGCGTGAGCGAAGCACAACCAACCCGACCCAAACGCATCCTGCTGGTCGACGACGATGCCGAGATCGTCGAGTCGATGCGGATTGCCTTGGAATCGCGCGGCTACCAGATTCTCATTGCCCGAGACGGCAACCAGGGCCTGGCGATGGCGGAAAAGGAGGATCCGGACCTGGTGATCCTCGACATGATGATGCCCAAGCGGAGCGGCTTCTTGGTGCTGGAGAAGCTGCGTCGAACACGACCCGTACCCGTGCGAGTGATCATGATCACTGCCAACGAAGGCAGCCGGCACAAGGCGTACGCCGAGATGCTTGGCGTGGACGACTATCTGCGCAAGCCGTTCGCCATGGATCGGCTGCTCGATAGCGTACAGCGCGTGCTGGCCTGAGGGCCGGACGATCTCGGTTGTGTACCGGCGATCGGCGCAAAGGGCCAAGGGCCTTGCCCCTGGGGCGATGCGTGGCCGTTTGGAGCGGGAGGCGTGTTTTTCCAGCCCGTCTACCGAGGCTTAATGGGCAGGCCGCCGTGGCACGGGGCGGATGGCGCCGTAGGGACTTCGTGCTGTCGGTCCCGGAATTTGTTTGACGCCCGCTGCCCCGCCACGTACAATCAGGTGCGGGTGGAGGTCATGGCCCGGCCGCCCCCAGCCATTTCAGCGGGTCAAGACAGGCCCCTGACGCGCTTGCGAGCGCGCCAGGGGCCTTTTTTTGCGCCCCCATCGTCGAAGTTTCATGTGGCATTCAGCCAGATCGTGGTTTGCTGAGGAGAACGCACATGGCGTCAAGGCGGTTTTCATGGCAGGTATGGTTCTTGTTGGGGCTGGGTTTGGCGGTGGGTTACCTGTTGGGACAGCAAGATCATGGGGCCAGGGGCCAGGCCCCGCAGAAGGGGACGAAAAAGAAGGCGCCCACGGTCGCCAGGACGCCCATCGAGGAGCAGACGGCCGTGGCTGCCGCTCCGGCATATGAGCCGGCCAAGGCCGGACCCACGCACTTGTTGCAAAGCCCGGGAGCCGTCTCCTCTCGCCAGCCCAACGATTATGGCCTGGGCGACCACCACGTGAGCAAGCTGCCGCCCTACCCGCCCGCTGGTCCAGGCGACCGTACGCCGCTGGACCTCTGGCGCTATGCCGGCCGCAATGGCCCTTCGGTCGGCAACCCGACACTGGGGATGCCATGGGAAGAATGGGTCGAGAAATGCACCAGGCAGAAGCCCCTGCTCATGGCGGAGGTCCGCACGTACATGGAGAGCCGCTACAACTTCTCCGGCGAGGCCATCGAGGGTGCCTTCATGTCCGGCGGCAAGCCCATCATGAAGGGCCCCGTGGCACGTCTTCCCAAGGGTATCAAGAGCTGGGAAGAACTGGCGGCCCTCTCGCCGGAGGAGATCCGTGCCCGCGACCTGTTCCCTTACAAGCCGCTGGCTCACCCCCTGCAATCGACCGGGCACATGCTCTTTCCCGAGCAGTGGACCAAGGTGCACCCGGAACACATTCGCATGGACGTGGACTTTGATATTCCCGACCCCTACCTGCCTGAGTTCCCGCCCCCGATGTTTCTCACTACCCACCCCGAACTGGGAGACGTGACGGGCGGGCGAGAAATCACGCTGGGCAACTACTTTGAAATCTTCGACGGCCTGCTGACCGGCGAACAGCTTGAAGGGTTGAAAGAGCTGCTGCGCCCCACGGCCACCACCTGGTTCAACCATACCACCCACCGGGTGACGTACGAGCCCAGTGCCGGCGTGAGCTGCTTCTCTTGCCACGTGAACGGGCATACCAACGGCGCGATCGAGCTAGCTCCCGACTCGCGCCCCAATCAGGCGCGGCTGCGCGTCGATACGCCTACGTTGCGCGGCAATTACAATCAGCAGATTTTCTCATCCAAGCGTTCGATCCGCAGCCTGGACCATTTCTCGGAGGTGGAGGAGTACTTCGACGGCGATCCGGGCGGGCTGGGCCAGCCCATTGGCCTGGCGAACCGGCAGAAGCAGCTCACCAACCGCATGGGAGACTTCAATGCCATCATCGACTTCCCACCAGCGCCCAAGCTGGGCGTCGACATGCGGCTCAAGCCTGAGCTGTGCACCGAGAGCGAACTGCGTGGCGAACAGCTCTTCTGGGGCAAGGCCAAGTGCAGCATCTGCCACGGAGGCCCAGCCTTCGGAGACGACTACATGCACAACTTGCAAGTGGAGCGGTTCTACACCGGCCGGCCGGAAGGCCCCATCAAGACCTTCCCGTTGCGCAACATCAAGGACTCTCCGCCGTACCTGCACGACGGTCGCTGCCCCACGCTGCACGACGCGGTCGAGTTCTTCAACCTGATCCTCGAGCTGCGGCTGACGCCTGAAGAGAAAGAGGACCTCGTGGCGTACCTGTTGTGCCTGTGATTGCGGCAACCTGGCACCGCCCGCCGGCGGCCGTGGTTGGAACGACGTGGCCTAAGCAGGCAGCGCATCCCCTTCCACGGACGCTGGAGCACTGGGTGGGCGGGTACAGCATGCCCTATACTTGAAACCTGGGCGGCCGGCGCCGTTATCCGCGGGCCCGCTGCCGCCTGACCAGCCATCCAGTGAACGTGAGATTGTGACCATGCATCGCGCTTGCTGTACGGTGGGAACCGTAGCGTGGTTCTGGGCAGCAGGTATGGCGCTTGCCCTGTCGCCGCCGGGTGAGGCACAACCGCCGCCTGCGGCGGGGCGCGCGGCGGCTGCCACACTCGCGTTGCCCAGTCCCGCTCCTGCGGCGGGCAAGCCTGCCCCGACAGAGGCAGCGGCCCATGGCTGGCTGCGGCCGGGCTGGTGGCTCCAGCCAGTGCAGCGGCGCATGCAGTGGCTTGCCCAGCGCGAGATTGTGCAACTGGTAGCGGCGCTGGCCCGCGGAGACGGCTTGGAACCTGGGAAGGGATGGTTCCAGGGCAGCCAGACCCGGCTGGACTGGAAATGGTTGGCGGCCAAGTGCGATGCCGATCAAGACGGCGCCGTCTCGCCCACGGAACTGGCGGCGCCAGATGGCTTCTTCGAACGGCTGGACCGCAATCGTGACGGGGCCATCCGTGCCGAGGACTTCGACTGGTCGGATAGCTCCCCATACGTGCGAGAACTGGCCCAGGCGCGGCTGGTGTTCCGGCGGGCCGATGGCTCCAGCAACGGGCGCGTCAGCAGGCAAGAGTGGCAGGAGCTGTTCGAGCGTGCCGCGGCAGGCAAAGAATACATCACGCCCGATGATCTGCGGGCCGTGCTGTTCCCGCCCCAACCGCCAGCGCCCGAGGAAGGCCCCAGCCCGCTGGTGCTGTTCAAGGGCTTTCTTACCGGCGAGCTGGGATCGGTGCTGGAGGGCCCCGGCATTGGCGATTATGCCCCCCTATTCGAGCTGTATACCTACGACGGCACGGAATCTTACTCGCTTGCGCAGTTTCTGGGGCGGCCTGTGGTGCTGGTGTTTGGCAGCTTTACATGAGGGCCCTTTCGATCCCAGGCTGGGGTCTTGGCGGACTTGCACAAGCAATACGGTAATCGGGTGCAGTTCTTGGCCGTGTATGTGCGGGAAGCGCATCCCACGGACGGCTGGCGGGAGCCGGCCAACGATCGATTGGGCATCTCGGTGGCCCAGCCGCGCACACATGAAGAGCGGCGTGCCGTGGCCACACGTTGCAACAGCTTGCTGGCAATGGACTTTCCGCTCTTGGTCGACGGGCTGGGAGACGCCGTGGGCCATGCCTACAGCGGCATGCCTGATCGGCTGTACCTGATCGACTCGCAGGGCCGCGTGGCCTTCAAGAGCGGGCGTGGGCCCTTCGGCTTTCGGCCACAGGAGTTGGAACAGGCGCTGTTGTTGCTGCTCTGGGAGCAAGCCACCGAGACGCAGCCAGAGGGATCGGGTTCCTAACCCGGGGCGGATTGGTGCCCGCAGAGCCGCCCAATCAGCGGCAGGGCCAGGCTGCTGGGTGGTGGCGTGGCGCCGTTCCTGAAGATCCGGTCAGCTCGGCAAGGGCGCTCAACAATGCCGGGTTTGTGGGTCGATACAACTACGTAAAGTTTGCGGGCAACTCGTTGGCGGCCTTTATCACCCTGATGGTCAGCGCCTATGGATCTTTTCACTTGGTGGTACGGTGGCGCGCGGTTATGTTAACGGCCACTACCGTTTACCCCGCACGCGGAACCGACATCCGGCGCGCGAGTTTGCTAGCACTGGCGGGGATGCTAGCACTGGGCACACCGGTCCTGGGGCAGGTGCGGGATGGACAGGCATGGCCCCCTGAGCGTACCGGGGTCGTTCCGGGACCAATCGAGGAAGAGCGGGCTACTGGCTGGTATGAATCGGGGGATGATCCGTACGCCGTGCCGGTGTCCGGCCAAGGAGCTGGGCCAGGGGGGCCAAGGGGCTCGTCCGACGACCGGTACGCCACCTCCGCGCACCCCGCCGGGCCGGCCCAGAGCAGCGCCAGCGAACCGCATGAGGTAGGCAGCGACCTGAATCTCAAGGCCTCCTGGCGGAACGGGCTGGAGATCGAGTCAGCGCACAAGGATTTTCGGATTCACGTCGGCGGCCGCACGCAGTTTGACGCCATCTGGCTCGATGCCTCCGCTGGGGCGCTGGACAGCGCTGGCGGTGCTGGAGAGGGAGACTCGCTGAACTTCCGCCGTGCGCGATTCCGCATCGACGGTACGTTCTGGGAACTGTGCGAATTCGCTGCCGAGTATGACTTCGTCAACAGCGTGAACGACAATGTGGGGTTGCAGCCGCCCAGCGAGACACTCGGCAACGTCATTAACGTGACAGCGCCTACCGACCTTTGGTGGGATGTGAAGGAAGTGC
>JAIMBC010000194.1 GCA_023511675.1 Pirellulales bacterium
AAGGTCTGCCACATGGTGCCCGAGCAACGCGTCAAGACCTGCACCTACAAGGTCTGCCACATGGTGCCCGAGCAACGCGTCAAGACCTGCACCTACAAGGTCTGCCGCATGGTGCCCGAGCAACGCGTCAAGACCTGCACCTACAAGGTCTGCCACATGGTACGCGAGCAGTGCGTGAAGCAGGTCCCCTATACGGTCTGCAAGCCCGTGCACTCCACCAAGACGGTGATGGTGAAGCGGTGCGTGCCCAAGCAGGTGGCCTACACGGTGACGCGCTGCGTGCCGCGAGTGGTCTGCCGCGAGGTGCCGGTGGAGGTTTGCTGCCCGGTACCTTGCTGTCGAGCAGCCGACTAGTGTGCCTGGTCCCCAACCTTCTCTGACGTAAGGCAGAGAGGGGTCTGGTCTGGCCACAGACGGCGGCCCGGTCGGTGACGGCCGGGCCGCCGGTTTTTGTTGGCGGGGGCTATCGCGGCGACGCGAACTCGGGCAGCACGGAGCAGCCGTGTGCCATCAAAGGGATTGCTTGTCTGCCGCTGATTCAAGCCCCTTCCCCTCTCCGAGCACCAAGGGGGATCGGCACTGCCAGCTCGCAACTGCGAGGGTGGTGCGGTGTGCGGATCGTCTGGCTCAGGCACAGCGTCCTGCCTGGCTGCGGCACGCCTCGGTTCAACACTTACTTCCGCCGGAGCAGCCGCTGGGCCTCTTCGACAGCGCGGCCGAGCTGCTCGACTTCCTCCAGCGTGTTGTAGAGGTAGAAGCTCGCCCGCGTGCTGGCTGTAATGCCCAACCGCTTGTGCAGCGGCATGGCGCAATGGTGCCCCGCTCGTACGGCAATCCCTCGCCGGTCGAGGAGATGGGCCACGTCGTGTGCGTGCATCCGCTCGACCACGAAGCTGACAATCCCGCCCTTGTGTTCTGGTGCCGGGCCCAAGACGCGGACGCCCGGGATGGCGCCCAGCACAGCGTGCGCCCGCTGGAGCAGAAGCCGCTCATGTTGAGCAATGGCGTCGAGGCCGACGCGTTCCAGGTAATCGATGGCGGCGCCCAAACCGATGGCGGGCACGATCGGCGGTGTACCGGCCTCGAAGCGGGCTGGCACGTCAGCCGGCTCGAAGGCTTCCAGCCGTACGCGGCGGATCATGCTGCCGCCGCCCATGAACGGCGGCATTTCTTCCAAAATCTCCCGTTTGCCGTACAGCACGCCCACCCCCGAGGGCCCCAGCATCTTGTGGCCGCTGAATGCCAGGAAATCCGCATCGAGTGCCTGCACGTCTGTAACGGTATGCGGGACGCTCTGGGCAGCGTCGATGAGCACCCGCGCGCCGACCGCACGTGCCGCTGGGATGATGGTGCGGAGCGGCTGCGTCGTTCCCAGCACGTTGGTAGTGGCGGCGAGGGCCACGAGCCTGGTGCGTTGGGAAAGCAAGCTGGGCAAGGCATCGAGGTGGAGGAGGCCGTCATCCCGGAGGGGCAGGAATCGCAGGACGATGCCCCTTCGGGCGGCAAGCTGCTGCCAGGGCACGATGTTCGAGTGGTGTTCCGCCTCGGTGAGCAGCACTTCGTCTCCTGGGGCGAGGAAGGCATCGCCCCAGCTTCGTGCCACCAGGTTGATGCTTTCGGTCGTGCCGCGGGTAAAGACGATTTCCTCTGGGTCGCGGGCATGGATAAAGCGGCAGACTTTGCGGCGTGCCTCCTCGAAGAGGTCGGTGCTTTGATCACTGAGCCAGTGGATGCCGCGATGGACATTTGCATAATGGCGCTCGTACACCTCGACCATGGCATGGATGACCTGCCTGGGGTGCTGGGTGGTGGCGGCGTTGTCGAGGTAGACGAGCGGCGCGCCGCTGGGGGTACGGGCATGCAGGATGGGGAAATCGTCCCGCAAGGCAGCCGGATCCAGAGGCGGGGGAGCGTCGGCAATCATGCGTGCTCAGCCGGTCCGGCATGTTCGCTGCCGTTGGTGGGGGGCGGCGCAGCCGCGGACGAAGTGACGGGCGAAAAGAGGGCCATTTTCATAACGCGCCAGGGAAGCAAGCAGCATTTCTGGCGATTGGGCGTCAGCCGCACGCCCAGCAGGGCCAACATTTCTTCGGCTGTGAGGTTCTGTGCCTCGGCAACGGTGCTGCCGTTGATGCGTTGCATCAGCATCGAGGCGCTCGCCAGCGAGATACAGCAGCCGTCTCCGTCGAACCAGGCTTCGCGAATACGGCCCTGGTCGTCGATGGCCAGGTCGATGTGGACGAAATCCCCGCACAGGGGGTTGTCGTCCTCATAGGCATGCGTCGCCTGGGGACAGTGACCGCGGTGAAAGGGCGACTCGAAGTGGTCCAGGATGTGTTCCTGGTAAATATCGTCTTGGTCAGGTGCCAATGGGGAACGCTCCACGGTTGTGGCGCCAACGAGGCGAACGAGTTCATGGTTGCATGGATGGCAGGATGCGGTCAAGGCGAGCGGTGCCCAGCCTGCCATGCTGCGATACCGCTACGGCCAGGCCATGCGGCGGGCTGCATCTTGCCTAGGCACCGTACGGCACGGCTAGCCAGCCGCCGGGGCCTGCGCATGGGCGCAGGCCATGAAGCCGCAGGCGGCTGCCTGGGAGGGGACGCGGCTAGAAATTCTGAGGCGGGGGGGCGGCCGGCGGGACGTTCTGGAAGAACTCCAGCAGCTCGGGCGCCACGCCATCGACCTGGTACAGCTCAAGCGCTTCGGCGAGCTGGTGCACCGCCTCCCGCTTGAGGCCGAGATAGCCGTAATGGTAGCCCAGCAGAAAGTGGCCCTCCGGCCGCAGGGGTTGGAGGCGCACGAACTGTTCGAGTCTCCGCAGCGCGCGATGGAAGGCTGCCGGCCGGGGCACGTAGTCTTGCCAGTTCCGGGCTACCGCGCCCCACTCCTCGCGCGGCAACGTCCACAGCGCGCGGTGCAGGGCCTCGGACGCGGCCGCGTGCTCTTGCAGCATGAACAGGGCGAAGGCTCGCAGCAGGTGCGCGTATCCATCGGCCGCGTCGTGAGCGATGAGGCGATCCAACGCTGCCAGCGCGGCGGGGTAGTCTCCCGACCGGCAGGCCAAGACCGCGCGCTCCATCAGCGCTGCTGGATCGGCGTCTGGCACAACGAGGTCTGCCGCCCGGCGAGGCGGCCCAATCTCTTCCGCTGGGGGCAGCCGGTAGATCGGCCGGTAAACATAGCCGT
Organism: Pirellulales bacterium; assembly: GCA_023511675.1. Classification (GTDB taxonomy): domain Bacteria; phylum Planctomycetota; class Planctomycetia; order Pirellulales; family JAIMBC01; genus JAIMBC01. The sequence continues at coordinate 3,190 of JAIMBC010000194.1, forward strand.
TGGCCCCCAGAGGTACGATCTCATGTCCCAGCGGCTGCCACCACGGCCACGCGATCACCGTGGGAAACAGGGTGGCCGGGCCGAACGGCGCGTCGATCAACACCCAGGGCTCGGGTGGCGGCGAAGGGCGCACGTCGACCAGGGCATCGACCTCTGCCTGCCCGGCAAGTGGAGATACCCCAACGCCAACCTTGCCGTCCGTAGGTTCTGCCGCCCTGGCACCCCAGGGCACGCTCAGCAAACCGCCCAGCACCACAGTGCATACGGCGATGAGGCCAAAGCGCCCGAGCGATTCTTGGTTCATGCCACGCTCCTTCTCGTGCCTGCTGGGCCCCAGGCCCCGTGCTAGTCCTCCGTACACTCGGCAAGAATCAGCCGATACGCCTGCCGTGCGGCCTCAAAGGCTCGCTCCGCCTCCGCACGCTCCGACTCTCGAATCTGTGGCGCCTTTTGCTTCCAGCAAACGTCCACTGCGTCCAGGCACCACTGGGCGCTGCGGCGGCTGGCACGGATGGGCTTGCCATCGACTTCCACGAAAATCGGGTTGGTGTGCGCCGCCGGAAAGATGCGCACAGCAATCCAGCTACTCTGAGTGGGCGTGTAGTCGAACGTCACATCCACGACACGTCCATCCGCCTCAATGGTGCGGGTGGCCACGGACTGTCCATTGACGATCAGCTCCACAGGCACGGTGCGTGTATTCTCCACACGTGCTCGCTCCACGTGCCAGTAGGGCCGCTCGCGCAGCGGGCGCTGCCGGATATCTTCTCTCGGCTCGGGTTCAAGATAGGCGGCTGCCTGGAGCGCGACCTGCAATTTCTCGCCAGCCCTCACGCGCAGGACGCTCGGTCGGCCGCCGTCGCCCGGCTCGCCTACTCCCAGCCCATTGGCCCGAAAATTGATGAGATGCGCCTTGCCGTCACTGCAATAGCTGCGGCCGTCTCGCAGACCGAAGGCATAGTCGTCGTAGTTCAGCCGCCCATCCGGCCCTCGCGTCATCTTCACATAGGCGCGCCCCAGCCCCACGCGCTCGCCATAGATGCAGGGGAAGTCCGTCTCGCCGCTGATCCGCGTGGTGTAGCCGCAGTTGAGCGTGTGGTACCAGATGTTCAGCTCCCACACAATGGGCGTGTCGACGGCGCTGATAAAATCGCACACACCGTGTGTCACATCGACGATATATTCATTGGCGCCAATGCCATTGAAGGGCGGCATGCTGTACGTGGGCAGCGTCTCCTCCGGAACCTCCAGGCCCCAGCCGCTGTGGGAAAAGCCCACCACGCCCCCATGTTCCTTGCCCCACTTGAGAATGGGCAGATCCCAACTCGGCCACTCCTCGATGCGCGACGTGCCGGGATAGTCATCCTCGCTCAAACGCAGCAGGCACAGGTGTCCCGCATGGGAGCTGGGAAAGCCAGAAACCTCCACGTCATAGCGCATCAAATAGGTGGGCTGAGAGAGGGCGCTGGTCTGCCCTTCGAAGAACTGCTTCTGGTAGTACCAGCACGGCCCCCAGGACAAGACACAGCCCACGTTCAAATCTTCGCCCAGGATGTGCCGCAACATGTCCTCCGGCGTGACGCCCTCGCTGGGCGCCTCATAGTGTGCGCACCCCGCAGCGTGTACATGGTGGTCTCCCGAGTACCAGCCGAAGTCGGCCACCTTGATCCAGCGCTTCAGATGAAATGTTTCTTTATGCTGCGCGGCCTCGGGCACCTGAATCTCTCGCTGGAGTACCAGGTACTCCGGCCCGCGTCCATAGGCAACCTGGTAGCTGCCCGGCGGCAGATAGACGCTCTCTCCGCTGTGGCGGTACACCTGGTCGTGGAAAAAGAAGTCCGGCGCCAGGCGACGCGCCCGGGAGGGATACACCCGGCCCCGCGCATCGGTAATTACAAACCAGCCCGTGGTGGGGCTGCCATCGTCGTCCCGCACCTCCAGCACCACCTCCACGGCCGGCAGGCAGTTGAAGAGGATGTTCACCTCGTTACGAAAGCCCAGATCCTGCGTCCCCTGCCCGACGTCGAACAGCAGCTTGGCCTCCCGTTGTCCTGCATCTCGGCTGTACAGCTCGATGGTGCGGTATTCCAGTGGCAGGCCAGACAACTCGGGCACCAGCGGCTGCTTGTCGTACAGGCCCACGTCGAGCCAGCGATCTTCCACTTCCTGCGGGCGAATGCGGGTGCGGGCCTGGGGCGCGCTGCTGGAGCGCACGTAAAGCGGTTCTGCGTTAGGGCTGGTGCAGTTCAGGCGGGCGGTCACGCCGGCCTCATTGTGCACCTTGATGAGAAACACGCGCCAGCCCTGCTGGATCAGTTCTCGAGGAGCAGGGCCCATGGCCACCTTGACCCGGCTCTGCGGGTTGATGTTCACCCCCACCAGGCAGAGGGGATCGAGCGCCTGCTGCACCAGGGCCACGAACTCCTCCGGATCGTCGCACTCGAGCGCCCGCTGAAATGCCTGCCGATGCTCGCCGCTCAAGGTGGCGCCCATCTGCTCCAGGGCCTGCGCCACCCGCACCACCTGGGCTCGTAGTGCCTGGGCAGACACGTCCTTGACCCGCGGCAAGGCAGGGGCGTCATCGGCCAACGTTGGCGGGGAGGAGATCCCCAGCGTCGCGCCGATGCCCACGATCCAAACCAGCCACCAGCCTAGGCAACGCATGGCTACCTCCTTTGCCTTCGGGTTTGGGATATACGCCGGCCGCGAAATCCGCTACAACTAGAACCGCCGTAAACCATCATCATGCGCTTTGGCACCGAGGGCGGCAAGCAGATCTGAGGGTGGTGCTGGCGGCCCGCACCATGCCGGGCAGCCTGCGAACCGAACCCGCCGGCACCTTGTCTGCCGTAATGTGCCGCCCCCCAAGCGCCGTCCGCCTGTTGACCCTCCATGAGTTCCGATACAGCCACTGCCCCCTCTCCCACGACCGATCTGCCCAAGCAGTACCACCACAAGGAACCAGAAGCCCGCTGGTACCGCTTCTGGGAAGAAAAGGGGTACTTTCAGAGCGACCCCGATCCCCGACGCACGCCGTACACCATCGTCATTCCGCCCCCGAACGTCACGGGGGCCTTGCACCTGGGCCACGCCCTGAACAACACGCTGCAAGACATCCTGATCCGTTTCAAACGGATGCAGGGCTACAACGCGTTGTGGATACCCGGCACCGACCATGCCGGCATCGCCACCCAAGCTGTGGTGGAGCGACGACTGCTCCAAGAAGAAGGCCTCTCTCGGCATGATCTGGGCCGCGAGCGGCTGGTGCAACGGATCTGGCAGTGGAAAGACGAGTACGAGGCACGGATCCTGACGCAGCTCAAGCGGATGGGCTGTAGCTGCGACTGGCGGCGAACCCGGTTTACGCTGGATCCGATCTGTGCCCGTGCCGTGCGCCACACCTTCTTCGCACTCTTCCGGGATGGACTGATCTACCGCGGCAAGCGGCTGGTGAACTGGGATACCTACTTGCAAACCGCCATCAGCGACGACGAGGTGTTCCACGAGACCGTGGACGGCCACTTCTGGCACCTGCGGTACCCGGTGATCGACCCGGCGCCAGGCGAGCCGAGCCATGTGACCGTGGCCACCACGCGGCCCGAGACGATGCTCGGCGACACGGCCGTGGCCGTGCATCCCGACCCGGCGGCGGCGCTGGATCGCGCCGCGGCCGAACTCCGCAACCGCCTGGCCGCCGCGGGCGACAAGCAACGCGCCGAGCTGGAGGCCGAACTGGCTGCCATCGAAGAGCGCCGGCAGCGGCTGCTGCCCGAGCTGCTAGCGCTGCGAGACATGGCCCGCGCCGGGCGGATGGTCCTGCTGCCGCTTGTCGACCGCCCCATCCCGCTGATCCTGGACGAATGGGCCAAGCCCGAGCTGGGAAGCGGCTGCGTGAAGATTACCCCGGCACACGATCCCAACGACTACGAGGTGGGCCTGCGACACCGCCTGCCCATGATTAACGTGTTGCAACCAGACGGCAGGTTGAATGCCGCGGCCGGCCCCTACCAGGGCCTGACCATCGCCGAAGGCCGCCAGCGGGTGGTGGCCGACCTGGAGCGGCTTGGGTTGCTGGCGGGCGTCGAAGCGAGACAGATCGATCTGGCACACTCCGACCGCTCCAAGACGCCGATCGAGCCCTATCTGGCGGACCAGTGGTTTGTGCGCATGGAGCAGCTCGCCCAGTCAGCCATCGACGCCGTAACCAGCGGTCGCGTGCAAATGTTTCCGCCCCGCTATGCACAGGGGTATATCGACTGGCTGAGCGAGAAGCGAGACTGGCCCGTGAGCCGGCAGCTCTGGTGGGGACACCAGATCCCCATCTGGTATTGCCGCACCGCCAGCGAGGCCGATCTGCGGCGGGCCTTCCCCAACCGACCGGACATCGCCTGGCGGCGCGACGAAGAGCACGACCAGTGGCTGATCTGTTCGCGCGACGAGGACCTGCCCTCGGACGCCATTCCCGGCCACGAGCTGGTGCGCGAACAGGACGTGCTGGACACCTGGTTCAGTTCGGCGCTGTGGCCCCACTCCACGCTGGGCTGGCCTGAACCCACCCCCGAGTTGGCCTATTACTACCCCACCAGCACGCTGGTCACCAGTCGAGACATCATCACCCTCTGGGTGGCACGCATGGTGCTGACGGGCTTGTACAACGTGGGAGAAGTGCCTTTCAGGCAGGTGTACATCCACCCGAAAATCCTGGACAACTACGGCGAGGGCATGTCCAAGTCCAAGGGTAACGGCGTGGACCCGCTCGACGTGATGGAGAAGTTCGGCGGCGATGCCCTGCGCTTCGGGCTGGCATATCTGACCACCGAGACGCAAGACGTACGCATGGCCGTGGACTTTGAATGCCCGCACTGCGGCCAGTTGATGGAGCAGACGAGAGAAAACCGCATGCTGCCCCGGCTGCGCTGTCCCAAATGCGGCGGCGAATTCCGCACCCAGTGGGCGGAGCGCGAAGAAGACCTGGCCCTGCCGCGCGGACCGGTGGTGAGTGAGCGGTTCGAGATGGCGCGGAACTTCTGCAACAAGCTCTGGAACGCCGCGCGATTTACCTTGTTGAATCTGGGCGGCTACACGCCCGCCTCGGTGTCCGAGGCGGAATTGCTGCTGGAGGATCGCTGGCTGCTCAGCCGGCTCGCCACCATCTGCCGCCAGACAACCTCGGCGCTGGAGCAATACCGCTATGCGGAGGCCATGCGGCAGCTCTACGAGTTTGCCTGGGACGAGTTTTGCAGCTTTTACGTAGAAATGATCAAGGCCCGGCTGCAAGACGCAGCGAGCCGCCCCACGGCCCAGCGCATCCTGGCGCATGCCCTGGACGTGCTGGTGCGTCTGCTGCATCCTGTGGCACCGTTCATCACCGAGGAGATCTGGCAGCGGCTCAACGATGCCGCTCCCTCGCGCGGGCTGGAGGCGCCGCAGCCCGCGGCAGAGAGCGTGATGATCGCCCCCTGGCCGGAGCTGCCGGCGCGCCTCACCGACCCAGGCATCGAAGAGCAGTTCAGCCGGTTCCAGACGCTGCTTTCGGCCTTGCGTGAGATTCGCAGCCGGCAGAACCTTGCCCAGCGGGCAACGCTCAGGTTCGTGTTGCGTTGCCAGCCGGAAATGGCAAGTCTGCTCGCGCCCATGAAGCCTTACTTTCTGCGTTTGGCAGGGGCGGAGGCCGCCGGCATGGGACCGGACGTGCTTCCTCCGCGCACACACGCCACGGTACGGCTGGCCTGCGGCGAGCTATACGCCGACCTGGAGGGCCTCATCGACGTGGCTGCCGAACGTGCTCGACACACCAAGGAGCGTGACAAGCTCCTCGGCCAGATCGCCGGCAAGCAGCAAAAACTCTCCAACCAGGAATTCCTCTCCCGCGCGCCCGCGGCTGTGGTGGAGCAGGAGCGACAGTCTCTGCAAGACCTGCAACTGCGTCTGGCCGCTGTCGAGCGGGTGTTGGCCGACCTGCCGCAGGCGTGACCGATGCTAGCGTGTACGCGGTGGGCGCTGGCCGCCTCTGCGGCTGGCAACGCGCTGCCAAAAGCGGACCAGCGCGCCGCCAGCACTTGAGCGAGGTTGGTCGAGTGTAGGTGTTCCCAGCCGACGACGCATGGGCTGCCCACCTTGCCAGCCGTTCGGGAACGCCTCCTCGACCCGCATGCGCGGCAACCTTCTGAGAGTTGTACCCCCCACGGGGCTGAGAATGCTCTCAACCCAGATGCACATCAGGGCTCCAGCGGCAGGCCGAGCGTCTCGGTAAACCGGTCAAACATGTTGGCCGTACATACGACGAAGACGATCTCCGCCGTTTCGTGGTCGGAGTAATGCTCGCGCAGCCGGGCCACATCCGCGTCCGCGATGGCGTGCGGCGTGGCTGTCAGCCTGGCGCCGAAGCGCAGCGCCTCCGCCACGGCCTGGTCGATGTGGCCATCGAGCTGGTCCAACGACCAGATGTCGTCTTCCGAGCAACCGAGCGCGGCCAGGCGGGCGCGGGCGCAATCCAGCGCATACCAGGCCCGATTGTGCCGGGCCGAGACCCACGCCAGTTGGGCCTTCAGCAGCGGCGGCAGGCGTCCTTCGCGTGCCACTGCCTCGATGCAAGCCGCTTGCTCCAGCCCCATGGCCGGAAAGTATGCCAAGGCGCGCTTCCAAGCGGGAATGGGCCCCGCACCACGGTCCACCGGCAGCAATGTCCGCAGCTCCTCTTCCCTCAACAAGGCCACGCGGGGCGTCCGGTTGCGGCAGGTCGACCACGCTGCGGCCACCTCCTGGCGCGGCTCGAGCGGCGGCCGCACCACGCCTGCATCTGGCGCTGCCAGGCTGCGGCACTCAGCGAAACGCTCGTTCGTGGGGGTAAGAAAATCGATGGGCACTCCCCGAAAGCTTTGGTCCTGAGGAAGGCCCAACCCATCCGTCCAACGATTCACGGAATTGAACATCGAAATCCAGAGCACCAGCTCCACGATTTCCTTGTCCGAGAAATGATCCCGCAGGGCCTGCACATCCGCTTCGGCCACCCTGTGGGGCTCGAGTGTCAGCTTTCGCGCTAGCGCGTATGCCGCCTGCTCGCGCGGAGAGAAGGTGCTCCAATCGCTGTCCAAGAGCCCGAGACGGTCATCGCTGACGCCCGCCGCGGCAAGCTTGTGCTCCTGATGCCCCAAACAGTAGTGGCAGTTGTTACCCCGGCTCACAATCCAGAAGCATTCGGTGACCAATACATAGTCCAGTGTGAGCGCCGCGTCGCGCCCCCAGATGCGCGCCTGCCAGGACGACGGCAGGTAATACGCCCGCATCCGACCGTTGTTCACAGTGGTTCGGCCGTTGCCTGCTTCTGCCGGCGGCAGAGGCAAACGGGGCTGGCGGTGCTTGAGCGCCTCCAGCGCCTGTTTCAACTCGGGCCGGGTCGCAGGAATGGGCTTGGGCTGCCCGGCGGATGCATCCTCGCCCCGAGTGGGCGACGTGAGCAGCACAGCAGCGGTAAGCAACAAGAGGTAGCGATGCATGAGATTTCTCCGACGGTTTATTGACGAAAGATCGTGACCAGTGGGCTGGTGCCCACGATGTAGGTCACCACTTGCTCGCGCTGGCCGCCCTGGGCGTCGGATAAGACCAGCCGCACCGGCACGTGCAAGTTGGCCCCATCGTTGAGTTCACCATCCAGAATGGCGTAGCGTACGAGGCGGCTACCCGCTTCCCACTCCTCGTCGCCCACGATGATGGCAGGCTGCCGCTGCGACAGCTCCTGCGGTGTGCCCCCCTTCTGCCAGTGGTCCAGCGCCACGCGCAGGGAATCTCTGGCCAAAGCAGGGTTCGTGGGAGGGTTGGTGCGGCGGGCACAACCAGCGGCAGGGAAAAGCAAGCACGTGAAGGCTGCCAGCCATGCGACCCAGCCGAAACGTCGACTGGGCCGCTTGCCTTGTAGAGGCGTCATCTCCAGGCTCTCCAGGCGTTAGAAGTCGCGGATCGACTCGCGGCCGCGGCGCGTCCCCAGCGCCCGCCACACTGGAATGGCGATCGAGTCCGTCACAAAACGGACGCTGCCGTCGCACAGGCCGAGTTGCACGCCCCCAGGATGGCGGCTGTTCGCCGTGGTCATGATGCGCCCTGGCGGGTACATGCAAGAGCGCTGATTGGGGGGGGCGACGTGAAAGTACACCGTGGTCGAATGGTAGGACTGGAGCCAGGGCGCTCCCACGTTCGAGTAGCCCTGGCGGGTCACATCCGCCGTGTTGACTGCCAGGCAATCGGCCAGGGCCTCGTCCGGCGTGGCGGGATAGGTGCCGGGGCGATACGTATC
>JAIMBC010000195.1 GCA_023511675.1 Pirellulales bacterium
CCATGTGCCGGTTCTTCTCCACCCGGTAGAACTTCTCGAACACCCGCTCGCAGTCCTCCGGGCTCAACCCCACCCCCGTGTCTTCCACCTCAAACTCCACACGATCTCCTTCCAGCCGGCTGCGCAGCCAGATCTTTCCTCCCGCCGGAGTATATTTCACCGCGTTGGAAAGCAGATTGATGGCCGCTTGCAACAGCAAGTCGCGGTCGGCCAGTACCGGCAGATACAAGGGGCTCAGTTGCAACTCCAGCGTCACCGGCTTGGCCTGGGCCGAGGGCTGCACCACGCGATGGGCCTCCTGCAGGATCTCGTTGAGGGACTGCGGGTGCTTGCTGACGCGAATCACACCCGCCTCGATCCGCGCCAGGTTCAGCAGATTCTCGATCAATCGCTCCAGACGCTCCGTCTGCGCATTAATGATGCCCAGGAATTGTTCGCGGGTGGCCTCGTCCTGAGGATCGCCGTCCGCCAGCAACTCGACATAGGCCTTGATCCCTGCCAGCGGAGTCTTCATCTCGTGGCTGGCCGCCGAGACGAACTCGGCATGCTGCCGCTGCCCGACCTTGAGCTGGGTGATGTCTCGCAAGTGCAGAGAAACGCCCATGGTTTCGCGGCACTCCGGATCGTTGGGGCGGCTCGGCAGTGCGGTCGCCGTGGCCCGGTACCAGCGGCGGCCATGATCGGGATGGCATAGCTCGAAGTCTTCGCTGCGCGATAGTCCGGGGGGCCGCCAGCACATCTCGGTCACCAGGGCGTTTAGGCGGGCGTCGCCCAGGAACTGGGAGGCGTGCTGATCCTGATTGGGATCGACCTGGAACAGCCGCTGGGCACTGGGATTGCAGAGCAGCAGTTGGTCGTAGCGGTCGATGGCCAGGAGCGGGTCGGGCAGGGAGGCCAGGATCCGTGCCACGCGCGCGCTTTGGTCGGAGTGGCGACGGCAGCGGATTTCCAGTGCGGCGCGGGTGTGTTCGGCCTCGGCCAGTTTGCGGGCCTGTTCCACGAGTAACTGTTGGAGCGGTTGCAGGGGGGGTGGGCAGGAACCGGTAGCCAGAGGGGCATCGCCGCTGGCGGCGGCGGCTTCGCGCAGCAGGCGTTCAAGGGCCGCCTGCAGGGCGCGGTCTTGCCGCTTGCGCCGGTGCAGCAGCAGGCAAAACGGTCCCCCTCCCAGGGCGGCTCCCAGGGTGAAGGCCGCGATCAAGGCTCCGTGCAGCATGCTCATGGCAGGCAGTGCAGTCCGGCAATGGGGCCATGGCAACATGCACGTCGAGTCGAGCGGCTTGCGCCAGCGCCAGGTCGGCTTCATCCGCCGCGCCGCGCCGTCCCAGCGTGCATCCCAGTAAAAAGTAGGACAGGGCAACGGAGTTGTCCAAAGCCACGGCCCGCCGAAATGCCGCCTCGGCCCGCGCTTCATCTCCCAACCGGTACCAGGCGATACCCAGCGCCTGTTGCACCGCCACGCTGTCTGCCGCTGCCGCAGGCAGGCTCTCGAGCTGCTCCACCGCCAGGCGGGGCTGATTATGACGAATGGCCAGAATCGCAGCGGCGATTGCAATCTGTCGATTCGTCGGATCCTGCCGCGCGGCGTGCCGCAGGGCAGCAGCAGCGGCTTCCACCCGACCCGCCGACAGGTGGTGCTCCGCCTGCTCAAGGGCTGCGCATGCTGCCTCAGGAAGCAGGCGGCAAAGCCGCCGGTTCGCCACCCCATGGCCGTCGTCCCGCCCGTTCTGGGCCGCTGCGGCGCCGCTGGCAAAGGACGGTTCGCGCAACGCGCCCCGCTGCCCAGCCGCGTGGCGGTTGGCAATATTGTCCCCCACAGGCTCGGCGAAAGTTGCCGGCTTGGCAGACATGGCCGGTTTTCCCCAGATCGCCACCGCCTGATAGCTGGCCTGGTAGATCCCGTTGTCCGGCTCCAGCTCTACGGCGCGGCGTAACGCTTGGCAGGCTGCGTCGGTGCGGCCTTGTGCGTCCAGGATCAGGCCCCAGGCGTGGCTGGTTGCGGCGTCAGAGGCGCCGGCCCCCAGCAGCGGCTGGAGCGTCTGTTCAGCGGCCTCGGCCTCGCCGGCCAGCAACTGCAGTTCTGCCAGCAGCCGTCGAGCTTCCGCATGATGGGGACGCCGCGCAAGTACCTCCTCCAGGCGCGCACGCGCCGTGGGCAGATCGCCCGCCTGCACCGCCGTCAACGCGGCCTCGACCTCGGCCCGATCGCGGCGGGCCTCAAATTCGCGTACGGCTTTCTCGCTGCGGCGAGCCCGCTCCCCACGCACGTCCGGAGTGTCCGGCTTGGCCAGTTTCCAGCTTGTGCAGCCGGCCAGCAGGACCAGCAGGGCCAGACCCCCACGGCACGGCACGCCGGAGCCATCCCACATCGCTCCGCCTCCCTCCGCCCTCACTAGTACCGGCTGCATTCAAAATCCCTCCCACGTGCCTTCGGGCACGTGTGCATCGTCCGGCATTTGGGAGTCGGGCCCCGCAGCGGGATCGGCCGCGCCTTCCGCGGGGACCGGCTCGCCCGACGGCGTGCCGATCTCCTCAAGCTGCTGCATGTCACCCACCGCCGAGAATTCGATTTCTTCCAGCACCCAGGGAGCTACAAATGTGTCGTTGAGCGGGTGTGCCAGGGGGCGCATGGCATTCGCCGCCCTCCGTGACTCGGGCACGTGAGCCGCAATTTCGGCCCGCAAGGCGATCGCTTCCCGATTCAGGGGATCGAAGTGGACGGCCAGATCCGCCAACCGCAGCGCAAGCTGCGGCCGTCCACTGGCCAGCATCTGCCGCGATCGCCTGGAGAGACTGCGTGCCACATGCCGCCGTCCCAGCGGGCTCATCCGGTCGCCATAGACTCGCTGCCGCTCCAGGTATTCCAGGCCTTGACGCGTCCCATCGCGGCACATCTCAGGCGGCGTGACCACGTGCGGCGTGACCAGCACCAGCAGCTCTCGCCGCTCGATCCGTTCATTCTTGCGGCGAAACAGAAAACCAACCCACGGCAGACTGCCCAGCATGGGCACCTGCGACGTGGAGGTGCTCAACTGATCCCGCATCAAGCCGCCAATCACCAGCGTACAGCCGTCCGGCACCATGATGTTCGTCGTCACCTGCGTCACGTCCTTGTTGGGCAGCGTAAAGCCTCCCTCTACCCGCACCTCGCCCGTGGACAACTCCGGATGGATTTCCAGCCGGATCATGCCGTCGTCGGAAATGAATGGCCGCAGGCGGAGCTGCGCCCCCACCTCCAGAAAACTCACCGACTGCGTGGTGCTCGTCGAGGTCTGTGTCGTACTCACATAGCCCAACTGGTTGCCTATCAATATCTCCGCACGCTGCTTGTTCAGGCACATCAGCCTTGGCGTGGCCACCACATTGGTGTCCCCAATCGTCTCCAGTGCGTCCAGAAACACGCCCAGATTGCTGTCCAGGAATGCAAACTTCAGGCCGCCCGTATCGAACGCAAACTCTCCGACAATACCCCCCGTGGCAGGGTTCACCGTGCCTGAGCCGTTCAGCGGGTTGATACGAGGATTGTTCCACCCAAGCCGCAGGTGTTGCTTGTCACGCAGCAACTGAAAGTCCACGCCAAACTTGAACTGGTCGTCCAGCTTCACCGAGAGGATCATGGCCTCGATGGCAACCTGGGCAGGCTGCACGTCCATCTCGGCCACGATGCGGTCGATTTGCAGCAGTACCCGCTCATAGTCTTGCACCAACACCGCCTCGCTGGCCGCGTAGTTGTTGCCGCCGGCCGCATCGCCGCTGGCTGCGATGCCCTGCTCAGCGGGCGCCGTCACGCTAACCTTGCCCACCGGTGCGGGCGTCAACAGCGGCGTGATCAGGTCTTGCAGATCCTTGGCGGTGACATAATTCGGCCGATACAGGCGCGTGCTGATCCGGTCGCCGGCAGCCTCCATGGCAGCGAAATCCTGCGAGCTGCCCACGTAGACGAAGTTGCCCTCCCGCCGGGCCTGATAGCCCGTGCTGCGCAGGATGGCGTCCAGCGCTTCCTCCACCGTAACGTCCACGAGCGAGGCGGACACCTTTCCCTGCACGCTGGGAGCGGCAATGATGTTCAGGCCGCCCTGCTTGCTGAGCAGCTCCAGCGCCTCGCGGAGGTTCGTGTCCTGGAGCACGATCTCCAGGCGTTGTTCTTCCTCCCCCTGGCTGGCCCGAAAACGAACCCGCGCAGGTTGTCTGGCTTGCTGCTCGGGGTGAGGCGGCAAGTCCTCAGCTCCGCCCTCTGCACGGCTGTGCGGGGCCTGCGCACCCGGTGGTGACAGATCGACGATCTGCTGGCCCAGCGGCGCTTGGGGTGCTTCTGTCTGCAAGGGGATGCTCGGGCGTGCGTCCAGGCTTGCTGCGGAAACGGTAAGGCCGTCTGGTGCCGTGCTGCCAGCTCCCTTAGCAGGCACGGACGCACTAGCCTCGGGCGCGGCGGTTCCCCGCGGACTGGTGCGAGCGCGGTGCGCTGTGGTGCCAGGCTCCAGTGACTGCCGGGAGGCGCGCTTCGCGGTCTGAGGCGCAGCCGGCCGCCGAGGAGGTTTGGTTTTGGACGCCGAGCGGGCGCGTTCGGGGCTGGTCGAGCCGTCTTCCCGCTTTGCGGGCGTCACTGCTCCGCGCCGCATTCGATCGGGCGTGGCGGCGGCGTGATTCGCGGTACGGCCGTGGGCTTTCGGTGGCGATGGGAGATCGCTGCTTGTGTCAGCGGGCTGCTGCACCGCGGCCAGAAAGCATGCTGCGGCGAGGCCCCCCGCAGCAGCCACACAGAGCAAGATAATACGTCCGACCAGTGGCATGGGCCTTCCTTGACCCGGCATGAACACTCTGGAACGATCCGATCCTGTACCTGCTGTTGCGGCCGCTCTCAGGCGGGCTGCCGCTCGGGCCGTGGCGAACTAGGGAGCCGGCCGCATGGACACGTTACCACTTTGTGTGCCGCGCGCCAGTCTCAGCTCATACCTGCGGTTGCCGCGGGACAACACGACATGTTCCCGATGAATCTCCACCAGCTCGAAAAACACATCTTGCGCGGCAGGCACCTGCTCGCCGCGTTGGTACACCTTGCCACTGATCACGGCCAGGCTGCCTCGCAATCCAATCGACGTGCTTGTGAGCTTCAAGCCCAGCTCCGCAGGTCCCGCTTCAACCGCCGGCTGCTCCGCTGGCGGTTCCTCGCCGTGCAGCTCCCCCTCCGCGGTCAGGCGCGCAAACGGATCCCGTCCGGTGGTAGTTTGGGCCAGAGCGGGCCGCATGGCTGGCAACTGCTCGACCAGGGCTGCTAGCTCCTGCCAGGAAAGCTCCGGCCCCACAGGCGGCTGTCCCGGCGCGGACACTGCGGCCGCCTCTGCGGGCGGCGGCGAGGGAGGGGCACTTTCCGACTTGAACATGGTCAGCAGGCGCGGCAGGCCCACGGCCGCCGCAACCAGAGCCAGCACGCCCAGCAGGGCTGCCTTGCCCGGGCGGGCCTTCATCTCTCTTTTGAGCTGCCGTATCAACCTGTTCATCGTCGCACTTCAACGAATCGAGATCATGCCCCAGCTTGTTCGATTCTCACGACTTCTTGTTCCAGCCCCTAGCAGTGGTTCAAAGGGCGGACTCTGCTCCGAGCGAGTTTGTGCTTCGGGTCGAGCTGTCCGCTTTAGGCAAACGCTCGCTCCAGCCCAGCGGAGCCGCTGTACCTGGGGCTGTTTCTTTTGCCTTATCCGTTTCATCGGAAGATAACGAAAAGATCGCCAGCTTTATTTGGCACCGCAGCGGCTGCCCCGCCTCTCCAGACTGCTCAACTTGAAGTTGGTCGATCCAGATCAGCCAGCGTTCTGTCTCGAGGGCGGACAGAAAGCGCGCCAGTTCAGCAAAGGTTCCGGTGCAGTCAAGCTTGAGCGGGGTAAGCCGCACGCGCTCATAGGCCACGGCCGGCTCGGGGCTGAAGCCCGTGGTGCTCACGCCGCTGGAGCGTGCCAGGGCGTGCATCCGGCCAAAGAAATGGGCAAGTTCGGCCGAGCCTTGGACGGCCTCTTGCCGGGTATCCAGATAGCTCTGAATGCGGTCCAACTCGCCATACTCGCTTTCCAAGGCCTGCTGCAGATTCTGGCCTGCCACGAGGTACTGCTGTTGTTGTGCCAGCTCAGCCCGTAGCCGAGAGATCTGCCGCTGCGTGGGCAACCACACCTTGAGCGCCACGGCAACCACGGCGAATGCTAGCAGGGCGTACAGCGCAAGCGTGCGTCGGTCGGCCAGTGGAGACATGGCGTTTACCCCGGGGAGGCGGCTGCTGGCGATCCGGCTGACGGATTGCTTGACGGTGCGGTCTGTCCTGGCGCGGGCTTGACCCACACCCGTATGGAGAAGTGGAATTGCGTGCCGTCGTCGTCCGAGAGGCGGTCCACACCTAGCAATTCGGCCCTGGCAATCAGGTCTTGCTGGGTGAGAGAGGCCAGGTACTCGTGCAAGGCGGCGGGATCGCTGGTGACGCCGGCGAGCTGGGCCGCCACGGTGCCCGGGCCGACGCTGGTGCGGAGGGCCTCCAGGTCTTTTAGGTAAGACTGCTGCGGCGGGCTGGCGGCGGCTTGCTGTGAGGGCGCGGGCAGCGCTGGATTTGGTGGCGGTGCCTCACGGCTGATGTGCAGGCTGTTGAGCGTGAGACTCTCGGGCAGTGGCCCGACCAGACAGGCGAGAATCTGGCTACGGGGCCAGGGATGGCTCAACCAGGCCAACAGGGTGGCTTTGGCCGCGGCCGCCTGTCGCAACGCCATCAGCTCGCGGAGGCGAGCCGTCTGCGTTTGCACCACCGAGGTCTGCGCCCGGACCACCGCATGGTGCTCCTCGAGGGCCATGCGTGTGAAGTGCTGGATGGTGGTCACCACGGCGAGCAACAATCCGGTGGCACAAAGGGCGGTCAACCTCCAGCGTGCATCGCGGCGCTGACGTCTGCGCTGCCGGTATGCGGAGGGGAGGAAGTCGATGGCGTGCATGCTAGCAATCCAGGCGGAGCGCCAGCCCCATGGCCACGTCCCATTGAGTTCGCCGGCCCACGGCGGCCACGCGCTGGCATGCGCGCAGGGGATCGCCCAGTTCGCAGGGCAGGTCGAGCCTCGCAGCCAGCATCTGCGCAAGCTGCACGGTGGCCTCTCCGCCGCCAAGTACCAACCGGGCGAGCGGCTGGCCTCGGAAGGTAACGCTGTAGTATCGAATGCACAGCGACAGCTCGTGGGTCAGCCGGTCCAGGCAGAGCCGCGTGGCGTCTGTAACCGTGCGTGCGACCTCGGGATCCTGGTTCTCAGCCCTGCGATCCCCGTGGTGCCGGCGCAACGCGGCTGCCTCGTGCAGAGGCAGATCCAGACTCTGGGCCACGGCTTCGTCCAGGTGCCGGCCACCCACATCCACGTACTTGGCAAAGATCGCCTGCCGCCCCTGCGCAATCACCACCCCGGTGCTGCTGGCGCCCATGTTCACCAGCATCATCCGCTGTTCGCGGTCCTGATCGCGGCGATACTGCGCCGCGTAACAGCGCAACAGGGCCGCAGGCTCCACATCAATCGCCACCGGCTCCAACCCCGCCTCCTCCACCATGTGCAGCAGTTCGTCCAGATAGGCGCGGTGGCAGGCCATTGCAATCACCTCCCGGCGCAGGCCGTCCACGTGCCGCACCTCGCACCCCTCCAGAAAGCGCACCTCCGCCTCAGGCCCTGGAAACGGCAACCGACCCTCGACCTCTTGACGCACCACCTGTTCCAACTCGCCGGCCGGCACACGCGGCACCCGTAGATTCTGCACAAACAGCTTGCCGGCGCCCACACACAGCACGGCTCGACGACCTTGAAACGCGCGTCCCTCCCGCGCGCGGCGCAGGGCCTGGGTCACCGCTGCGCGGCGGGCGGAGGCGTCCCCATTCTCCGCCGCGTTGATCTCTTCCCGCGCGGACTCGATCATAGCGCTGCCGTCTGCTGAAAGCTGGACCAGCTTCACAGCGCGCGTGCCCAGGTCCACCCCGATCGGACCGCAGCGCCGCGAGCGAAACCACCCTACCATCTCCCTGGCTACCTCCCCTACCCCCTCACGGTTTCACCCCGCCTGCGTTCAGATCGACCGTCGCCAGACCCGTGACCGGATTCACACGCACCGCCATGTACCGCTCGCTGCCCCCCATTCCGCCCGCCAGCCAGACCACGCTCTCCTCTGCGTGCGATGTCTCTCCGTACGGGCCAAACTCAATGTACTCGCCACCGGCTGGCCCAGCCGCCGCCACCTTGTATAGGAACACGCCCGTTACGCCGGGCAACTCGTCCAGATCCGTCACATAGGTGCCGCTGCGTCCGGTGCGGTCGGAGGCAAAGGGATCCAGCGGCGTGGCCGACCCAGATACGCCGCTGGCGGGGCCAACCGTGTAGCGGTTTTCAGCCACCTGAAAGCTGGCCCGAAAGGTCCGATTGCGGGAGATGGCCAGGCTGCGTGCATAGGCCAGATCGCCGGCCACAATCTGGGCAGCGCTCTCCAGCCGCGCCTGCATGCTGGGCCGGGTGCCGGGGATCAGCAGCGCTGCCAGAATGCCCACGATCACCAGCACGGTCAGCAGCTCGACCAAGGTGTAGCCAGCACTTTGTCTGCGGACCATGCTGAGGGACAAGAGGGATGGAACAGTTAGGGTTCGGCCGCGCCTTCGCCGGCTCGCGGAGCCACGACCACGCGCAATTTACCCGAGCGCAGCAAAGCATTCTGCTCCTTGAGCAGGGCATTGGTCTCTTGCAGCAGCTCGATCATCTGCATCCGCTGCTCCTCCGCGTTGGCGAACGGCTGTTGGGGCTTGCGCTCCTGGCCGGAGGAGGTCTGTAGCAAGACTAGCATGCCCCAGACAAGCAGGTTGGCTGCCAGCAAACATTTCCAGAACAGCGCGCGGCGACGCATAAATGGCTCCTGTACAGGGGTTTACGGAAAGTCTCGGCGGCGGAGTACGTCCCAGCGCAGGCCGCCGTCTCCCTCGGCAGGCTGGTAGATAGGATCCGTTGGGCCTAGCCAATGGTAGACCAGTGAAGTGGTTTCCGGCACCAGGGTCAAGAGCGGTTCAGGCGGCAGGCCTTCGCCCCGCAGCCACTCCGGAAAGTACGGCCCCACGGCAAGCAGAAACTTATTCCACAGCGTGCCCCACTTGCCAGGGCCAAGATCCCAGGCTGAGCGATAGTCGAATCGAAACTCATTCGCAATCACCTTTCCCTCGATCAACAGTGTGCTCCCGTGGCCCTTTTCCGTAGTCAACTTGCCCCAGGCGGCAATCAGCCCTCGAAACGTGGCTGCCGCGTCCTTGCCAATGCTTGCGTCCTTGCCAATGAGGCATACGGGAAGATGCACCGGGGCCGACGTGTTATACAGCGCCGGCTGGGCAGCCGATGCACAATCCACGTTCTTGCCCGTCACAGACAGATTGTCGGGGCAGAGCAGCGTGCCGCGCAGCACCACGTTGTCTTCCACTGTCACAGCGCCCGTTGCACGGAATATGCCCAGCGGATTGCTCACTGGGTCTGCCAATAGGGAGACATTCGACAGCTTGGTGCCTACGGTAGGCACAGTGTAAAGCGTGCCGCCAGGATACAGTCTGTACTGCGTGATGGGGCCCGGATATGCCCAGCCGCTAAGCGTCGTGGAGGCCACGTCGATGACTTTCACGCCCAGGTACGTGGCCACGACCGTGCGGTCTGTGGTGCTTGTGCCGGAGCCAAACTCGAGGTACACAGGCCCGCTCAAGGGGCGGTAATCGGGCCGTCCGGCGAGGCGCATCAGGTTCAGGTCGGACATGTAGCGCGTATGCGCCATGGTATTTGAAGGATATTTTTGAGCAATTTGCAGTTGCCCTTTGACCCGCAGGCTGCCGCGCACATGGCAGGGAACCTCGAGCACGAATGCCTTTTGGTCCGTTTGATACACCGTGTACTGCACCATAGTGGACCAATCCGTGGGCTGAGCCGAGAGTGCGCGGGGCACGAGCCGTACCACGGCCTCGGCCTGCCACGCAGCGGTGGTTCCCAGGCTGGGGTCGGCGGCCGTGCCCGTCGCCCGCACTGTCACGCGGTAGGGCCACTCGGACATGTCGCTCCCCGGCACTTGCAGTGCCGTGTCGCCCTGTATCCAAGAGACTGTATAGCTCTGTGTGCTCGAGAGCTGGCCGCTGTGGCTGGTGCCCACGCCGGTCCAGCCGCTTTCGTGCATCTTGCGGAGGCCCACGGCCAGACCGACGAGCGCTGCCTGGCGGGCTGCGCTGCGCAACTGGCCGTTGTTCTGGATGTACGCCGCAACGGTCTGGCTGCGTAGGGAGGCGTACGCAACGGCCAGGGTCATGGCCAGGACTGCCAGAACCAAGATCACCGTCATGCCTCGGCGGCGAGATGTGCTAGCAGCCGTCCCACAGCTTCGCAGCGGGCAGGTCGGCAGGCAGAGACGTTTGCGCCGGAACAAGGCCATACCTCAGCGATTTAACTGGTAGGTTAATGTGGCGGAGCCGAAGTGCGGTATGGGGGCATTGTTGACATGGTCCTGAGGGGCAAACTGCAGTTCCCACCGCAGCCACACATGGCGCAGGCCCGTTTTCCAGCCGTATTGTGTCTGCGGCCAGGCCAGCGCGCTCCACGCCTGGCTGCCTGCGCGGTACTGGGACCATTCAGCGGCCGTGGGACGCAGCTCCAGCTCGAACCGTATTGCCCCGCGTTGCTGGGCCGAGCCGCTGGAGATCGCGCCGTCGGTCGTGGCCGAGGCCACACGTAACAGGTCCGTCAACACCGTACGCTTGGAGTTCGTAGACCGTACCAGTGCCAGCAGCTCGGCCTGCCAGGCGGCGGACTGCAAGGAGGAATCCAGGGGAATGGTGCGCGAGTCCAGCGGCGCTGTCACCTCCAACAGGCGGTTGGGCTGGTCCGGATCCGGCGTAACGATCACGATCTCTCGAATCAGGGGCGGACCGTTGGCATGCTGCGGGGCGCCATTGGGCCGCCAGACGAGGAGCATGTCCGGAAACCGCCAGGTGCCAACGTAGGTCACCAGGACGGCCGCCCCGGGATGATTCTCCGCGGCGTACGCCTCCTGAATCAGGCGTGTGAGCCGCTCGTGGATCACGCGGGCATGCTGTGTCGTCTCGCCACGGCCTTGCGTGTACACCGCTGTATTATTCACCGCCAGGGCGAGCAGGGTCAGGGTGCCGGCCACGATGGCCATGATGGCCGAGGCCAGCAGCAGCTCGACCAAGGTCATGCCGCGCCGATCGGGACAGCATCCGGCGCGGGACACTGCTACCTTGGTATGGCTGGCAGCGGCACAACAAGCTGGCGGCAGCAGACTCGTAGTATCACGGCGGGGGAACATAGGCGAAGACCCGCGTGATATCGGCCAGTGTTACGG
>JAIMBC010000196.1 GCA_023511675.1 Pirellulales bacterium
GCGTAAGCGCACACCACCACCACCATTCTTGACGGGGTTGGTAGCTTGCGTGCGGGGGGAGCATGACGAGTTGACGGAAGCGAGGTGCAGGACGCCAAGGCCGATGGATGAAGACAAGTGGCGGTTGTGGGCGGAGAGGTTGCGGCGGTTCGAGCAACGCAGCTTGACCGGGGCCAAGTGGTCCCAGGAAGAAGGCCTGGCGCACCTGTGGCCTGGAGGGCGCGTTCGTCGCGTCCGGGCGCAGCGCTAACCGTAGGCACCAATTGTGGCCGGCATCGCTTCCCTCCACGCGGCCGGCAGGTAGTTCATACACGGACCGTCCCCGTTCTCTTTTTCACGGTGCCGGTCCACTTTATTACAAGGTGCCGGTGTGGCGAATCCGGCAGCGGTCAATCTATACTACGGCGCCCCGGTATGGCGCTGCCGGCTCGTTCCCCGAAGCAGCCGCCGTTCTACAACTTCCCCACACTGCTGTCAAGAAACGGAGCATGCGGGCCGTTGCTACCGGCCCGGAGCGGCCGGGCCAAGCGCGCTTGCACACATGCCGTCTCGTCCTGCTTTGATGCGCGTCGCAGAAGCAGATCGCAAGCGCCAGTCTCGTGCCGCAGACTACATCCCCCGCTTCACCGCGCAGGCGCGCGATTGCTCGGCCAGATCGCACAGGCCGCCCGCCGATGAGGGGCACCTCGACCCGCCGCGGCGCACAAGCGGCGTTCACGCCGTGCCGCGGGCACCTCGTAACGGAGATGCGCGTGCGATGTTCGTCTAGGGGGGGCGGTGGGCGGGCGTCTCGCCGGCCTGTTCGCATGTTGTCCCCACTGGGGTGCGGGCGTCCTGCGGGCCTAATTCGAGATCCTGCCCCTTCGGAACGCCGGCGTTACGCCTGCCTGCCTCTGCGGCCGTGGTCGCTCGATCTTGCAGTTGCACACGGGCGGAGACGCCTGTGCTACCGGCAGACGGCTTACCAGGGGAAGTCGAGAGTGGGCGGATTGGCGTAACGGAGCTGGTGCAGTGTGAGCGTTGCACCGCAGCCGGCTTGCAAAGAGAGGGTGAAGCGGGGCGCGTTCAGCTCGATGCGGTCCGTGGCCGTTTCCGCCAGCGTGAATTGGTGCTCGGCGTATGCCCCTGCCTGGAGAATGAGCGTGCGCGGCTCGAGCTGGTTGATGTTGACCAAGGTCACACGGACGCTCGTGGCATCAAGGGCCTCCACCAGCGCAGCCACGTCGTGCGGCAGGCCGGGCCGCTGCGCTACAGGGTCGAAGTAGCGAAGGCGGCAGTGCAGCGGCCCTCCCACATGGCCGGGATGCAGCCCGCCCAGGGCCAGCTCCACCAGCGAACGAATGTGCACCGGATTACGCACCATCACATCGTCCGAAAGCCGCGTGTCGGGCGTGGAGGCGTCCTCGCGCATGGCTGCCACTTGCCGGCGGACGCCCTCCAGGTCGCGTTGCAGGGCCTCTACGGGATACTCCGGGCGACGGCCGGCCAGAAAGTCCAGCCAGGGATTCGGCGGCAGCATGTCTGCGTCCTGCGTGTCGCAGGACCAGTAGTAGACTTCCAGCGCTCCGTGGCTGTACGGCTCGGGATGGAAGTCGTACCAGCCCTGGTCTGCGTACATGCGGGGGTACATGAGCCGGCCATCGATGAGGCGAGCCTGAACATTTACGGCCCGGATCTGTCGCCGCCAGGTGTCTACATATTCCGGCTTGCCGCTGACGAGCAAGGCGTTGCCGAAGCCGGTTACGGCCAGGTGGCAGGTATTGCGGTGGGCCATTTGACCCGTGGCCGGGTCGCGTACCGTGAAGCCCCAGCCGTACACACCCCCGTACCACTTACCATCTGCCGAGCCGCCGATGGTGCCGTCCAGCCCCACGTGGGAGGGGAGAATGCCGCCATTGGCAGCGGCCCGCTCGCACCAGGCATCGACGTACTCCAGCAGCCAGGCGCGGTACCGCGGGTCGTGCGTGAGCATGTAGGCATTCAGGGCCAACGTGGTGGCCAGCAGGTTCTGCGGATGGTCGCCGACGATGTCCGTATAGTCGCGAAAGTGTTCCAGCATTTCCTGGTAATTCCGCTCGCCATGCCGAGGGCGGAAGCGGCCTTCGATTTCAAGGGGGTCGCCGGCCCAGTCCAAGGGCGTGGCCTTGCGCAGCAGCGGTCCGCGGCTGCCGTTGAACATGCTGCGGATGAGACGGTGCTGGGCGTCGTAATTGGGCGCCTGCGGGTCGTCGCCGGTGTAGAAGCGTGCGTACCGCTCCGCGCGTTGGCGCAAGAGGGGATCGCGCGGGTCGGACAGTCCCTGGAGGTTGAACACGGTCAGGCCTTCGCCGTTGTGGAGCCAGTCCATCATCACGGGAAACTCGCGGTAATACATGCCGTCGCGTGCCAGCGGCACTTCCACGGTGCGGGCCTCGGTGTACTGCCGCAGGTGTCCCTCCCAGACGCGGCGGTAGAGTTCGTAGACCTCTTGCGGTCCGCCCAGGGCATGCAGCAGGGGCCAGTCGTTGACGCTTTCGATGGCATCATCGGGGCCGTCGTCCGCACCCCAACGGAGCACGCAGAGGATGTAGCCCCGCTCGTCGAAATAGCGCTGGTAGAACTCGCGGCAGGCGGCAGCGTTGGCCCGCAACAGCTCGCGTTCCAGCAGGGCCCAGGCGGGCGGCGGCAGGGGTGTGTTTACCTCCACGTTGGGGACCGCTGCCGGGGACGTTCCGTACAGCAAGACCACGAGCACGGACAGACCCAGGACATGGCAGGCCGATCGCATGGCTGCTCTCCGTGGAGTAAGCGACTTGTATGCGATTCAGGGGGGGGAGCGGCGCGATTGCCGCGTGCGGCGTTCTGCGCGGCGCGCGCCGTGATCAACGCTTGCGGCAGACCTCGCTCTGTCGCTACACCTGTCCGGCAGGGGGCACGACAAACGGAGGGCGGTACTCGCGCGAGAGCAGCTCGTTGGCGCCGGGGTGGTCGATAAACTGTTCGGCCTGCGGGTCGAACGCCAGGTGCGGGCCGACGACGACCTCGAGCTGCTCCAGGGGCAACTGATTGTCTGCGAGGTGCTGGCGGAATCTCTCGAAGGTGTCCTGTACCTCGTCGCTGCTGTCCAGGACGCGCGGCATCTCCGCCAGCGGCAGGCTCGTACCGAGCCGATACGAGATGTTGCCCAGATGGCAGAGGGCGCTGGAGAGATGTCCCTCCAGAATGTCGGCGTGCAGATCTTCCGGCCGCCGGCTGCGTACGGCTGCCAGGAAATTGTCGAAATGATCGCCGCCGCCGGTGAACGACGTAAGCTGGTTCCCTTGCAGGTCATAGGCGGCGCCTGCGTCGTATCCCCACAGAACGACGTAGCCCTCGCTGCCTTCGAAGATTACGCCCACCTTGGCGCCCTGCAGGGAATCGGTGGCCAGGCCGCGGACTTCGAAGACCAGCGTCCGGTCGCCGTAGTCGTGATAGATCACCTGGGTGTTGGCGGTTTCTCCGGCGTCCTGGTAGCCGAGGCGGCCGCCGTAGCTGAACACCGCATTGCTGAGGCGGTCCAGCCCCAGGCCCCAGCGGGCAATATCCATCTGATGGATGCCCTGGTTGCCCAGGTCTCCGTTGCCGTAGTCCCAGATCCAATGCCAGTCGTAATGCAGGTTGGGGCGTTCCAGCGGGCGTTGGGGTGCGGGGCCCAGCCAGAGGTTGTAATCGACGCTGGAGGGCACGGCGTATATGCCGCGTGGGCCGATGGAGCCTCGCGGCTTGTAGCACAGGCCGCGTGCCAGCTTCACCTGGCCGATCTTGCCGGAGTGTACATACTCGATGGCGGCGCGGGTGGCTGCCATGGAGCGGCACTGCGTGCCGATCTGGCAGATGCGGCCATACTTGCGCGCCGCTTCCACCATGCGGCGGCCTTCGCTCACGTTGTGGCTGCACGGCTTCTCGACATACACGTCCTTGCCGGCCTGCATGGCCCAGATGCTCACCAGGGCGTGCCAGTGGTTGGGGGTGGCCGTGCTCACCAGGTGCACCTCGGCGTCGTCGAGCAGCTCGCGCACGTCTTGCACGAAGCGTGGGCGAAAGCCCTGAATTTTCTCGACCTCGTCGGCACGCGACTGGCCAACCTCGGCATCGGCGTCGCACACGTACGTGACCAGCGTGTCCCGCCGCCGTGCGTAGGCGTGCAGGTGGCTGCGTCCCTGGCCGCGCACGCCCACTACGGCCACGTTCAGGCGCTCGTTGGGGCTGGTGTTTTCAACAGCGCGGGCGGCGGTCGGCACCGCGCGGCCAGCCAGGGCGGCAGTGGCTGCAATGAGCGAGTTCTCGAGCAACTGGCGGCGTGTGAGTCGGCTCATGCGAACCCTCCTAGAGCAGGCGGCAGGTTGTGGGCGTAAGGCGGGAACGCGGCCCTGCTGCGGGCCGTGGCAAGAGTTAGGCTAACTTGGGGCGGGGCAGAGGGCAAGCAGGCCGGGCTGCGCGGCGCCGGCGCGCACGGCGTGTCGGGGGGCAAGTCTGGCGTGCGCGGCGTGTCCTGTGCGGGGGTGCTGAGCGTGCCAGGCGGCAGGCGGGCCGGCTCTCCGCGCGGAACGGCGTTTGCAAAGGCTGCGGCATGTACCCGCTGCACCTGGCGTGCGGCGCACATCAGGAGCATGATCGCGGCCACCAGCCAGAGTGCGTGTCGTGGCAGGTCAACACTGGCATCTCCCAGAGACAGGGCGGCCAGCCGGTGCAAGAGGAGCACCGTGGCCATGACAGACAGTCCCAGCAAGGCGGTGGCGGGCAGCGAGGCTCCCAGCAGGGCATCGCGCGCGCTGGGGGCGAGCGCACCCAGCAGCGCGGCGCCGGAGACGATTTGCAGCACGCTGGCGGCGAGCACTCCTCGCGCTGCCACGGCGACCATGCGTGAGAGGCCCGGCTCGCCCTGGCCGCGGCCAGCGAGGCTGCACATCCAAAGTCCTGATAGCAGCACGGCAGCCAGCAGAAAATGCACGGTGCGGGCGGGCACCTCGGGGTGCAGCATGGCTTGCCGGAAGCCTTCCGCGGCCAGTTCCGGCTGGGCCGCGTAGAGATTGGCAACGGCAAACAGAGTGGGAAAGTGATAGGCCAGATTCGTGGTGCCCAGCAGTGCCAGCATGGCGTGGCCGAGGCGGTGGAAGAGGCTGCGATGGCCGCCGGGCCACCACAGCCAGTACCCTGCCAGGCAGAAAAGCGAGAAGGCCGCCTCGACGGCGCCGAACCAGAAGCGGCTGGGAGGAACCAGGCGTGCACCTCGAAAGAAACCGCCCTGGGGCAAAAGCCACACGGCGCCCAGGAGCACGCCGCCCAGCGCCATGCCCACCGCCAAGGCGGCGGTGGAATGTACCGCCAGCCGGCGAGCAAGCTGGTCTACGGCCTGCTCGCGGCTGCGCGCGGCGTACCAGCGCAGCCAAACGCACCACAGCGGCCCCACCGTGGCCAGGCCAACCGCGGCCAGATGGAGAAATGAAGGCAAGGCCAGAAGCAGATGGAGCGTCATGTGCGGCCTTCAGGCTGGGGGAGGTGCGCGGGAGAAGGCGCATGGGGGGCTGGGGCCTGCAACCATGCCGCCAGGCGGCGCAGGCCGTCGGCCGTGCTCACGCGCGGCCGGTAGCCGAAGTCTCGGCGGGCACGCTCGATCGAGAAGTAATGAGAGCGAGCAAGCTGCAAGGCCAGGAAGCGGGTCATCCGCGGCTCACCGGGCAGACGCAAGAGCGTCCAGGCGGCCTCGCAGGCCCAGCCCGCCCACCAGGCCGCCCGCGCAGATATGCCGCGGCGCACCGGCTCCAGCCCGGCGCAGGCGAGGATGGTATCTATCCACTCCCAGCAGCGCACCGGCTCCCCCTGGCTAATGAAGTAGGCCTGGCCGCAAACGGGCGAACCGGCAACGAGCGCCTCGGCGGCACGCAGATGTGCCTCAGCGGCATTCTCCACATAGACCATGTCGATCAGGTTGCGCCCGCCTCCCACACGGCGCAACTGGCCTCGGCGTGCCCGCTCGATCAGCCGAGGCACCAGATGACGGTCTCCCGGCCCCCAGATGAGATGCGGACGCAAGGCGCACGTCAGCAAGCCATTGCGGCCATTGGCCGCCAGCACCGCTTGTTCTGCCAGGGCCTTGGAACGTGGGTAGTGGCACAGCCAGCGTGCGGCGTAGGGAGCACTTTCGTCGATGCCGCATTGGTCTGCTCCCGTGAACGTGACGCTCGGGCTGCTGGTGTACACCAGCCGGCGGACGCCATGCGCAAGGCAGCCCTGGATCACGGCCTGTGTCCCCAGCACATTCACTTCATAGAAGTGCCGCCACGGCCCCCAGATACCGGCCACGCCTCCCACGTGGAACACCACATCCACGCCCGCGCAGGCCGCATGCACCTGCGACGCCTCGCGCAGGTCTCCCTGCACCAGCGCGGCTCCGGCGGAAGCAAGGGCCGCGTCCTCGCGGCGGCAGAGGACGCGCACACGGGCCCCGCTCGCGAGTAGCTGCTGGGCGATATACCGGCCGAGGAATCCCGTGGCGCCTGTCACAAGTGCGTGCATGGGTGGTCTGGCATCTGTTGGTCGGCTCCGCCATCAGGATTGTCAAACGCGGCACATCAGGCAATACTGCCTGGTGCGAGGAGGTTGCCCATGCTGGCAGTTCCCGCTGCCAGGCACAAACGTCGCTGTGCATCCCCCACCGCGAGTCGGATGAGTTGATCATGCTGCTGCTTCAAGCTGCTCGAAGCACGCGCCGTGCTGGTTTCAAGTGCTGGGGCGGATGGTTTGCCTGCGGTGCATTGCTGCTGGCGGTTGCGCCTGCGGCGCGCGGGGAAGAGTCGCAGGAGCCGCCGCCCTGGGATCCGCGTTCCGCCTATGAAGAGCGGCGGATGGAGGGGTGGCTGGTACTGGTACACCAGCAGCTCCTGCGCGAAGAGCACGCATCCCTGGCCGAGCAAACATTGGAGCTGCTGAAAGATCATCTGTACCGCATCCGCCGCGTGGTGCCCGAGCCTGCGCTTGGCCGCCTGCAAGCGGTGCCGATTTGGGTAGAACTGGCCCATCCGCGGCACCCCTGCATGTGTTACCACCTCTCGGCGGACTGGCTGCGCGAGCAGGGCATGAATCCCGAGAAGGCCGGCGCGGTCGAGCTGGCCAACTGCCGCAATTTTCTCAGTTGGACTCACGATCAGCCCTGGATGGTGCTGCACGAGCTGGCCCATGCGTACCACCATCAGGTGCTGGGACTGGATCATGTGGGACTCAAGGCCTGCTTCGAACGCGCCGCTGCGGAGGGACGCTACGCCTCTGTGCTGCGCATCAATGGCCGGCAGGAGCGTGCCTATGCCCTGACCAATGTGCAGGAGTACTTTGCAGAGGCCACTGAGGCGTTCTTCGGCACCAACGACTTCTACCCGTTCGTACGGGCGGAACTGAAGCAGCACGATCCCGAGTTGTACAAGCTGCTGCACGAGGTGTGGGGTATGTCCGAAGCACCGCGCGAGACAGACCGTGCAGGGCGCGACGAGCTGGCGCCAGATCGTCCATGAGCTCGGGCAAGGCCGGGCCCCAGGCGGAGGCGCCGCACGGGTAGCAGCTTGTGCATCCTTTGCAGCGGCGAGGAAAGCAGCGACTCGTCTGGCACGAGCAAGCAAGGGTCGCGCCGCGGGGCTGTCGAACGTACGCTCGGTTGGCGTGCCGAATGCCGCGCTCTTCTGGTTCGCTACGAGAACAACCCATGCCAGTACCTTGGGCCGATGCAGCTCGTCTGCACGCTGCTGTGGTTCTGCCTTATCCACCGCGTGGGCAGATAGCGACCTTTGAGTTCTTTTTCCGGCGCGGGCACGCTCCGGCATGGTGGCGGGCGCGTGGGGGCTGCTGCCTGCGCGACGGGCAGCACCCGAGACTGGGCTGCTTGAAGCGGCCGGTGCATGCCCGCCGGATTTGCCTGCTACAACCTGGCGGCAATGCCAGTCGTGCGGCGAGTGCCGAGGGGCAGACCCGTTCCTGTGAGCGAATTACTTGGCGCCGGCGGTTCGGATAGGTAATCTCTAGTGGTTAGGGGGTGCCCCCCAGGCGGTTCCTGGCCGCCGTTGAGCAGCGTAGAGGCGGGTTGTAGGGGAAACAGCCGGCGGAAGTGCGAGTCCTGCCTTGTCCAGTTCGGTATTCCAGAAATCGGCTCTGATGAGCGGCCTGCTCACCCAGGAGGAGATCGACGAGGCGCTGGAAGCGATCCGCGCTGGCGCAAAGAAGCCGTTCAAGCACATTAGCGACGAGCGGCTGGCGCACAAGTTGGTCGAGCTAGGGAGGCTGAATCGCTGGCAGGCGGAGCAACTTCGAGCTGGGCGCACCAAGTTCCAGTTGGGGCCATACTTTGTGATCGACTCCTGCGGCCGGGGCGGGATGGGAGAGGTGTACAAGGCCGAACACCGCCTGATGGGGCGCGTGGTGGCGATCAAGGTGCTGCCCCGACACAAGTCGACGCCGGAGGCCATCGAGAACTTTATCCGCGAGATTCGCGCCCAGGCGCAGCTTGACCACGAGAACCTGGTACGGGCATATGATGCCGGGCAAGACGGCAGCGTCCATTTCCTGGTGACGGAGTATGTGCCCGGGACCGATCTGCGCCGCTGGATCCGCCGCCACGGCAGGCTGAGCATGCAGGCCGCGGCGTCAATCATCACGCAGGCTGCTCGTGGCCTGGAACACGCCCATCAGCGCGGGCTGCTGCACCGTGATGTCAAGCCGGGTAATATCCTGGTCACCCCGGAAGGGGTAACGAAGGTCTCCGACCTGGGCTTGGCCGGCCACTTTGGCGACTCCCAGCAGCTCGGCGACGGCAAGGTAATCGGGACCGCAGATTACCTGGCTCCCGAGCAGATCCTCACGCCAGACAGGCTGACGCCCGCTCTGGATATCTACTCGCTAGGATGCACCCTCTACTACGCTGTAACGGCCAAGGTGCCCTTTCCTGGGGGAACTGCAAAGGATAAGGCGCGTGCCCACTGCTCGGTACCGCCTCTCGATCCTCGCCGGTTGAACCCGGACCTGGATGATGCGTTTGTCGACGTGATGGCGGCGATGATGGCCAAGAATCCGGAAGAACGAATCCAGACGGCGGCAGAGGTGGTGGAGCGGCTGGCGCCTTGGTTTGTGGGCGTGATTCCGCCGTACGCGAACGTAAAGGCTGCCTCAACCGCGCTGCAGGGTGCCGATATTCCTAGCGTGCGGGCGCCCATTGCTTTCAATGAGAAGGATCGCGGTATTATGGTGCCGCGGGGTGGCCATCCGGCCGGCACGGGGGAGGACCACCCCCTCAAGGACACGGAGCCCGGTTTCTTTGGGCAGGCGGCGGAAGAGCCTGGCTTGGGAGAAAGCCCAAGCCAGATCAGTGTGGGCACGGCGTCGCTGTCGTCGGCCATCGATGAAACGTTACCGCCGCCGCCAATCGATTACGAGCATTACCGTTACGCCCTCCGTTCCAACGAGCTAGCACTGTGGGTCAAGGTATTGATCGGAGTGGGAGCGGTGCTGGCCGTCTGCGCGCTGGCCGTGGCGCTGGTGGGATCGCTGCGCTAGCCGCGCGGCGGCAGCGGGTGCTGGGCCTCCGCGGCGTGTGCATGCCTGTCACCCTTGCTCCTCGATTCCGAGCTTGCGCCAGGAGGGGGGGAGCGGAGCCACGAGCGAGATGCGCTGGTGGCTTACGGGATGCGTAAACGCGAGGCTGCGCGCGTGCAAGGCAATGCCCTGGGGGAAGGGCTGTCGACTGCCGTATTTGAAGTCTCCCACGATCGGATAGCCGTGCCGCGCAAGCTGGACGCGGATCTGGTGCTTGCGGCCAGTCTCAGGGCGCACTTCCAGCAGCCACACATCGGCCACCTGTCCCAGCAGACGATAGTGCAGGACGGCCTGTTGTGCCCCTCTGGCGGTGGGACCGGTGGCGAGCACCTTCCGGCCGCGCTCGTGGCGTATCAGCCAATCGATCAGGCGGCCCTCGGCCGGCCAGACGCGTTGTCCCACCAGCGCCCAGTAGCACTTCTCCACGGTGCGGCCGCGGAACTGCTCTGCCAGCCGTCGCGCTGCCTTGGACGTGCGGGCAAATAGCACCACGCCCGTCACAGGCGCATCCAACCGGCTTACCGTGCCCAGGTACACGTTTCCCGGCTTGCGATACTTGCGCGCCAGGTACTCCTTGGCCTGTTGCAATAGACTGGGGGTGCCGGGCTGTACGCCCATCGTGGCCAGGCCCGCCGCCTTCGATACGGCTAGCAGATGATTGTCTTCGTACAGGACTTGCAGTGCCACGGGCGTGCTCCGGAAGCAACGTGCGCCAGTCGCGAGCGGTTGGCAGCAAGGGGTTGTCTCGCTCCCAGGCGCTGTGCCCACGCTGCCGCTCTGTTGGGGTGGCACACGTCGCATGCCTAGATTATCTTAATGCCGCCCATGGAGCACTTGCCGCTTCCACACCCTGGCGACCCCTCGCAGGTGCGACTGATCCTGGCCAGCAGCTCTCCCCGCCGCCGGGAACTGCTGGCACAGTACGGCTATTCCTTTGAGGTCCTGCCGCTGCCAGCAGATGCTGAAGAATCGGCCAAGGCCGGCGAGGCTCCCGAGGCACTGGTGGCACGCCTTGCCTTGCAGAAAGCGCGCGCCGTAGCGGCAGGCATCCAGTCAGGCGTGCTGCTCACCTGCGATACGGTGGCGGCTTGCCGCGGCCGCATTCTGGGCAAGCCCCGCGACGTGGAAGATGCCCGCGAAATGCTGCGTTGGCAGCGGGGCTGCGAGCAGGAAGTATACAGCGGGCTGTGCGTCTGGCCGCTGCCGCACGGGCAACCTCGAGTGGCCGTGGCTGTGACTCGGTTGCGGATGGCGCCGATCTCGGATGAACAGCTCGAAGAGTACCTCTCCAGCGGCCTCTGGGAGGGGAAGGCGGGGGCATTCGGGTACCAGGACCGGTTGGGCTGGTTGGAGATTTTGGAGGGAAGCGAGACGAACGTGGTGGGTCTGCCGATGGAGCTGTTGGCGGAGCTGGTGCAAGCGGCAGAGGGGGTAGAAGCTGGGCCTGAGGTGCCGTAGAGGCGGCCAGAGGCGAACGTGAGGGCTGCGGGGGGACTGCAGGCGGCGGCATGGTTGTGAGAGGGCGTTTCGTGAGGGGGGGCGCAACAAAAAACCCGCCACGGCTTGAGGCCGGGCGGGTTTTTGCTTGACAGGACTGGTTGTTGCCTGCGGAGGCAGGCGACCCCAAAGAGGGCTGGCAGATCGTCTCCACATTTTTGGTAGCCAGGCGGCGGCGAGCGCCGCCGGGCGTGGCGCCAGCCGGTGGCTGGCGCTGGAATCCTTAGAAAGGAGGTGATCCAGCCGCAGGTTCCCCTACGGCTACCTTGTTACGA
>JAIMBC010000197.1 GCA_023511675.1 Pirellulales bacterium
GGAGGCTGTCCGCGCCAGGCCGGCCGATGCCGGCCGTCGTACCTTCCTGTTCGAACTGCTGGCCTTCGCCGGCGAGCTGGACCGGGCCGAGAAGCAGCTCGACGCGCTGGCAACGCAGACCGCGGACGCCGAGTGGGCCGTGCAGGTGTATCGCAACATCCTGCACGCCGAGCGAATCCGCCGCAGGGTGTTCGCGGAGGGACTGGCACCTCAATTCCTGCTGGACCCACCGGCCTACATGGCCCGGTATGTGCAGGCATGTGCGCATATGGCCCGTAGCGAGTTTGCCGCTTGCCGCGAGGAGCTGGACCAGGCCGAGGCGCAGCGTGCCCCCCTGTCGGCCGTGATCAACGGCCAGGCGTGTGAGGACGTGCGGGACGGCGACGACCTGCTGGCGCCGGTGTTGGAGCTGATCATTCAGCGAGATTACATCTGGCTGCCCCTGGAACAAGTGCGGGCGTTGCAGGTGCTCAAGCCCGAGCGGGCTCGGGACTTGATCTGGGCCGCCGTGCGGCTGGAGCTGGTAGATGGCTCCCACCGCAGCGGTTACACGCCAGTGCTCTATCCCGGCACTCACGAGCTGGCGGACGATCGCCTGCGGCTGGGAAAGTTAACCGATTGGCGAACCCTCGACGGCGGTATCACGCTAGGGATGGGTGCCCACACGCTGCTGTTTGGAGGCCCCGAGGCGCACGGGCCGAGCGAATCGTCCAGCGACGTGGCAGCAGGTGCGCAGGCCCCACGTGCCGGCGAGGGCATGGTAGGATTACTGGATTGCCGCGAGGTGGTTTTCGGTCCGCAAGCTGGCTAAAGCGCTTGGCTGGCAGCGGTCCGCACAGCCGGGGATGTGGCCTTTGGGTCGGGTCCGCGGGGCACGGCAGCCGTGCTGCCATGGGCCACCTGCGGCAGGGTGTAAAATCTGCTGCTGGTGAACTGATGCTGGGAGACGATGGATGCCGCCGCTTCCTGAACAGACGGCGCTGGTGCGGCCCTTGTTGGAACGGCTGGTGGACGAGACGGCGGATGGCCTGGACCGGCCGCGCACCGAGCGCTGGACCACCTGGCGCGAATTGACCCAATCGATCCGCCGCGATCTGGAGAACTTGCTCAACACCCGCCCTTCCCGCCCCGAGGCGGAACTGGCCGAACAGTTCCCCGAAATCGCCGATTCGGTGCTCGCCTACGGCCTGGCGGACTTCTCCACCTTGAATCTGGGCACGCACGAGCAGCAGGAGGACTTCCGCTGGCGGGTCGAACAGTGCATTCGCCGCTTTGAGCCGCGGATCCACAATGTCTACGTGCGGCTGGACGAGATACCCGACGAGCAGCACCGCACCCTGAAGCTGTCCATCGAGGGCGTGATCGGTGTGGAACCCTACCTGGAGAGCGTCCGCTTCGCCTCCCAGGTTGATCCGGAGCAGCGGCAGTGCCGCGTGGAGGGAACGTAGGGTGGCGCGGCCGCTGGATCTGCTGTATGAAGATGAACTCCGGTACATCCGGCGTCTGGCCGCGGAGTTCGCCCGCCAGCGGCCGGCGATCGCGGCACGCCTGCTGGTCAGTGACGAAACCGGCGAATCGAAGGACCCGCTCGTGGAGCGGCTCATCGAGTCCTTCGCCTTTCTCACGGCACGCATCCGCGCCAAGATCGAGGACGAGTTTCCCGAGATCACCGAAGCCCTGCTGCAAACCCTTTATCCCCACTACCTGGCGCCGGTCCCCGCGATGGCCTTGGTCCAGTTCGACGTGGACCCGGTGCGGTGCCAGCTTGCCCAAGGTTTTTGCCTGCCGCGAGGCAGCCAGTTGCAGTCGCCGCCCGTGGCCGGCACGGGCGGCCTGCGCTGCCGCTTCCGCACCGCGTATCCGGTGACGCTCTGGCCGCTCGAGGTGGTGCGCGCCCGCTATGAAACTCCCCCTTTCTCCACGGAGCCCTATCCCGCCAGTCAATTGGCAGAGTCCAAGGCCATGCTGCGGATTGAACTGCGCGTGGCCGATGGCATGCAGCTTGCGGAGCTGGAACTCCACCGCCTGCGCTTTTACATCAGCGGCGATGCGCCGCTGGCCCACAAGCTGTACGAGCTGATCTTTCGCCATGTCCTCCGCGTGGCCTGGCAAGCTCCCAGCAGCGTTGGGCCGCGTGTCTGGCTAACCAAGGGCACGATCCAGCCTGTGGGCTTTGGCCGCGATGAGGGCCTGCTCCCTTACAGCCACCGCTCCTTCCTCGGCTACCGGCTGCTGACCGAGTACTTTGCCTTCCCGCGGAAGTTCCTGTTCTTTGATCTCACCGGCCTGGAAGCGTTACGTCGCCAGCCGTTTGCCGACCGTGTGGAGTTGCAGCTCTACCTCGATCGTGCCGAACCGCCGCCCGAACCACGCGTCACGGCCGAAACCTTCCGCCTGGGCTGTACGCCCGTGGTCAACCTGTTTTCGCAGACCGCTAGCCCCGTGGACGTCAAGCAGTTGCGCACCGAGTACGACGTCCAACCGTATGATGCCTATCCCCAGGGCATGGAGATCTACTCCATCGACTCGGTCGAATCGATCAACCGCCAGACGGGCGAGACCATCCCCTACCATCCCCTCTACTCCTTGCGGCACGGCAGCGACCCGAAACAACAAACCTATTGGCTGGCCCACCGCCGCCCCAGCCTGCTGCGCGACGACCCCGGCACCAACGTTTCTCTCTCGCTGGTCGACCTGGCGTTCAACCCGCGCAAACCGCCCACGGACGTGCTGTACGTCAAGACGACCTGCTCCAACCGAGAGCTGCCCGCTCGCTTGCACATGGGCGGGGGCGCCACGTGGGATTTCGAACTGGAAGGGCAAGCCCCCTTGCGGCGGATTGTGCCGCTGGTGCCGCCGACCGCCAGCATTCGCGTGCCCTTTGCCGAGGCGCGCTGGCGATTGATCTCCCATCTGGCCCTCAACCACCTTTCCATCACCGATGAGGAAGACGGCGCCGAGGCCCTGCGCGAGATCCTCCGCTTGTATGCCCCGGCGGAGAACCGTGTGGCCAGCCAACACGTGGAAGGGATTGTGCGGGTGGCCAGCCGCCGGACCGTGGCGCCCATCTCGGACGGCACTGCGTTGGGCTTTTGCCGCGGGGTGGAGGTGGAAATCGAGCTGGACGAGGAGAAATACGTGGGCACGGGCATGTACCTGTTTGCCTGCGTGCTGGATCGTTTTCTGGGGCTGTACGCGTCGATCAACTCGGTGACGCGGTTGGTCGCGCGGGTCAAGCAGGGCAACCGCTTGCTGGAGCGATTTCCCTTTCGAGCTGGGGAGCAGACGCTGCTGTGAGTACGCTTACGGCACAGGAAGCGTTGGAGGTGCCGCCCGGCTCCCTGGCAGAACAACTGCTGGTCGAGACGTACCGTTTCGATTTTTTTCAGGCGGTGCGTGTCTTGCAGCGGCTGTTTCCGGATCGGGAACCGGTGGGGCGCGATGCGGATCCGGAGCAGGAGGTTTGCCGTTTTCGCGGCCGGATCACGCTGGAAATGCCAGCCAGCGCCCTG
Source organism: Pirellulales bacterium (assembly GCA_023511675.1). Classification (GTDB taxonomy): domain Bacteria; phylum Planctomycetota; class Planctomycetia; order Pirellulales; family JAIMBC01; genus JAIMBC01. The sequence continues at coordinate 3,513 of JAIMBC010000197.1, forward strand.
TACGAAATGCTGCCGGGACCGCCGGGGCGGGCGCCCGAACTGGTGTGCAACTTCCTGTCGCTGGCCGGGGCATCTCCCGCGCCGCTGCCCGACCATTATGCGCAGTTCATCCTCGACCGCATGCGGCGGCGTGACTACACGTTGCGCGATTTCCTGGATCTGTTCCACCATCGCCTGATCAGCCTTTTCTACCGGGCATGGGAGAAATACCAGTGCTGCATCCGCTACGAGCTGGCCGCGATCCAGGGCCGCGAGCAGCGTGCCGCGGGACCGGAGCGATGGCGCTGGTTCGTGCTGGAAGAGCGAGGCCGGCTCGACGCACCAGGGCAGATGCTGTTGGATCTGATCGGCCTGGGCGTGCCGGCCTTGCGCTACCGCACGCGAGAACGCCGCCGCCTGGAACCGCGCCGCCAAATCGCCGACGACACGCTGCGCTTCTACGCCGGCCTGTTCGCCCAGCGCCATCGCTCGGCGATCGGCCTGGAACGCCTGCTGGAGGACTACTTTGGCGTCCCGGTGCAGGTGGTGCAATTCTGCGGTCAGTGGCTGCTGTTGGAAGAGGAGCACCAGACCTCATTGGGAGGCGGCCGCCGCGCCGCCGTGGGCCAGGACGGCGGAGGGTTGGGGCGGGGAGCCGTCGCAGGCTCCCGCGTCTGGGAGCGGCAGAGCAAGTTTCGCCTCCGCATCGGACCGCTCAGTTATGCCCAGTTTCGCACGTTCGTCCCCAGCGGGCCGGCCTTCAAGCCGCTGGTACACCTGACGCGGTTGTATGTAGGGCAGGAATTCGACTTCGACGTGCAGCTTGTGCTGCGGGGGCCGGAGGTACCGGGCTGCGTGCTGCCGCAGGCACCGGCCGGCAGCGTCCGCCTGGGCTGGGATGCCTGGGTCCACAATGCCCCCTTCTCCACAGATGTTGCAGATGCCGTGTTTACTCCCCAAGATGATTAGTCGCACAGCGCCGCGGGGCGCACGTGCCATGTTGCTGCCTGCCATAAGGAGCCCAGTCCGTGCAACGCAACCTGAAATCGCTCATCTCCCGCCTCAATCAGACCACGCGTTCGGCACTGGAGAGTGCCGCCGGCCTGTGCCTCTCGCGAAGCAACTACTTCGTGGAGGTGGAGCACTGGCTGCTGAAGTTGCTGGAGTATTCCGACACGGACCTGGCGCGGCTGCTGCGCCACTTCGAGATCGAAAGTGCCCGCGTCACCCGCGATCTGACGCGCGCCATCGACCGCATGAAAACGGGCAACGCGCGCAGCCCCGCCCTGGCCGAAATGGTGGTCGAGCTGATCCGGGAAGCCTGGCTGCTCGCCTCCATCGAGTTCTCCGCCCCCAGCGTCCGCAGCGGCCATTTGCTGCTGGCCCTCTTGACCCGGCCGGACTTTTCCCGGCTGATTCGCGATAGCGTTCCCGATCTGGAACGCATCTCCACGGACGTGCTCGCCCGCGACCTCCGCGACGTCTGCGCCGGCAGCAGCGAAGAGGAAGCCGCACTGGCCGCAGATGGCGCTGCGCCCGCCGCACCCGCCGGCAAGACCCCCGCCCTGGACCAGTTCACCACGGACCTCACGCTGCGTGCCCGCCAGGGACAGATCGACCCCGTATTGGGGCGCGACTTCGAGATCCGCCAGGTGATCGACATTCTCACCCGCCGCCGCCAGAACAATCCCATCCTGACGGGTGAGGCGGGCGTCGGCAAGACGGCGGTGGTGGAAGGCTTTGCCCTGCGGATTGCCGCCGGCGACGTGCCGGCGCCGCTGCGGAACGTATCGCTGCGTGTGCTGGATCTGGGCTTGTTGCAGGCGGGCGCCGGCGTGAAGGGGGAGTTCGAGAACCGCTTGAAGAGTGTGATCCAGGAGGTGAAGGCCTCTCCGCAGCCAGTGATTCTGTTCATCGACGAGGCGCACACCATGATCGGCGCGGGAGGGCAGGCCGGCCAGGGAGACGCGGCCAACCTGCTCAAGCCGGCACTGGCACGTGGGGAGCTGCGCACGATCGCCGCCACCACCTGGAGCGAATACAAGAAGTACTTTGAAAAAGACGCGGCCCTGGCACGGCGTTTCCAGGTGGTCAAGGTCGAGGAACCCAGCGAAGAGGCCGCCACGATCATGATGCGCGGCCTCGCCACCACTCTGGAAAAGCACCATGGCCTGCGCGTGCTGGACGAGGCCATTCGCGATGCCGTGCGTCTCTCTCACCGTTACATCACCGGCCGCCAGCTCCCCGACAAGTCGGTGAGCTTGCTGGACACGGCTTGCGCCCGCGTGGCCATCGGCCAGGGGGCCACGCCGTCCCAGGTAGAAGATCTCCGCCGCCGGATCGAGAGCCTGAGCGTGCAGCTCGGCGTCCTGCATCGGGAGGCCGCCCTGGGCGCCCCCCACCAGCAGCAAATCGCAGCGCTCACGGAGGCCAAAGCCAAGGCCGAGGCCGAACTCGCCCAACTGGAAGACCGCTGGCAACGCGAAGCCGCCCTCGTCCAGCGCATCCGTGAAATCCGCCAGCGCCTCGAAGCCCATGCGGAAGCCGAGGCCGCCCTCAGCCGGCCCGCCTCGGCGGCAGCCGCTGCTGCCGTGGCCAATCCGCATCCGCCCGCATCCCAGTCGGCCCAGTCTGCGGCGACTCAGGCACCGGCAGGCGCTGCCTCGCCTCAGGCGCCGCAGCCCGCCACGGCTCCACTCTCCGCTGCCGAGGTGGGCAACCTGCGGGCAGAACTGGAGCGGCTCAACGCGGAACTCAAGCAGGTACAGGGCGAGCGTCCCTTGATGCAAGTGTGCGTCGACAGCCAGACGATTGCCGAGGTGGTTTCCGGCTGGACGGGCATCCCCGTCGGCAAGATGCTGGCGGACGAGATCCGCACGGTGCTCACGCTGAAAGAGCGGATGGAGGAACGGATCGTCGGCCAGTCTCACGCGCTGGAGGCGATCGCCCAGAGGATCCGCACGGCGCGTGCTAATCTGGTCGACCCGAGGCGTCCCGTGGGCGTGTTCATGCTGGTGGGGCCCAGCGGCGTGGGCAAGACCGAGACCGCCATCACCCTGGCCGACCTGCTCTATGGCGGCGAGCGGAACATGGTGGTGATCAACATGTCTGAGTACCAGGAGGCGCATACCGTCTCCGGGCTGAAGGGCTCTCCGCCCGGCTATGTCGGGTATGGAGAGGGAGGCGTGCTTACCGAGGCGGTACGCCGCAAGCCCTATAGCGTGGTGCTGCTGGACGAGGTGGAGAAGGCACACCCGGATGTGCTGGAACTCTTTTTCCAGGTGTTCGACAAGGGCATCCTGGAAGACGCCGAAGGGCGGGAGATCGACTTCAAGAACACGGTGATCTTGCTCACTTCGAACGTGGGCACGGACGAGATCATGAAACTCTGCGCGGACCCGGAAACCAGGCCCGACCCCATCGGACTGGCCGAGGCGCTGCGGCCCGCCCTGCTCAAGGTGTTCAAGCCTGCCTTTCTTGGCCGGTTGACCGTGGTCCCCTACTACCCGCTCAGCGACGACGTGATGCGGCAGATCATCCGCTTGCAGCTCAGTCGCATCGGCGCCCGGTTGGCCGAGAACCACAACGCCGAGTTCTCCTACGACGATGCACTTGTCCAATCGATCGCCGCACGCTGCACCGAAGTGGAAAGCGGTGCCCGCAACGTGGACCACATCCTTACCCGTACCTTGCTGCCCGAGGTGTCACGCGAATTCCTCACCCGCATGGCGGAGGGCCGTGCCATCCAGAAAGTGCACGTCACTGCCGACGCCCAGGGGAACTTTGTCTATCAGATCCATTGATGCCCATGTTCCTGCGTACGCCTTCCGCTTCGCGACGCACGCTTTTGCGCCAGGGCGCCGCGGCCGCCCTGGGGTGTGCGGCCTTGCCCGCGTGGTTGCATGCCGACGCCTCCGCGCCATCGGAAAAGCAGTGGCCCATCGTCGATACCCACCTGCACTTATGGGATCTCGAGCGGTTCCGCCTTGATTGGATCGAGCCGGGCACGCCGCTCGACCGCTCCTACCTGCTGGAGCATTTTCGCGAGGCCGCCGCAGACCTGCCTTTCGAACAGTGCGTCTACATGGAGGTGGACGTACGGCCCGAGCAGCAGTCTGCCGAAATCGAATATGTCACCACCCTCTGCCGAGAGCAGCAGAGACCGCTGGCCGCCATGGTCGTCTCGGGCCGCCCCGCCGATGAGCGCTTCGCCGACTACCTGCGGCAACATCGCGAGAACCCCTACATCCGCGGCCTGCGGCAGGTGCTGCACACGCCCGCTACCCCGCGCGGCTACATGCTCGAGCGCTCCTTCGTGCGTGGTATCCAGATGCTCGGTGAAGTAGGGTGGCACTTCGAACTCTGCCTGCGGCCCGCCGAACTGGCCGATGCCGCCAGGCTGGTCGACCTGTGCCCCGACACGCGCTTCGTGCTCGACCATTGCGGCAACGCCAGCGTGCTGGAAGAGGATCTCGACCCGTGGCGCCGGGACATCGCCCGGCTGGCAGAGCGAGAACAGGTGGCCGCCAAGATCTCGGGGATCATCGCCTCGGGCGCAGGCGGCCGCTGGTCGGTTGATCACCTGGCACCGATTATCAATCACACGCTTGATTGCTTTGGGCCAGATCGGGTGGTGTTCGGCAGCGATTGGCCGGTCTGCACGTTGGCAGCCAGCCTGCGCCAGTGGGTCGAGGCGCTGCGGGCCATCGTATGCCAGCGCAGCGAGGCCGACCAACGCAAGCTGTTTGCCGAGAACGCCCGCCGGCTCTACAGGCTTGCCTAGCTCGCTCGCCTCGCGCGGGAGACGCCGCTACGATGTCAGCACCCCAGGCTCCGGCGTTCTCAGCGGCCGCAAATGCTCTCGGTCGAGGATCTGGAAAACAGCACGCACCGCCTGCCAGCGCTCGCCCCGCTGCACAATCTGCTCATCCTCGATCGGCCCTAGCCTCCCGCGTGCCAGCTCGAGATAGCGCACAGCCTGCGGGTTGAAGCCCATCACGCGCGTGCAGGTGGCATCCAACGCCGTCAGATTTGTACCCACGGCGATGATCCCCATCGGCTTGGGCGTGCCCATGATCGGGCCGTCTCCCTCCATGCCCACGATTCCGTCGATCACAGCCACGGTGGGCGGCAAGGCAGCGTTGATGTCAATCACCGTTTCGGGAATGCCCGCATGATGCAACACGTTCTTGGGCCAGCCGTACATGATGCCCGGCAGCGTGCCATACATGTTCTTCAGAGACAGCGTCACGCCAACCCAATGGTGCGTCTTGAGCTTGGGCAGGCTCACCACCAGATCCGCTTCGGCCACGCTCCTGGGCAAGTACAGGCCGGCGAGCGGCGAGACGCGGCTCTGGTTCTTGACCCACACCACCTCGTCGTAGTTCAGGTCTGCGAATTCCAGTTTGGCCGCGGCGAGCGCTTCTCCCAAGCCGGATTCCTCCAACGCCAGTTCCGTGTCGCGCACATGGCCGGGCGCCTCGCCCACCACCACGCGAGCGCCCCAGCCGCGGAAGACCTCGGCCGCGGCCAACAGCACAGCGGGGTGCGTCGTCATGTGGGGCGCTAATCGCGAAGGCTCCACCATGTTGGGCTTGAGCAGCACCCGCTTGCCGCGCAGGCCCTCAGGCTCCAGGCCCGTGGCGAGCAAGCCGTCGCGGATGGTACGTTCCACCGAGCCGTCGTACCGCTGGTGGCGCGCGAGGAAGACCGGTACCTTCCCCTGGCGATCTCGCAGCCAGGGAAGCACTGCCGCGCCGGCCGCCGCCGTGGCACATGCCCCCACCAGAACAGCACGGCGATCCATCGCGCCCCGTCCGCGTCTGTCACGCAGATGTTTCATCTCTCGCTGCCCTCCAGCACGCCCACCAAGGGGCTTCGCTCGGCCAGTGCCGCCAGAGCCAACAGTGCCAGTACGTGCCGCCCCCACGACCTGGCGCACACCCGTGCTGCTGCCCCCGGCAGCCAGGCCGCCCACTCCCCCGGCAGCCGATCATGTGCCGCCAGCCCCAGCAATGCGTAGGCCAGGGGTCCGGCGGCCAGACGCTCGTGCACCGCGCTGTGCAGCCAGTCGAGCGATGCGGCCACGCGGGGGTCGGCAGTGGGCTGTCGGGCGAGTGCCAGCAACACCAGACCCGTGGGCTGCACGTGCGGCCGCAGTTCTTGTCCCAGCACCACCGTGTTGCCGTAATTGCAACCGCCCCGAGGGAGCAGTCGGTCGATCAGCAGCGTGATACCCTCTTGCACACGGGCATGTCTGCCCTGGCCCACGCCGCGCAGTGCCAGCACGTTGATGGCGGTCGGCTCGCTCCAGGAGTGCGTGTGCTCGACCCAGGGCCAGCCGACGAGCATGGTGTTGTGCCCCATTTCCGGAGTGCGGGGCAGAGGCTTGCCTTCCCACGCGAGCAGGTATGCTGCCGCGCGATCGATGGCTTGCTGGAAATGGCGCGATGCCGCGCCGCGCTGCCAGGCGTGCCACGCCAACAGCGCCCAACCTGTGGGCCAGCCGGGCTGGGCCTGGCCGGCGTAGACACCCACGGAGCCATCGCTGCCCTGCTGTGCTAGCAGCCAGTCGCACGCCGAACGAGCCGCATCGAGGCGGCCGTGGCCCGCCAGTGCCAGTGCTGCCAGCGCCGCTGGTTCGCAGGCCGGCGGGCCCTGCGGCGCGTAGCGCCAGCCCGCTTCGGTCGAAAGCACTTCGAGTGCGGTGTGCAGCCAGTTCGTGTCTGAATCCATGCGTCGCAGGGCCTGGGAGGCTTGCGCAGCGCCGACGCGAATCACGATCCGGCCGGCCCGCGCCGCGCCCCACCACATTAGTGTAGGGCGTTTCCGTTGCCTGGCCAGTGCGCTTGCCGCTCCGCCGCGTGCTTGGTCCGTGCGCTGCCTGGCCGATCTGCGGCGGTCAGGCCGTGCCAGAGCATTTTTTTGTTTTCGGCATTTGACAGACGGCTCTCATGACCTAGGTTTCAATTGCAGCAACACGAACGTTCGTTGGTGTTGGCTGCCTGCCGGGCTGACCGGCAGCGCTTGGAGCGGCAGCCACAAGGCGGCAGACCTGACTCATCCATGCTCTCGCCGTCGGCAGGCTACTGTAAGGTGGATTCCTTTTCCCTAAGTGTGTTGGTGAAGGCACGTACCTTGCGCTGAGGAGCATGGCTCGTTGCGCATGCGGGGCAGCGCTGTGCTTGGCAAGTGAGGCTGCACCATCTGGCGCGAGGGTTCGCTGTGTCGTTCACTATCGGCTTGGAGAACGCAGATGCTGCGTATGGTCGATAAGATTCGTCGTTTCCTGGTGTGCGAAGACGGCCCCACTGCCGTTGAGTACGCCGTGATGCTGGCCCTGATCGTCGTGGTCTGCCTGACGGCCATTCGAAACATTGGCACGCGGGCGAACACCACGTTCACCAGCGTTGGTAGTGCCCTGCCGGGCGGCGGGGGCGGCTCTTAAGCCACATGGAGGCTGCCCTGGGGAAGGCGAGATGCCCTCCTCATTATTTGTCTTGAGGATCCAAACTCTCTTGTTGCTTCCTTTGGAGAACGTACATGCTGCGCATGGTCGATAAGGTTCGTCGTTTCTTGGTGTCCGAAGATGGCCCCACTGCGGTCGAGTACGCCGTGATGCTGGCCCTGATCATCGTGGTCTGCCTGACGGCCATTCAGACGATCGGTACGCGTGCCAACAGCACCTTCACCAGCGTGGGCAATGCGCTGCCGGGTGGCGGTGGCGGCGGCTCGTAATCCACGGTTCACTGGCCGGCCAAGACCTCTCGAGTTCAAGGGTCGGGAGCCCCTCGCCGGGGGCGCCGCCGCCCGCGGCGGGGCC
>JAIMBC010000002.1 GCA_023511675.1 Pirellulales bacterium
GATAACCGTTGGTCGAGTGGTGCGTGGCGGCGGCGTGCCCAATACCGATGCAACCCCGCAGCAGCAGCGGCATGCGCAGCCGCCCGCTCGACATGTACTGCATCTTGGCGATCTGGTTCACCAGCTCGCCCACCGCGTCCAGAATGAAATCGATAAACATGAAATCCACCACCGGCCGCGTGCCGGTCATGGCGGCGCCGCAGGCCAGGCCCACAAATCCACGTTCACAGATGGGCGTATCGCACAGCCGCTCGGGGCCAAAGCGCTCGTACAGGCCGACCGTGGTGCGGAAATTGCCGCCGCGCTTGCCGATCCCCTCTCCCAGCACAAAGATCGTCGGGTTTCGCTCCATCTCCTGGCGCAGCGCGTCGAGTGTGGCCTCCATGAAGGTCGTCTCGGTCATGGTGCCGGGGGTGATGTGCGGGTTGAGTTGTTGCATGGGTGGGTAAGAGGTCGATGGGTTTGCGGCCGGCATCGCGGCCTTGTTGATGTGTGACAGCGGTACGCCGTCTCGCGGGGGCGGCCTCGATGGCCAGCAGCGCGGCGCCGGCGTGCACGTGGCGGCTAAGGGGTTGCGTAGATGTGTGTGGTGGCGGAGGCGGGATCTGGCCAGGGGCTGTTTTCGGCAAAGCGGCGTGCTTCAGCGGCCTCTTCGGCCGCTTCGCCTTCCAACTGGGCAAGCTGAGCTTCCGTTGCCACGCCCCCATCGATCAGGCGTGCGCGGAGCAACAGCAGTGGGTCGCGGGCCTTCCACGACTCCACCTCTTCGCGCGTGCGGTACGTGAAGTCTCCCATCCCCTCAGCGTGGGGGCGGGTACGGTAGGTGAGGCACTCCAGTAGCGCGGGGCCTTCGCCCGCGCGAGCGCGGGCCACAGCCTGGGCGGCCGCGGCGTAGACGGCGAGGACATCGTTGCCATCCACTGCCACGCCTGGCATGCCGTATGCGGTGCCGCGCGCGGCCACGCTGGCGTTGCCCGCAGCGTAGCTAAATGGTACCTCGGTGGCATACTGGTTGTTCTCGCAAACAAACAGCACGGGCAGCCGCCAGATGGCCGCCATGTTGAGGCCTTCGTGGAACGCTCCGTTGTTCACCGCTCCATCTCCAAAGAAGGCCACGGCCACACGGCCGTTCTTCAGCAGCTTGAACGAGTAGCCGGCCCCAGCCGCTTGCAAGATGGAGGGGCCGACAATACCGCTGGTGCCCAGCAGACCGACCTCGGGGGCGAAGAGGTGCATGCTGCCTCCCCGTCCCCGCGAGCAACCTGTGACGCGGCCGAACAGTTCGGCAACCAGCTCGCGGGCAGAAACGCCCTTGGCCAGGGCATGGCCATGGCCGCGATGGGTGCTGAACACCACGTCGTCACGCGTGAGATGGGCACACACGCCGGCGGCCACGGCCTCCTGGCCGATGTAGGTATGGCAAGCGCCGTGGATCAGGCCCTCGCTGTAGGCTTGCACGAGCTGCTCCTCGCAGCGGCGGATGCGCAGCATGGTGCGGTACAGCCGCAGGCCCTCAGTAGGCAGGGGATCAGCAACCATAAGACTTCTCTTCGCGGAGGCGCGAGCCCGCCAGATCGTTGATTTGGCGTTTCAGCTCCGCGCGGTGATCATTCAGGCGGTAGACGCTGCGGGCCAGTTCGATGAACGGGGCGCCGAATTCGCCCTGCCGCTCGCAGGCGCGCAGGGCCTCTTCTACCTGCCAGAGTTGTTCGTTGACTTCCCGCAGCGACGTTGCCAGTTTGGCCAGCGGCTCGCTCTCCAGCAAGCTGCGCTGGCGGGCGGTGTGCAACATCTCCAGCTCGCGCAGCACGTTTGCCAGCCTGGCCGGTTCGCGGATGCGTGCGGACTTGATCTCGAGAATGGAGATCTTGTCCAGCAGTTCTCCTGCCGAGATCTCGACCAGGATGGCGCCAGCCGTTGCGCCCCCTGTGCCCATGGCCGCCGCTGTGTCCATGGCCCCCGTTGCGGCAGTTGCGGGAGTTTGCGCCGCTGCGGGAACGGCCGCCGCTGCGCCCATGGCCCCCACTGCGCCCATTGCCCCCTCCGCGGGAGTTGCAGTCCCTGCGGCAGGTGCTGCGGCTGCGAGTTTTTCCGCCGCCAATTTTTGCAGCTCGGCTCCCATGCGATCAAATACATCTTCCCAGCACTCCGGCCGCGTCTGCCGGTACAACCGCATGCTGGGATACCAGGGACTATCGTCCCGGTGCAGCATCCAGCGGTAGTCGGCAGACCACGCCAGGGCCACCCACACTGGCACTCCGAGCGCGGCGGCGAGGTGAGCCACAGCGGTGTCGCAAGAGATGACCAGATCAAGCTGCTCAATCACGGCCGCCGTGTCCATGAAGGGGCCGGCGGCGGTGTCGAAATCCGGCCCCAGGTCGATGATGTTCCAGCGTGTCGCCAAGCCGGCAAGCTGTTCGCTCCCGTCTCCCTTTTGCAGGCTCACCAGCCTCACCCCTGGCACCAGAGCCACGGGCGCCAGATCGCGCAGGGCGAAGGATCGCAGCCGGTCGAAGGCCTGCGCCTTGTTCCCCTGCCAGCAGATGCCCACACGCAGCCCCTTCACACCGCCCAGTCTTTCTCGCCATTGTGCGGCCAGTTGGGCATCTGCCTGAAGATAACGCCGCGGCGCCGGCACATTTTCCAGCGTGGTGCCAAACAGGTGCGGCAGGCTGAGGAGAGAAGCGTACAGCTCATACGTCTCCAGCGCCTCTCCCAGCGCCGTGACCTGCTGGCACAGACCGCTGGCGCGCAGCAGGGGCACCAGGGCCGGCTGGCAAGCCAGGATCACCCGGCCCACGCGTTGGCGCACCAGCGGGAGGTAACGCACAAACTGCAAGGTGTCTCCCAGGCCCTGCTCGGCGTAGAGCAGCAGTGTGCGCCCTGGCTGGGCGCTGCCATTCCATGCCGTGCCAGGCAAAGCCGGCATGGCAAAGGGCTTGCACCGGAAGCGCCACTCGTACTCAGCCCAACCGCGCTGGTAGTCTCCTTGCCGCAGCCAGGCGCATGCGCGGTTGAAGTGCGCATCGGCCAGTTGTGGATCCTGGGCCAGTGCCTGCTCGTAGGCTGCCAGCGCCTCGTCGAAGCGGCCGAGTGCTTGGAGTGTGGTGCCGCGGGCATTGTGCGCCTCGGCAAAGGGAGATGCCAGGGCCACGGCTTTGTCCAGCGCCTCGAGCGCCTCGGAGAAGCGGCCCAGGGCACGGAGGGTCAGTCCCAGGTTGTGGTGGGCCTTGGCGGAGGACGGGTCGCAGGCGATGGCCTGCCGAAACGTGGCCGCGGCCTCTTCCAGACGGCCTTGCTCTCGATAGGCATTGGCAAGGTTGTTGAGCGCCTTGGCGAATTTCGGCCGCAAACGCAGTGTCCGCTGGTAGGCGGCCACGGCCTCATCGAGCCGGCCCAGGTCCTTTAGCGTATTGCCCAGGTTGTAAAACGCCTCGGCATATCGGGGCCGCAAGGAGGTGGCGCGTTCGAAGCAGGCCCGCGCCGCTTCGAGCTGGCCGCATTCGCGATACACCAGCCCCAGGTTGTAGTGGGCCTCGGCAAAATTGGGCCGATGTTGCAGTGCTTGCGAGATCCATTGCACAGCCTCGGCGGGACGGCCGCGCTGCTGGGCCACCAGGCCCAGCAGATGCAGCGCGTCCACCTGCGCGGGCTCCTCCCTTAACACGGCCCGATACATGCGTTCAGCCTCATCCAGCCGTCCGGCCTGGTGCAGGGAAACAGCCTCGGCCAGTGTTTGTGCCGTGCTCTGCATAAGGAAAGATCGCCATCCACCACAAGCGTAGAAAACTCGGCTGGCCGCCCGGCATGTACGGCGCGGACCGCAGCCGACCGGTACGTGCGGCCACACCCAAAGCACGCACCCAGTACGCCGGTCGGCTGCCCAGCACGTGCGGCAGGAAGCGTGGCCGCCCGGTTTGCAGCCAGCACGTCCAGCATGCACCGCAGCCGCACTCTGCGGCAACCTGCCGCTACCTCGTAGAGTAAACCAGCGCTCACGCCGGAGCAACGAATTGCAAGCCAGCCCGGCTACGGTAGAATGCCCACGCGACCCCGCCCGTCCCAGCCAGCTTCGGCCCGCCAGGCCGTCCCTGGCCAGGTATCCTCGAACCCACCACGGCATGGCCCAGCGCTCATGAAGCTCGCCTTCAGCTCCAACGCTTATCTGCGGTTCCCGCTGGAAGAGGCCATGCAGCGCATCGCCGCCGCCGGCTACGTGGGCATGGAGCTGCTGGCAGACGTGCCGCATGCCTGGCCTGCTGGCTTGCTGGAGCAGCAGAAGCAGGCGATCCGCGAGGGCCTTGAGCGGCACGGCCTGGCCGTCTCGAATGTGAACGGCTTCATGATGAACGCCGTGGCCGACCCGCGCCAGCCCTACTGGCACCCTTCGTGGATCGAGCCGGATCCCCATTATCGGGCCATCCGACGCGAGCACACCAAGCGGGCCCTGGCCCTTGCCCGCGAGGTGGGGGCGGCCAATCTCCAAACCGAGCCGGGGGGGCCGCTCGCCCCCGGCCAGGCTTGGGAAGACGCGGCCCGGCTGTTCTACGACGAGTTCATGCCCTGTGTCGAGGTAGCCGAGCGGCTCGAGGTGGGCCTGCTGATCGAGCCCGAGCCCGGCCTGATGATCGAGCACTTCGAGCAGTACCTCCGCTTCGTCGAGCGGATTCAGTCTCCTTATGTGGGGCTGAATTTCGATCTGGGACATGCTTACTGCGTGGGGGAGGATCCCCAGTTCTGGGTCGAGCAGATGGCTCCCCACACCCGGCATTATCACCTGGAAGACATCGCCGCGACCCGCGTCCACCAGCATTTGATTCCAGGCCACGGTGCCATCGACTTCCGCGCCACGCTGGCGGCCATCGCCCGCACCGGCTACCAGGGCTGGATCACCGTGGAGCTGTATCCCTACCTGGAAGATCCGGATGCCGCCGCGCGCGAGGCCTTCCAGTACGTGACCGGGGTACTGCAAGAACTGGGCATCTCCTACCCCAGGCGGGACGGCTGACCATGGCTGGCGGCCGCCTACGCGCTTGGTTCGAACTGCTCCGCCTGCCCAACGTGTTCACGGTGGCAGCCGATGTGCTGGCCGGTTGGTTCCTGACCCACACCTGGCTGACACCCTGGCCGCTTTTAGCGTTGGCCCTCGGCACATCGGTGAGCCTGTACTGGGCCGGTATGGTGTTGAACGATCTGTACGACCTGCCGGTGGACGCCGTGGAGCGGCCCGCACGACCGCTGCCCTCGGGCCGCATCTCGCCGGCAGCGGCGTGGCGTGCCGGCTACGGGCTGCTGATCCTCGGCCTGGCCCTGGGCTGCACTGCCGGCGTGATCACCGCTAGCGCCGCCCCCAGCATCCTGGGGGGGGCACTGGCAGCCGCCATTGTGGCCTACGATCGCTTTCTCAAAGGCACTTGGGCAGGACCCTGGCTGATGGGAAGCTGCCGGACGCTGAATCTCTTGCTGGCCATGTGCGTGGGGAGCAAAGAGGTGCCCCCCTTGTACGCGGTACACGGGCTGGTCGCGTGCGGCGTGGGCGTGTATGTAGCAGGGGTAAGCTGGCTGGCACGCCACGAAACAGAGTACGGCCGCCGCCGGCGCATCCTTGCCGCCATGGCCATCATGGCATGCGGCATGGCGATGCTGGCCTGGTTGCCCAGGGTCGATGCGGCCAGCCTGCCCGAGGTGAGCCGACCTGCGCTGGCGATCAAGCTAGGAGACCGCTGGTTTGCCTGGTGGGGAGTGATGGGCATTCTTGTGCTCTGGCGGCCGCTGCGGGCATTGATCGACCCCTCGCCAAGGCACGTGCAGCATGCCGTTCGGCAGTTGCTGCTTTCGCTGGTGATGCTCGATGCCGTGATGGCCTTTGCGGTTCGCGGCGTGGCAGCCGCCTGCATCGTGCTGCTGTGCTTGATCCCCGCTATGCTACTGGGAAGATGGTTTTACGCGACATGAAGGCTGACTCACCTGCTGGCGGCCCTGGCGGCTGCCGCCGCCTGCCGCGGCGCGTACGCCCCGGGGCAAAGGCAACCAACTTGCCCAGAGGCGGGCGCATAGTTTTGCGCCAGACAGCCGCGTGCTGGGAGCTGCCATAAGACGCGCAATATAAAGGGCTCGAGCATGTGGGTGGACCTGCTTCGCGCGACCGCCGGCGACGGTTTGCTGCTGGAGGGAGTGCTGCAAACACCCGAGAACCGCGCCGCCGAACGGCCGGTGGATGCCTGCCTGCTGCTGCACGGCACGGGCAGCAACTTTTACGGCTCGACGTTGCTGGAGGGCATCAGCAGTGTGCTGCTCGGATGGGGGCTGGCGGTGCTCCGCGCCAATACCAGAGGGCACGATGGCATCAGCACCGCGGCGCTTGCCGCTGGGGGGCGGCGTCTCCAGGGTGCTGCCTACGAGATCGTGGACGACTGCCGCTTCGATGTCTCCGCCTGGCTGGCACTGCTGGCCGAACGCGGCTACCAGCGAGTGCTGGTGCTGGGACACAGCCTGGGCGCGGTGAAGGCTCTGTACGCCCTGGCCCACGCCTGCCCTGCGAACGTGTGGGGGGTGGTGGCGGTCTCGCCGCCGCGGCTGGCCCATTCTTGCTACTTGGAGTCTCCAGAGCGGGAAGTATTCCTGGCAGATTACCAACGGGCGGAGGCTGCCGTTTCGGCGGGCGAGGGGCACCGTTTGCTGGAGGTGAAGTTTCCCCTGCCCTACGCCGTGTCGGCAGCAGGCTATCTCGACAAGTATGGCCCGCAAGAGCGGTACAACATACTCAGCTTTACCGCCAAGGTGCCGCGGCCCGTGCTGGCGACCTTCGGCGGAGCAGAACTGACGCACACGGCCTTTCGCGGCCTGCCGGAAGACCTCGAGGCGCTGCGCCCGCAGGCTGCCGGACTGCGGGTGGTCGTGATTCCCGGTGCCGACCACTTATACACGGCGAGGCATCTCGAACTTGCCGAACAGATCGACCTCTGGCTGCGATGGAAACGGTAAACGGCATGCGATGAACGACAAGCGACGACGGCGTGGACCAAGCGACGACGGCATTGAGCAAGCGAAGACAAGGCTACATGGATCCTGCCGGCTGCATCCAAGGCGCAAGCTGAGCAGACCAACCAACAGGCCGCCCTACAGGGGACAGCGCGTTTGGCCCTTTGCACCCTCAGCGGCGTGGCAACGCGACGAGGGCCGTGGCGTGCGTGCAGCCGGCACAAGAGCTGTTGGAGGCGCCACGGACCTGGCAGATTACGGCCGGTGTTGGGCGAGCGACGGCCTGCTTTTCGCCGGCGTAACGGGGCAGCGGCGAGGGGTGCGCCATGCGGCCCCAATCCGCACCACCCCACCCGTTGTCATTCTCGCCTGCGTAGGTTAAGTTCGTAGTTCTAGGAACCTGCCGGTATCAACCCGCCTGCTTGCAGCCCCCCTTCACCCCTGTGGATGCTTCATGACGGCCACCGCCCCTGCTACTTCTCCAGACATGGCTGCGCGTGTGAAGGCAGCCCGCGAAGAACTCGACCGCCATACCTACGAGATCGTACAGTGGCACTTTCATCCTTCCACCGGCTGCCCCTTCTGGCTCGAACACGCCAAGCAGCTTAAGTTCGACCCCCTGAAAGAGATCAAAGGCTTCGACGACCTGAAGAAGTTCGACCTGTTCCAGGATGAGTGGCTGCGCGGCGGCCCCGTCCGCCGCTGGGTGCCGCAGGCCTATGCCAACAAGCCCATCTACGTGTTCGAAACCGGCGGCACCACCGGCACGCCCAAGAGCCGCATCTCCATCGATGACTTCCGCATCGACTACGAGCTGTTCAGCAAGACCCTGCCCGACGAGTACTTTCCCCCCGGCGCCAACTGGCTGATGCTGGGCCCCTCCGGCCCGCGCCGGCTGCGGCTGGCGGTCGAGCACCTCTGCCAGTACCGGGGCGGCATTTGCTTTTGCATCGACCTGGATCCTCGCTGGGTGATCAAGCTCATCAAGAAGGGCTGGATGGAGCACCTCGAGGCGTACAAGCAGCACTGCATCGACCAGGCGCTCACCATTCTGGACGCGGGACACGACATCCGCTGCATGTTCACCACGCCCAAGTTGCTGGAGGCGTTGGCCCTGGCATTGGAGAAGCGCGGCCAGACAATCCGCGGAGTAGGGATCACAGGCATCTTTTCTGGTGGCACGGAGTTCACGCCGCAGTTCACGCGGTTCGCGGTGGAAGAGTTGCTGGACGGGGCGTACATGACGCCGACCTACGGCAACACGTTGATGGGGCTGGCCTGCTCCAAGCCGGTCTCGGCTGCCGAGGGATACAAGATCACCTACTACGCGCCGCAGCCCCGAGCGGTGATTGAAGTCGTCGATTTTGACGATCCGAGCCGCGTGGTGGACTATGGCCAGACGGGCCGGGTGAAGCTGACCACCCTGACCAAGGAGTTCTTCGTGCCGGGCTTCCTGGAACGGGACGAAGGGGAGCGGGAGCCGCCGTACGAAAAGTACCCCTGGGACGGCATCAGCGGCGTGCGGCCCTATCGGGCGCTGGCCGAGTCGACCACCGTGGGAGTGTATTAACGGCCAGGCACACGAGGGAGCCGCACCTGATGTTGAATCTGCCCATCCTGCGCTGGGGCAAACCGTACGAGTCGATGGAGCTGGACGAGGTTCGCCACTTCCTCACCGGCGAGCCGATTGCCCGCGTCAGCCAGGCCAATGGCGGCCTGTTGCAGCGCGACATGCGTTTTGCGCCACGCGCCCGTCAAGTGCTGCGCGAGATCCCCATCGAAGACTTGATCGAACGCGTCAAGCGTGCGGCGGATCTGTACCTCAACGGCACCCTCGCCATGGGAGACGGCCAGCAAAGCCCGCAGGACTTTGTGCGGGCTCAATCGGCCTCTACCGGGCTCCCCGAGCACATGTGCCGTGCCAACATGCAGAAGAACTACTTCGTGCTCACCAACATGGACCGCATGTTGGACGCGCTCACCCGCGGCCTGGACCTGCACATCCTCTCCCGTGGCTACGGCATGGAGAGCCGGGGCGTGGTGGTCAGTTATCAGGCGCAAACGCCCGCGGTAGGGCTGGTGCTGCCTTCGAACTCCCCCGGCGTGCACACGCTCTGGCTGCCGGTAATTCCCATGCAGATCGGCCTGGTGCTCAAACCCGGCCCGCAAGAGCCCTGGACCCCCTACCGCATGGCCATGGCCTTCTTCGAAGCCGGCGTTCCCCGAGAAGCCATCAGCATCTATCCCGGCGGCGGCGACGTGGGCGCCGCCGTGCTGGCCGCCTGCAACCGCAGCATGATTTTCGGCGGCACGGCCACGGTGGAGCGGTACAAGGGGAACCCGCGCGTCCAGGCGCATGGGCCGGGATTCAGCAAGATCCTGCTGGGCGACGACGTGGTGGACGAGTGGGAACAATACCTGGACATGATGGTGGAGAGCGTGTTCATCAACAGCGGTCGGGGATGCATCAATTGCTCCGGCATTTGGGCGTCTCGCCACACGCGCGAGATTGCCCAGGCGCTGGCGGAGCGGCTCGGTCCTGTCGAGGCGTTGCCGCCCGACCATCCGCAAGCCGCACTGGCGGCCTTTACAGTACCCGGCGCCGCGCGCAGCATCTGGCAGGCCATCGAGGCGGATCTGCGCGAGCAGGGCGTCACGCACGTGACCGCCCCCTACGGCCCGCGCCTGGTGGAGCTGGAGCGCTGCGGCTATCTGCGGCCCGTGGTGATGCACTGCACGTCGCCAGAAGTCGCCATGGCGCACAAGGAGTATATGTTCCCCTTCGTCAGCGTGGTGGAGTGTCCGCAGGACCGAATGCTCGAGGCCATCGGGCCCACGCTGGTGTGTACGGCCATCACCAACGATCCCGAGTTCCAGCAAGCCCTCACCGACGCCACCCACATCGACCGCCTGAACATCGGCCCCATCCCCACCACCAAGCTCGACTGGATGCAGCCGCACGAGGGCAATATCGTGGAGTTTCTGTTCCGTGCCCGCGCGTACCAGATCGCTCCCGAGCGCATCCCAGCCTCCACGGCTCGCTAGCCCCCACGCACGCCGCAAGCGGCTTCCCTTACCCTTTAACGCTCGAGGGCCTGGATGAGAGCTTTCGACTATCAGCCTCGCACGCGAGTCGTCTTCGGCGCAGGCCGCCTCGAAGAGTTGGGCACCCTGGCACTGGAGTTCGCCCCCCGGCGGGCGCTGCTGGTGAGCGATCCCGGCGTGGTTGCTGCCGGCCATGCCGCACGCGGCGCGGAGGCCCTCGACCGTGCTGGCATCGAGGTCCATGTGTTCGATGCGGTGCACCAGAATCCCACCACCCAGGACGTGGAGGCCGGTCTGGCCGTGGCCCGCAAGTGCCGCCCCGAATTGCTGGTGGGCCTGGGCGGCGGCAGCTCCATGGACTGCGCCAAGGGCATCAACTTCCTCTACTGCTGCGGCGGCAGCATGCGAGACTACTGGGGCGTGGGTAAGGCCACCGCTCCCATGCTGCCCATGATTGCCGTGCCCACCACTGCCGGTACCGGCAGCGAGGCCCAGTCTTTTGCCCTGATCAGCGACGCTGAAACCCACGTGAAGATGGCGTGCGGAGACAAGCGCGCCGCCTGCCGCATTGCTCTGCTGGATCCCGAGCTGACCTTGACGCAGCCGCCGCGCGTCACGGCGCTGACGGGCATCGATGCCTTAAGCCACGCCCTGGAAACCTATGTGACCAGGCCGCGCAATGCCCTCTCGCAAACCTTCAGCCGCGAGGCCTGGCGGCTGCTGGCGCCCGCCTATCCGCGCGTGCTGGCCGAGCCGGCCGATCTCGAGGCCCGCGCCGCCATGCAGCTCGGCGCCTGCCTGGCGGGGATGGCCATCGAGAACAGCATGCTGGGTGCTGCCCACGCCCTGGCCAATCCACTCACCGCCGCTTACGACGTGGTCCATGGCCAGGCTGTCGCCCTGATGCTGCCGCATGTGATTCTTTTCAACGGCCAGGAATGCTGGAGTTCGTACGCCGAGTTGCTCCCCTTGTTGCCGGCGCTGGCTACGGTTGACCCGCGTTCGGCCCCCGCCGTACTGGCCGAGCTGGTGGCCGACTACTGCCGCCGCGCCGGGCTGGCCGTGCGGCTCTCAGAATGCGGCGTGCAGCGCGAGCGTCTGCCCGAACTGGCGGCACAGGCCGCGCAGCAGTGGACGGCCGGCTTCAATCCACGTACGGTAACAGTAGAGGACTTGTTGGCCCTCTACGAACAAGCGTATTGAGAGTGGGACGTGAACGCGGGAGCATCGTGCCCGCGGCAAGCGTGCCTGCCAACAGCAACACCGCTACCACCATGATGCAAAGGTCGAGTGTGCGGAAGTCGGCCGCGTGGAAGTTGATCGTGAGCGGGCGGAGCGTGCGGCCATTGGCCTGCTGGCACGCGCGGCCGGCAGTGAGCAGGCCGCGCTGTGGCGCGGCGCCGGCTGCCAGCTTGCTGTGGCTTGCCGGCGTGGTGCTTTTCTTGGCACTGGGCCTGGAGACGACCGCCGCGGCGGAGCCCAAGGCTGCGCCCGAGTCCAGCCAGCGGGATGCGTGGCCCGTGTTTCGTGGAGACGCTGCCAGCACCGGCGTGGCGCGCAGCGAGCTTGCCGAACTGCCTGAGTTGTTGTGGCAGCAGACCTTTGCGGACAGCGCCTTTGAGGCCACGGCGGCGATTGTCGACGGACGAGTGTACGCCCCCAGCTTGGACGGCAACCTGTACGCCCTGAATCTGGCCACGGGCGAGGTGGTGTGGAAATACTTCGTGGAGCTGGGCTTCAAGAGCCCTGCCGCGGTCCGCGACGATCTGGTGTTCGTGGGCGACGTGGACGGCCGCGTGCATGCCGTGGAGATCGCCACCGGACACAAGCGCTGGTCCTTCGAGACGAACGCGGAGATCAACGCAGGGGCCAGCTTTTTTCAGGACAGCGTGTTGGTCGCCTCTCAAGACGGAGGACTGTACCGCCTGAAGATCGCCGACGGCAGCCAGGTGTGGAAGTACACGATCGACAACATGCTGCAATGCTCGCCGAGCGTGGCGGGGGATCGGTGCTTTCTGGCCGGCTGCGACGGCAAGTTGCACATTGTCGATCTGCACACGGGTTCGGCCGTGGCCACGCTGGACATCCAGGACGCCACCAACGTGACTCCCGCCGTGCGCGGCGGGCGCGTCTACTTCGGCACGCAGGGCGCGCGGATGTTCGCCGTGGACTGGCGGGAACCGAAGGTGGTCTGGACCCATCGCACGGAGCGTGCCAGCCCGATCCAAAGCTCTCCAGCCGTGACGGAAAGCTTGGTCATCTTCGGCAGCCGAGACCGCAGCCTGCATGCGCTCACTGCGAGCGACGGGAGCGAGGCCTGGACCTTCGCCACCCGTTCGCCCATCGACTCCTCTCCCGTGGTGGTCGGAGAACGCGTCTATTTCGGCGGAGGCGACGGCCGCATCTACGGCCTGAACTTGCGGACCGGCAGTGAAGAGTGGCGTTATGAGGCCGGCGGCCGGTTCCTGGCCTCCCCCGCCGTCGCCCAGCGCTGTCTGGTGATCGGCAACGATGCGGGGACCCTCTTCTGCTTTGGCGAGAGACAGCCATGACCACCGAAGCCGTAAAAACCGAGGTGGGCAGCTACTTCATCGCCAACTATCCCCCCTTCTCGCTCTGGACGCGTGAGGGCCTGTCTCACGTGCGCGCTGCCATGCACGCTCCGCCGGCAGACGTGCCGCTGGGCCTGTACCTGCACATACCCTTCTGCCGCAAGCGGTGCAAGTTCTGCTACTTTCGCGTCTACACGGATAAGAACTCCGCCGAGGTGGAACGGTACGTAGCAGCACTGGCGCGCGAGATCGAGCTGGTCAGCCGTCTGCCCGTGATGGGCGGACGCCCTTTCCGCTTCGTCTATTTTGGCGGCGGCACTCCCAGCTTCCTCAGTGCCCGACAGTTGACCTCCCTGGTCGACCGCCTGAGGGCCAACATCAACTGGGACCATGCCGAAGAGGTGACGTTCGAGTGCGAGCCGGGGACGCTCTCCCAGCCCAAGCTCGCCACGCTTCGCGAGCTGGGCGTCACCCGGTTGAGCCTGGGAGTGGAGAACTTCAGCGACGCCGTGCTGAAAGAAAACGGCCGCGCGCACCTCTCGGCAGAGATCTACCGGGCCTGGGAGTGGATCCACCGCCTCGATTTCCCCAGCGTGAACATCGACCTGATCGCCGGCATGGTGGGCGAAACCTGGGAGAACTGGCGCGACTGCATCCGGCGCACCCTGGTATTGCAGCCGGATAGCGTCACCATCTACCAGATGGAGCTGCCGTTCAACACGGTCTATTCCCGCGAAGTGTTGGGCCGGCACGTGGAGATCCCTGTGGCGGACTGGCCCACCAAGCGTGCGTGGGTAGACTACGCTTTCGACGAGCTGCTGGCCGCGGGGTATCACATTTCCAGCGGCTACACGCTGGTCCGAGATCCGCAGCGCGTCCACTTTCGCTACCGGGATCACCTCTGGCATGGCAGCGACCTGCTGGCCACGGGCGTGGCCAGCTTCTGTCATGTTTCCGGCGTACACTACCAGAACCTCACAGAGTGGGGACCCTACCTGGAAAGTCTGGAACAGGGAGAGCTGCCCTGGTATCGCGGCATGCGGCCCACCCCCCACCAGCTCCTTGTACGCGAGCTGATCTTGCAGCTCAAGACAGGACGCATCGAGCCGCCTTATTTCCGGGCCAAATTCGGCGTGGACGTGCTCCAGGAATGGTCCGACGTCTGGCAGCGATACCAAGACCAGCACCTGCTCGCCGTCTCGCCCAGCGAGGTGGTGCTCTCGCGTGCCGGACTGCTGCGCGTCGATGCCCTGCTCCCCGCCTTCTTCGAACCTGAGCACCAGGGAGTGCGCTACACATGAGCGACGGCCTGGTCTTCTACATGGGCCAGTTCGCCGCGCACATCCCCCTCGACCGCCGCTATGCACGCAACCATATGTGGGCCCTGCACGTCGAACGGGGCTGGCGGTTCGGCTTCACTGCCTATGCCGTCCGGCTGCTGCAAGACGTTTATTTTCTTGAATGGACCGTGGATCCCGGTACAACATTACAAGAACGCCAGAGCATCGGCGCCATCGAGAGTTCCAAGGCCGAAAGTGAGCTGTTCGCACCGATCGCCGGTACCCTGCTGCATTTCAACCAGCAACTGCTCAGCGATCCCTCCGGCATCAATGTGGATCCGTATGGCGCCGGCTGGCTGTTCGAAATCTCGGGCGACGGCGCCGCCCTGTTGTCGCCCCCGGCTTACGTGGATCATCTTAAGGAGGCCTGGGCCATCGCCCAGCGAACGATCAAGGGCCAAATCAACGAAGACTGAGCCCAGCTCGTGAGCAGTACCTATGGCACGCAAACTGCATGTGGTCGTCTCCCAAGGCCAGAGCGCCCATCCCGCCAAACGCAAACTGGAAGAGGATCTGGTCGCCGCACTGTTGGGCGAACCGGGAATCGAGGTCACCGTCGTGCCCCACCTCTACGATCTCACCGCCGACGGCACCGGCATGCTCTGCCTGCAAAGCATCTCTGGAGACATGGTGGTGCTGAGCTGGCTCTACCCGCGCGCGGCACACTGGATTCTGGACCGCAATCAGGTGCGCGGAAAGGTGGGCCGCTCCCTGCTGGAGCCCGGCGAGGAAGAGGATGAACAGCAGGACGGCGAACAAGACCCCGCCCAAGATGATCACGCGGCCCCACCGCCGCGGCGCGTCGCCGACGACCGACCCCTCCCCCCCCGCACCATCTGGTGCCTGGACCTGCGTGCCCGTGAGACAGCCGCCGATTTCCTCGCTGAGATCCGCCGGATCCAGCGCGAATGCTCCGTGGCAACTGTCGAGTTGACGCTGGCTCCCCCGCCCCAGGCCGCCAGCGCAAGCAATGGCCGTCTTCCCGCGGGCACGGGAAATGGCACCATCGCCCTGCCCGTGATCTTCGGCACCCCCACCGGCAACGGGGAGCGGGCGGCCCCTTTCCAACCGCCGGCTGTGGAACCGACCAACGCGAGCAAAGACCGTATCGAACCGCCCCCTGGCCCCCCTTCGGCCGAAGCCGCACCGCTGCGCCGCGTGGAGGAGACCCCTGCGCGCCGGTGGTATCCCGTCATCGACTACAGCCGCTGCACCAACTGCATGCAATGCATCGACTTCTGCCTGTTTGGCGTCTACGGCGTGGATGCCGCACAAACCATCCTGGTCGAGCAGCCCGACAACTGCCGTAAAGGCTGCCCCGCGTGCAGCCGCGTTTGTCCCGAGAACGCGATCATCTTCCCCCAACACAAGACCCCGGCCATTGCCGGCAGCCCCACCGGCGCCGCCGGCAGCCTCAAGATCGACCTCTCCAAGCTGTTTGGCGCCCCTGATGCCCTGGAGGTGGCCGTGCTGGAACGCGACGTGGAACTGGTCGCTGCCGGCCGTCAGGCCGTCGGCATGACCGTGGGCATCCCCAAACGCCAGCAGCACAAGCAAGGCCCCAAGGACGACCTCGATCGGCTCATCGACCAGCTCGATGAGCTGAACCTGTAGTTGGCCCGGCACGCCGCAAGGCGCCGTGCCGGCCTCCGTCCACCGACCAGCGCAGCCGATGCCCGACAGGCAGCCCATGTTGCCCGAGGCTGCACTGTGCTCGTCTGGCCGCCCTCCTGCCATCGCTGACAGCAGGCTCCCCTTGACGGTACCTGGGCCGCAATCGGCCGCCTTTGCACGGCATTCGGCAAACGATGCCGGTTGCCGCGGCGCCGTAGCGGCGGCCCGCCAGCCGCTTGCCGCGAAGCAACAGCAAGCGGAACTGTTTGTGTGATCGGGACTTACGACCCCTATCTCGGGAAGCAGGCCCATCAAGTGCAGCGATGGCACGCCGCTTGCTAGTTACACCGCACACGTCCATCTCACGAGGCACATGGGCAGCAGCACAGATGCCGTACGGGTTGTACATCTCCGCCGAGGGCGCACTGGTGCAATCGCAACGCATGGAGGCGATTGCCAACAATCTGGCCAATGTCGATGCCGCCGGCTTCAAGCGCGATCTGGCCGTGTTTCAGGCTCGCTATGCCGAGGCAGAGCTGCAAGGCAAAGCACCCAGCGATGAACGCCTCGAAAACCTCGGAGGCGGCGTGTCCCTCTATGGCACCCTCACCGACTACAGTTCCGGCCCGATCAAAGAAACCGGTCTGCCCACCGACGTCGCCATCCTAGGCGATGGCTTCTTCATGGTGGAAAAGCAGGGCCGCAAGTACCTGACCCGCGCAGGAAACTTCATGCTGGCCAGCAATGGGGCTCTGGTCACGCAGCAGGGATACTCCGTGCTGGACGATGCGGGCAATCCCGTGGTGATCGACCCGGCCGCGGGTCCCTGGAGCATTACCTCCAGCGGCACGTTGATCCAGCAAGACACGCTCATCAACCTGGCCCTGGTGCGGCCGCCGGCGCTCGACGGCCTGATCAAGCAGGGAGAAAACCTGTTTGCCCTGCCGCCGGGAGTGGTTCCGCTGCCGCTGGATCCCGCAGAGCGGCGCGTCGCCGCCGGGCACCTCGAGCAGTCAGGCGTGCGGGCCGTGCAGGAGATGACCGAGATGATTGAAACCTCACGGGCCTTCGAGGCCAACGTGAACATGCTCCGGTTGCAAGACCAGGCACTGGCCGGGCTGATCCATCGGGTCCTGCGTGCCTGATCACGGCGCCCGCCAGCAAACGAGAACCAGGCGGCACGTGAGGCAACGCACGCGGGGAGCAGACAGGCCAAAGGCAATGGATCGCATTGTAGAGCACACAGTGGGCGCGGCATGTCCTCAGCACAGTGCGTGTCTCGTGCGTAAGCCGCCAAACCATCACATCCGCGCAGCGCAGGTCCAATCTCGGTCACACAAAGGGCGCAAGATGCCCCACGGTACAGACCACAGCAGGCAAGGAGCGATCGTATGAGCGTGCAAACGCTGTACACCGCAGCGACGGGAATGAGGTCGCTGGAAACGAAACTGGATGTGATTGCCAATAATCTGGCCAACGTCAACACCACGGCGTTCAAGCGCGGCCGGGCCAACTTCGAAGATCTCGTCTACCGGCACATCAAGCTGCCCGGCAGCCAGGATGCCAACTCGAACTTCAGCCCCACGGGCATCTCGGTGGGGCTAGGCTCGCGCGTGCAGAGCATCCAAACCGACTTCACGCAGGGTGCGGCCAGCCAGACGAATGGGCGGCTGGACGTGGCCATCGAGGGGCCGGGATTCTTCCAGGTCACGGACCCTTCAGGCATCATTTTGTACACGCGGGCAGGAAATTTCTCCGTGAATGCCAACGGACAGTTGGTGGTCGGCTCCGCGACGGTGGGGCGGGTGCTGGAGCCGCCCATCCAGATTCCGCAAGATGCCGTGGGCATCGTGATCGGTGCTGATGGGTTGGTGCAGATCCAGCAAGCAGGCCAGACGCAGTTCTTGCAAGCTGGCCAGATCCAGCTTGTGAACTTCATCAACCCAGAGGGCTTGCTGAAACTGGGTGAAAACCTGTACCAGGACACGCCCGCCTCAGGGCCGCCCGTGGTTACGGCCAACCCGGGGACGGAGGGCTTGGGTGTGCTGCGGCAGGGATCGCTGGAGTTGTCCAACGTCGAACCGGTCACGGAGCTGATCGATCTGATCACCACGCAACGTGCCTTCGAGCTGAACTCCCAGGCCGTGCAGGCGGGCGATCAGATCTTGCAGCTTGTGGCGAATTTGAGGCGATTCTAGGGGAGATAAGCGGTGAGGCAGTGCCTGCGAGAGCTGCTGGCGGCCCCAGAGTTAGGGAGACGGGCAGGGCGGCGGGCCGGCGGCGTGGTCCGTGTGCTGGCGGCGAACTGCCTGTTGCTCTGCCCGGCCGTTCCCGCGGCGGGCGCCGAGGTGCGTCTGCGCGCCGAGTGCTCCATGGCATCGCCCATCGTGCGGCTGGGAGACGTGGCCGACATCGTCTCAGCCGATTCGGAGGAAGCAGCCGCGCTGGCGCAACTGGAGCTATTTGCCGCCCCGCCCCCTGGGCGGCCGCGGCATTTGACGGCCCGAGACATCCACGAAGTGCTGGCCCTCTCCGGACACGACCTGCGGAAGGTACGTTTGTCTGGCGCGGCGAGCATTGCTGTCTCCACGGCACCACCCTCGGCCGACTCGCGCAAGCAGGCGCCGCCAAGCGACTCGTCGCCGCGCAGGGGCCAAGAGCTGATCGAACAGGCCTTGCGCCGGGCACTCGCCGCGCAATTCGGGCTGCATGGCTGGGAACTCACCTGGGACCAGCAAGCTGCGGCAGCAGTGGCAGCGGCCCGCCCGGGTGCTAGTGTGCAGATCCTCACCATGACCCCCCTCGATCGGGCCGAGGGTGGCGATGCCGAGACCGCGCTGACAGCAGGAGAGGTAGCTCCCGCCGCTGCGGCGGCCGACGGCTCAGCCCCCAGCCGGCAAGAAGTTGATGCTGTGTCGGCAGCCCGCACCGCCAGGCGGCCGAACCCCGTACCGGAATATTCCCACAGCCCCATCGACTTTTCGGTTCGGCTCCACATTTCCATCGGCGAGACCGCATCGACCCACGACCTCCTGCTACGTGCTACCCCCCCCTCGACGGTGGTTGTGGCGAGGCGGACCCTTGCGCCCGGCACCCTGATCACGCCGGCCGACGTGGAACTGTCCCACGCACCGTCACGCATTCCTCACCTGCGAGCATCTCCAGCAGCGGCGGAGCTATCGGCTGTGTCTCACTCCTCGAATCGTTCAAAATCCCTTTCTCGAACAACGCTGGGCAGCAGCCCAAGCGGTACCGCCGGCGCACAGGTACTGGGATGGGATGAGTGCCTGGGAAAAGAAACCACGCGCACGATCGCCGCCGGCCAGGTACTCACCGCAGATGCGCTGCGGGAGCCGCTGCTCGTCAAACGAGGGGAGGCGGTGACCGTGTATGCCCGCTCGCATGGCGTGGTGGTGCGCTTGACCGGGCGAGCACTGGA
Organism: Pirellulales bacterium; assembly: GCA_023511675.1. Classification (GTDB taxonomy): domain Bacteria; phylum Planctomycetota; class Planctomycetia; order Pirellulales; family JAIMBC01; genus JAIMBC01. The sequence continues at coordinate 18,972 of JAIMBC010000002.1, forward strand.
CTCCGGCAGCCGCGGCAGCCTGGTTTCCGTCGAATCCCTCGAGAATCGGCAGCGGTTTCTGGCGCGTGTGTCGGGCATGCAGCAGGTGGTCGTGGACGCCGAACCTCAGGTCGGCGAAGTTGACGCCGCGGCCCCCTCCGCAGCCTCGGCCACAACCACGCCCGAGCAGCTTGGCTCCCAGACCAGCGGCACCTCTCCAGAACCAAGCCGTGCCGGGGCGGCTGGTCCCAGCCGTTCACCGCGTTCATATCGCGTCCGCCTGTCCAGTGACAAGGAGCCGCGTTCATGACTTTTCGGAAGGTACTGTGTTGTCTGCCTGTCCTGGGCCTCTGTCTGGCGGCCCCGCCCGCTCGGGCACAAAGCTCCAGCTTGTATGGAGAGGCCGGCCAGCGGCGGCCGCTACGGCTCTCCGATTCGTCGTGGTACTATCTCGAGCCCGAGCCTCCCCGCGCCATCCAGAAGTACGATCTGGTGACCGTGATCGTCAAGGAGGCCACCCAGTTTGTCAGCGAAGGGGAGATCAATCGCCGTACGCAGTCGAACGTCGATGCCCGCCTGCGAGACTGGATCAAGCTGGATGGTACGGACATTACGCCCGCACCCCAGACCTCTGGCGATCCGCGTGCGCGGGCCAGCCTCGACAGTCAGATCCGCACGCAGTCGGAACTGGAAACCCGGGACGGTTTGCAGTTTCGTATCACGGCCACCGTGGTTGACATCCGCCCCAACGGCCTGCTGGTGCTCGAGGCGCACAAGCGCACCAAGGTGAATAACGAAGAGTCGATCCAGATCCTCTCCGGCATCGTTAGGCCCGAGGATGTGCTTCCCAATAACACGGTGCTCAGCGAGCGGATCGCCGAGCTGCGGATTGACAAGAAAGAGGCGGGCCATATCCGAGACGCCTATCGGCGGGGCTGGTTGATCAAGTGGCTCGACAAGGTGCGGCCTTTCTGAGCCATGCCTACCCTTGCAAGAGACAAGAGGAGCACGAAGATGGTCTGTCGCCGGATCGGCATCTGGATCTTGCTCGCGTGGTGTGCCGTGCCTGCCCGGGCGCAGACGCGTCTCAAGGACATTTGCCGCGTGAAGGGACAGGAGGAGAACACCCTCCACGGCCTGGGCCTGGTGGTGGGCTTAAAGGGCACCGGGGACGGGGCAAATTTCCTCCCAACGTTGCGGGGCCTGGCCGAAGCATTGCAGCAGATGGGCAATCCGCTGGGAGAGGGCAAGATCGCCGAACTGAAGGATGCCAAGAACGTGGCCCTGGTGCTGGTGACAGCCACGGTCGGGCCGGCAGGCAACTTGCAGGGCGACAAGATCGATTGCAGCGTGAGCGCCATTGCGGCCAAGAGCCTGGCGGGCGGAAGGCTGTTTCTCACCCCCCTGGTCGGACCTCAGGCCGGCAGCGACCGAGTGTACGCCTTCGCCGAAGGCCCCATCACCCTGGACGATCCCAAGATCCCCACCACCGGCACCATCCATCGGGGTTGCCGCCTGGAGGAGGATTTTCGCAACGTATTTGTGAAGAACCATACCATTACGCTGGTGCTCAACGAAGATCATGCAGACTTTGGCGTCGCCCACGAAGTGGCGGAGCTGATCAACAGCACCTACCAGGGGATTGCGTCCCAACCGCGGCGGCTGGTGCAACGGCCCGGCGTACGCCAGGCCGCCGCCGAGTGGTCCGGAGAGGGAGAAGGAGACATCGCCCGCGCCATCAATCAGCTTTACATCGAGGTGCAGCTTCCCCAGCCCTACCGCACCCGCCCCACGGAGTTCGTGGCCGAGATCATGGGACTGGTACTGATCACACCGCCCCAGACCGAGGCGCGGGTGGTGATCCGCGAGCGGCAGGGGAGCATCGTCATCGGCGGCGACGTGGAAATCGGCCCCGTGCTCGTTACCCACAAGAATGTGGTCATCGACACCACGGGTGGCGCGGGGCCGGGTAGCGACACCTGGTTCGCCATCGACCCCGGCCAGCGCGGTGCGAGCAAGCTTTCGGCCCTTGTGGCGGCACTGAATGCCGTGAAAGTACCCCCTGCGGACATCATCGATATCATCAAGGCCCTGGAACGCAACGGCAAACTGCACGGGCACCTGATCATCGAGTAAACATGCACGCGATCTGCTCTGCTCTCTCATCCTTGCCACCGCACGCCGGTGTTGCCGTGCCTGCCTCTCTGACAAGAGAGGCCGCCCAGGCAGCACAAACGGCCGGCCATGCCGACGGACCATCCCCCCCGGCTCGGCAGGATGACGACTTGCGCCACGTGTTCGATGCCTTTGTGGGAGAGACCTTCTTCGCTCAGATGCTGGCCGCCATGCGCAAAACGCTGGGCGAACCGGCATACTTCCATGGAGGACAGGGCGAGCGGGTGTTTCAAACCCAGCTCGATCGCCTCCTCGCGGAGCGGCTCGCTCGGTCCACCGGCGGGCAGCTTAGCGGCAAGCTCTACGAACTGTTCCAGCTTCAAAGGCCGGGAGCCTGACCATGGGGTCTTTGGACCTTGAGTTGACCAGCCTGCTGAACGAACTCTCCGGCGCGCAGGACGAACTGCTGCAATTGCTTGCACGCAAGCACCGCTTGCTCGCCGCCGGCGACCTGGCGGGCCTGCAGGCCATGCAACCTCAAGAAGAGGCCCTGGCGGCACGCCTGCAAGCATGCCACCAGCGTCGAACCGCACTGCTGGCCGAGGCTGCCGCACAGGGATTGCCCTCTCAGAACCTGCGGACCCTCAGTACCGCCTTGTCCTCAGAAGAGCAACGCCGCCTCAAACCGCAGTTTGCCCAGGCTGCGCAACGCATGCAGCTTCTCAGGCATCACAGCCTGGCAAACTGGGTTCTGGTCCAACGGACGCTGCTACATCTCGCCCAGTTGCTAGAGATTCTTGCTACTGGCGGCCGGCAATGTCCGACATATAGCAAGACGGAGCCGCACCATCCTGGCGGCTCGCTGATGGACCAGGCAGCCTAGCCCGCGCCGAGGCAGCGACGCGGGCCCGTGGGACCCGCAGATGTCGCTTTCCAGTACGCTACAAATCGCCGGCAATGCGCTGGCCGCGCAGCAGATCGCGCTGCAGGTGATCGGCCAGAACATCGCCAACGCGGCCACGCCGGGCTACTCCCGCGAAGAGGCCTTGCTCACACCGGCGCCCGTGCAGCGATTCGGCCGGCTGACGCTTGGCCTGGGCGTGCGTGTTCTGGGCGTGGTCCACCGTGTCGACGAGTTCCTGAACCAGCGGCTGCGCCGCGCCACCAGCGACCGTATCGACAGTGAGGTGCGCGAGCAGACGTGGCTGGAACTCGAGCAGGTGCTCGGAGAGCTGTCGGAAACGGATCTGAGCACGGCACTGACCCGCTTTTTCGGCGCCATCCACAATGTGCTGAACCAGCCGGAGAGCGTCTCGGTGCGTGCCATGGCGGTGCTGGAGGGGCAGTCACTGACTCTTCAGATCAACCGCCTTGCCCAGAGGGTGGGAGACATCCGCAACGATGTCAACACGCGTATCGTCAACATGGCGGGCGACGTGAATCGCTTGCTGGCCGAAATAGCCCGGCTGAATGTACAAATCGCTACCACGGAAGGCGGTACTGCCTTTGCCAGCGAGGCGGTGGGCTTGCGGGATCAGCGGAACGTGGCTCTGCGCAAGCTCTCTGAACTGATCGAGATCCAAACCCAGGAGCAAGCCAGCGGCGCGGTGAATGTGTTCGCCAACGGAGACTTTCTGGTCTTCGAAGGGACGCACCGCACCGTAACGGCTGTGTATTCGCCAAGCAGCGGCTTTTCCGCTGCGTCGCTCAACGTGGCGGAACTCGATGCCCCGCTTGGCCGGGGCACCGGAAAACTGGCGGGACTGCTGGCAGCCCGGGACGAAATCCTCGGCAGCTTTTTAGACAAGCTGGACGCCTTCGCCTCTACGCTGGCCTTCGAGTTCAACAAGCTGTACTCCCGCGGCCAGGGCCTGACAGGATACACACAGCTTACCAGCGAGCGGGCCGTCAACTCAGCCGCCGCGCCCCTCGATGCGGCCGGCCTGCCGTTTCTGCCTGTCAGCGGCATGTTCCAGGTGCTGATCCGCGACCAGCAGACCGGCGTGACCCGTACCCACGACGTGCGGGTCAAACTGAACGGTCTCAATTCGGACACGACGCTGAACGATCTGGCTGCCCGACTCGCGTCCATCGATGGCCTCTCTGCCTCCGTCGATGCCGAGGGACGCCTGACCATCTCGGCCGCGTCGGCCAACGTCGCGTTTGCCTTCGCCAACGACACGAGCGGGCTGCTGGCCGCGCTGGGGTTAAACGTCTTTTTCTCCGGGACCACGGCCAGGGATCTGGGCGTAAGCAGCGTGGTGTCTTCCGCGCCGGCGACCTTTGCCGCCAGCAACACCGGGCTGGGGGCCGGCACGGGCAATGCCGTGGAGCTGGCGCGCTTCCCAGAACAGGCCCTCAGCAGCGCTGATGGGGACACCCTGTTTACGCTTCACGACCGTCTCAATGCCAACGTCACGCAGGGCGCCAGCGTGGCGCGGGCGGTGGCTGAGGGACTGCGCTCCTTTGAGCAGACGCTGGAGGGGCAGCAGTTGGCTACCAGCGGCGTCAGCCTGGACGAGGAGGCGATCAAGCTGATGACCCATCAGCGGGCCTTTCAGGCGGCGGCACGCTTTGTCACGGTGATCGACGAGCTGCTGCGGCTGCTGGTCGAACTGTAGTCCGAGGTGTCGCATGACCGTAATCGGCGTTCCCACCAACCGCGTTAGCGATCTGTTTGTCAGCCAGCAGCTCACGCGTCGGGTGCAGGCCGACCAGCTTCAGCTCTTCAGCTTGCAGCGGTCGATCAGTACGGGCCGTCGGGTCAGCGTGCCGAGCGATGACGCACCGGCCGCCCTGCGCGCCACCGCCTTGCAGATGTTGCTGGAACGCAAGAGCCAGTACCTGACCAACCTGAAGATAGCCAATTCCTTCCATGCTGCCACAGACACCAGCCTGGCGGACGTCTCGACACTGCTGGCAGATATTCGGGGAGCCGCACTGTCCGTAGCGGATACCATCTCCAGCGACACGCAACGCCGCGCCATTGCGGAGCAGGTTCTGCAGGCGATCGAGCGCTTGCAGGCCGTGGGCAACCGCGCCTTCCGCGGCCGCTATCTATTTGCCGGCTCCCTGGCGCAACAGGCGCCCTTTCGGGTCCGCGCGGATGGGCGCATCGCCTACGACGGAGATCGAGAGAAGCTGCGCACGTTCGGCGATACAGACCTGCTGTTTGAGATGAACGCCACCGGCGATGATGTATTTGGAGCCATCTCTGCGGCAGTACAGGGAACGGCCGACCTGGATCCCGCTCTCACGCCGGACACGCCTCTGGCAGCCCTGAACCTGGGCAGAGGCGTCCAGCTCGGCAGCGTGCGCGTCAGTGTGGGCACCAGCCAGCAAATCGTCGATCTCTCCAGCGCCGCCACCATCGGCGATGTGGCTCGCCTCCTGACCGCGAATCCACCTGCAGGAAGAACCATTTCCGCACGTGTGACTCAGACGGGGCTAACCGTCGAGGCCGATGCCGCCGGCGGAGGCAGTCTCACGATCACCGAGGTCGGCAATGGCTCCACAGCACGGGACCTGGGTATTTTCCACAACCTCCCCACGGGTACCGGCCCTATCATCGGCGCCGACCTGAATCCGCGCCTGCTGCGCACGACCCCTCTGGCGAACATTCTGGGACGCAAGGCGGCTGCCATTTTGCCCGCTCTGGGTGCGAGCAACAACCTGCACATCGAGGCCCGCCAGAACGGCGCGGACTTCAATGGCGTTACCATCCAGCTTGTCGATGACAATCGCTTGCAAGCCGCGCCGGGCCTCACGCCGGGCAACGAACGGGCTGTGTACAGCGAGATGGCAACCCCCGCCCGAGCATCGCTCAAGTTCGCCGGCGGGCGCAACGACCTGCTGCTTACCGCCGTCACGCCCGGCACAGCGTTCAACGGCGTGACGATCAGCGTCACCTCCACGCTCACCAGCGGTACGGCCAGCGCGGTCTACACCGCTGCCACCAAGACGCTGGCCATCAACCTGCGTTCCGATGGCTCCACGACGGCCAATGACGTGATGGCCGCGATTAACGCCACGGGCGTGTTCACCGCAGCGCTGGATACGTCTCTCGAGGTGGCGAACGATGGGACAGGGACCATTGCTGCCTTTACCAATGCCAGCTTTGCCAATACAGCAAACACCGGCGGCGACGCCAAGACGCTGTTCGTCTATATCCAACCCGGTGCCACGACCGCGGCACAGGCCATGGCCGCTATCAATGCCACGAGCGAATTCTCAGCAGGGCTAGACATCGGGGAGCGCGACAACGACGGCAGCGGGACGCTGCTGGACGGCTTTTCAGACCCGGGGGCAACCGCGGTGACGTCGGGCGGCAGCGGCCGCAACCTCGACCGCGATGCGGGGCTGGAAATCCGGGTCGGTTCGCAGGTCTATCATATTGACCTGAGCGATGCGCAGACCATTGATGATCTGCTCAACCAGCTCAACCGCTCGGAGGCGGATGTGCTGGCGGAGATCAATGCCCAGGGGACGGGGATCAATATCCAAACGAGGGTCTCCGGCGTGGACTTCTCCATTGGCGAGCATGGTGGCACCACGGCCACGGACCTAGGCGTACGCTCCCTGACCGCCGCGACGAAGCTCGCCGAATTGAATCATGGCCTGGGAGTCCACATCTCGGGGGATATAGATTTCGTCATTCGGCGGAACGATGGCGTCGAGCTGGACATCAACCTGGCAGGGACGCAGACCATCGGCGACGTGCTCGATCGGATCAACAACCACCCTGCCAATTCTACCGGCGCCCCCGTCGTGGCGCGCCTGTCCCGCTTTGGCAATGGCATCGAGCTGGCAAATGAAGGCCCGCCAGCGGGGAGCGAGTCCATCTCCTTAACAGTTGTCCGCAACAGCCAGGCGGCAGCCGATCTGGGGCTGCTGCCGGCTGGCGCCACTTCCAGTAGCGCTCCCCTGCCCGGCTCGCGGGCACAAGCCAGCTTCGATCCTGCTGGTGCCAATAACGGCTTCATTGTCCGTGCCACGGCGAACGGCAGCCTGCTCAACGATGTGACCGTCAGCTTTGTGGACACCGGTTTGGGGCCCGGCAATTCCACGGCCACCTACAACGTTGCGGCCAGGACGCTGGTCTTTGACATCGATCAGGCCACCGTGACGGCGGCCGACCTCGCCGGCATTCTTGCCGCCAGCCCTTCTGCCTCGGCTCTGTTCGAAGTGGTGCTGGATCCAGCCGACGGCTCGCCCAACGATGGCAGCGGCCTGGTGGGACTGCCGCAGGCTGCCAGCCTGCAAGGCGGCGTCGCCGATGCGCTGGTGGGCAGCGATCCGAATCCCCAGGAGGCCAAGGGCCTGTTCACGGCCCTGTCGCGGCTGCACGATGCCCTGCAAAACGGAGACCTACTGGGCATCCAGCGAGCGATCGACTTGCTCGACGAAGGCTATACGCACCTCAACTTTGTCCGCGCGCGCATCGGCACGCAACAACAAGTGCTCGATGCATTGGAACAGCGCCTGGAGAATGAGCAAATCGAACTGCAGGCTTCACTTTCCGAGGAGATTGATGTGGATCTGGTGACCGCCATCAGCGATCTGACCTCCCGGCAAGCTGCCTTTGAGGCCGCCCTGCGCACGGCCGCCCAGGTGTTTCGACTCTCGCTTTTGGATTTTCTCTAACTCCCTCCGCCCACGCAGATGCCAGGTCGCGCCGCTTGCAGACGCACACACCCTCTCCAGGTCTGAGTCGGGACCTTCTCCTGCGTTTCTGAGCAGGCGATGTTGCGTGGCGGCGGCCAGCAGGCTGGCGCCGCGGCCCGGCCTGCCGACGGACCCCCGCAACGGCCAAGAAGTGCGGCTCTAGGCGGCAAAGCCTGGCGAGGCCCACCACGGAGGGGAGCCCAACGCCAGCAGGCACCCTCTCCAGCCCGCCAGGTCGGCGGGCACCCCGTCTGCGATGGGGAAACACGCCGACGTGGCCATCTGTCTTGTGCGGCAGGAGCACTCCCTGAGACCACTGCATTCTCGATGGAGATGCCCCGATGAGGGGTGTGCGCGGAGCACTCGCCGCGACGGCAGCCGGTGGGCGGCGTTCCCCGCCCGTTCCGGCCCCGCCGTGACTGCTAGCGGCCGCCGCGGCAGCACAGACCGCCATCCAGCCCTATGGGATCGCGGGCTTGGCGAAGCTCTCGCCTGGGCCGGGGTGTTCGCACGCAACGCCAGATGGGGAGAGGGGATGGTAGTGGAAGAGGCTGCCCACGTCGCGGGGAGGCCGTTGGCTAGGACTACTTTTGCCGCCTGCGGCAAGGTATCATGGCCTGCCGGCGGCTCTCAAAGCGGGCTGCCTGCCTGGATGCAGGTGCTGGCAAGTGTCCCCAAGGTTCTAAGGCTGGAGATCAGGCGGTGATTCGCAAGACTGGCTTTGTGGCGTGGATGCTGTTGTTCCTCGGGCTGTGCGTGCCGGGCAAGGCCGATGAGACCGTGGGCAGCGTTCCCGCCGTCGATGGCTTGCTTGCCGACTACGTCCATGCACCAGACGATAGCTTCGGCTGGAAAGTGCGCCAGCGTGCCGGCCTGGAGGAAGCGGAATGCCTGGAGCTGACGCTCACCTCTCAAACGTGGCGCGGCATTCCCTGGCGGCATCAGTTGTTCGTGATCAAGCCCGACACGATCCGCGACCCGAAGCGCGTGCTGTTCCTCATCTCCGGCGGCAACTGGCGGCCGGAACTGGCGGAGCCACCCGCTGAAGGACAACAGATCCCGGGAGAGGTGCAACTGCTCGCCCGCGTGGCCCGCCAGGTGGGCACCATCGCCGCCATCCTCAAGCATGTCCCCCAGCAGCCGCTGTTCGACGGCATGGTCGAAGACGAAATCATCTCCTTTACCTTCGAGCAGTGCATCCGCACGCGGGACTTCACCTGGCCGTTGCTGTTGCCCATGGTGAAGTGCGCCTCCCGCGGCATGGACGCGGTGCAACAGTGCTGCCAGCAGCAGTGGGACTGCACACCGGAACGCTTCACCGTCACGGGTGCCTCCAAGCGCGGCTGGACTACCTGGCTGGTTTCTGCGGTGGATGATCGGGTCGAGGCCCTGGCTCCCATGGTCATCGACGTCCTCAACATGGGGCCCCAGATGCAGCACCAGCTCTTCTCTTTTGGACGCTACTCGGAGCAGATCGAGGACTATACCCGCCGCGGCATCCAGGGACAGATGGCCACGTCGCTAGGGCGGGCTCTGACCGCTCTGGTCGATCCCTACAGCTATCGCAAGCAAATCGTGCAGCCCAAGTTGATCTTGCTGGGCACCAACGATCGTTACTGGCCGCTGGATGCGCTGAACCTGTACTGGGACGGCCTCGACGGCGAGAAGCACGTCGTGTACGTCCCCAACCGGGGCCACAAGCTCGACGATCCTGAACGTGTGCTCGGCAGCCTGGCAGCACTCCATCGACAGGCCATGGGAGAACTGAAGCTGGCCGCGCTCGACTGGAAGCTGCAAGAAGAAGCAGACGGTTTGCAGCTCGAAATCACCAGCGATGTGGAGCCTGCTCAAGTAACCGTTTGGACCGCGGCCGCTCCCACACGCGACTTTCGCGATGCCCGCTGGGAAGCCCACCCCTTGCAGAAAGACGACACAGGTTGGAAGTTCACGCTCCCGCGTCCCTCGCAGGGCTTCGCCGCCTTGCTGGGCGAGGCACGCTACGATACGGATGGCTGGCCCTACTTTCTCTCTACCAATGTACGCATGATCTCCGCCCAGCCGGCCGGCAAGGCGAAGTGAACGCGACCCGCTCAACAGTCCCGTATGCCAGCCACCCTGCCAGCCGATCATGCCGACTCGTACCGTTGGCATGGGGCCGCCAGGGCAGGCGTGTGGCAGCGAGGCAGGCGCCTCTGCCGGCAAGTTCGAGATCGCGCGGGCGGCCGTCCCGTCCCTCGCGCGCGATTCGGCACGGGCACCATGCCACAGCCAAGGCTGCCGGTCCGTTTCCGTCGCTCCCCGTCTTGCGCAGGCATTTCAGCAGGAAGCGCGCCGCGCGCCAGCAGGGTCTGCTGCTCGTGTCCCGAGACGGGACGACAAGCTGGTTTGGCCTGGCACCCTCGCCCCACCATGTCACGGCGGCACCGGGTTCTCGCTCAACAGATAGGCGAGAAGATGGCGGAGTTCCTCGGGCGTTTTGACCAGCCCGGCGGGCATGGGGGAGACGTTCGACAGTTCTCGCCGCTCGATATCGGCCGTGCTCAGCTTCAAACGGGTGGCGTCCGGCAGCAGCAGCTCGAGATCCTGGCCATCTTCAGCAAGAACCAGGCCGGTGATCAGCCGGCCGTCGGCCATCTCCAGCGTTGTGGCCCGGAACAGGGGCGCTATCTGGCGGCTGGGCAGCAGCACGGACTCGACCAGATGGTCGACCGTGAACCGGCGTGCGGCACCGGCCAGGCTGGGTCCGCCCGAGGCACTTTGATTGGGGCTGATCGCGTGGCACTTGACACAGCCCAGGCCGTCTCTGCCGAACAGGCGGCGCCCTACTGCCGCGTCTCCCTGGCGCGCCTCCGCGGCCCAGTCTCGCTCGGCGAACTCATGGGGCACCTCCTGTCCCGCCGAAGCGGCGGCAGCTCGTCTCAACCGTTCGCTGAGGCTGTGTTCCGCTGGCTGCTCGGGAATGTCCCATACCAACTCGCCAGGTGCGCGGAGCCAGAGGAGAACCTTGGCATTGTCCTTGTTGGGGGCCAACCGAATCAACAGCTCGTTGGTTCCCGGTTCCAGGTGCAGGACAAACGGCAGCTCGTGGTCCAGTTCGCGGCCGTTGACCCACGCTCGGGCCGCTTGCTGGGGTTCTAGCGAAAGCAGAGCCTGCTGGGGCTCACGGCACTGACAGCGCAGGTAGAGGTAGCAAGAGGCGCTGCCATCGGGCGCACTGCGGGGCTGCAAGTCGAATTCCGGCCCGGCAGGGACGCGGCTCCAGCGACGCAGCTCCGCACTGTTGGCTGGTTCCGGGCTAGCGGCATGCGCGGGCACCTCGCCAGACAGATCAACCGCCGCACCGTCGGCCGGATGGGCTGCTCGCAGTGGGTTTCCTCCATCGTCGAAGGGCCCCAGCACCCACGCCGCAACGGCGGCCGTTAGGGGTGCGCTCTGCAATCGGCTGCGCTGCGTATCGAGGCGGGTTTGCAGCACCAGAGATTCGCTGCGATCATCTCGCAGCAGCCCAAGAAATTGCGCCGCCTGCAATCGCACCGGCTCGTTCGGGTCCGAGAGCAGTCCGACCAGCATGGCAAACAGCGCCTCTTGCTCTTCGCTGTGGGGCAGCGCACGCCAGCGTTCGGCCATGGTGTAGCTGCCGACGGGACCAAGCCCGCGCAGATCGACAGTTTCGCCCACGTAGGGGACCGAAAACATCGCATTCTGGGCGGGGTACGAGAGGGAGAGACCCTGCGGTAGCGGTTCGGCCGCTGGCGGCATGGTCAGGCGAAAGCCCGCGGCCAGCGTGGCAGCCAGGCGCACGCGCGGGTCATCGGCACGGCGCAAGGCACGCAGTTCCTCCACGCTGGCCTGCTGGGCAAGCAGCATCGCCGCCGCCTGGCGGAGGAACCTGTCTGTCGATGTAGCAGGTCCGGACAGCAGTGCCTGGGGTATCGGTCCTGGTCGTTCCATGAGCGCCTGCACAGCAACCAGTTGCACGCGCGGGTCGGGATCGGAGAGGGCTTCCACGAACAACTCGCGCGGCGCCTCCAGCTCCGCGTGGCGCGCCAGCACCCGCAGGGCCTGCCAGCGAAACCGTCCCTGGGGCGGACGCGGGTACAACGGCAGCCAGTACGCTACTTCCGGGTCGCGCTGGCGCCAGGCTTCCAACTGTTCAGGCAATACGGCCTGGCTGATGAGCAGTCCGCGCCCTTTGGGGGTAGGGGGTACGGCGGCCAGCCAGAGCGCGTGGGGGATGGCCGTCTCAGAAGGCGGCTCTGCCAGGATGACCCAGGCCGCCTGCGGCCACAAGTCGCCCCCGCGACGCAGTAGTTCCTGGTGTGCACGCTGCCTGCGAGACCAGGAGGGGCTGTGCAGGTCTTCCCAGAGAAGGGTGTCGCTGATTTCCGTCACGCGATGCCGCTGGAAGGGGAAGTTTTCGAAGTCATCGGCGCGAGTGAGCATGACCAGGTCGCTGGGGTAGGCGGGCGAGTGCTCGTTCTGGGCCATGTAGGCAATGGCTACAAAGATCCGCCCGCCACGGCCGACGCACACTCCCACGGGGCGTGCATTGCCGCGCCCCACAAGCACCGCTTCTTCGTAGGCCTGGAAGCTCGCTCCCCGCGGCTGCAAGGGGTAGCGGGTGAGACTCCGCGCGTCCCAGCGGGCCACCAGCAGGTTGTGGCGGTAGCGAGCGGGGAGGAAGTAGGGTTCATCATAGTAGGCCTGTCCCACGGGCACGCCGCGGGTCATGCCTTCGTACACCACGTCCACCAGGTCGGCGCGCTCGGGGGTGATCTGCGGCATCCAGCCCCGCGGCCAGCCGAGGTCGCAGTGCGGCGGCACGTGCAGCAGCCGCGCCGGCGAGTAGGAGGCGGCGAGCGACTCGTGGTCGTTGTCGTTGGTGAACAGGTTCCAATCTCGGTCGAAGGCCAGTCCGTCCGGCCCGCGCAGGCCGCGTGCCAGCACTTCAAAGCGGCTGCCGTCCGCGCGGCAGCGGAACACGCCTCCCTGGCCCGTGTAGGGCGTCTGCGTCCCCGGCGGCTGACTGAACACGCTCCAGTGTCCCCAGTGGTCGGGGCGGCTGAAGTCTCCATAGTTGAGCAGCGGATCTCCAGCGGCAAAGTACAGGTCTCCCTCGGGCCCCCAGGCCAGGCCGTGCAGCGTGACGTGCAGATCCACCGGCCAGCCCCACACGAGGCGCCGTGCCTCGATGCCGCTGCGCCGCACTCGTGCACCGGGCAATAGGTAAATCGCCGCTTCGGTCATCACGTACAAATCGTCGCCGCGGATCTCGATATCGCTGATCCAGGAGTGCGGCGGAAAGCGGAACAACTCCTGGCGTGGCAGATACGCCCCGCGCGGATCCGGCTCGTAAACGAACAGGCCCTCCCGCCCGCCGACAAACAGCCGTCCCTCGCCATCGCAGCGCAGGCTCAGGAACGATTCGTTGCGCGAACGGTCGATCACCACCGCGCGCAGCGCAGGATCGGCCGGCTCGTAGCCGGACCCCTCCCGCAAACCGGCAGCGGGCGCCGCGTGGTTGGCCTGTGCCGATGCATCGGCAAAGCCGGCCGGACCCACCTCATCCAGGTGCCACAACCCTACCGTGTGTTCGTCGTTTTCAAAGGGTGCGTCGGGCACGCCCTCGATCTGGCGCGCCACGTTGGAGATGCGTACTTCATCCACCTGTCCCGCACAGCCAATGCTCTGCGGCGCGTAACCGCCCAGCCAGAGGGGGCCGGGCAATGACGTATCGTGTGCGGGCTGCAAGGCGGCCTGGTGAACCTGCACGCCATCAACAAACAGACGTACCAAGCCTGCCTCCCACGCCATGGCCAGATAATGCCAGCGGCCGTCTGAGAGGTCCGTGTGGGAGACAATCTCCGCTGGACGATAGCCGGGCAGGTACACGCTGTAGCAGCCCGAGCCGGCATAGGAGTACAGCTCCCAATGCGTGTTCGACTCCTTGGGGCCGCTGGCGACGAAGACGTTGAAGTTCGCCTTGCTCGTGATGCGTGCCCAGCACTCGACTGTCAGCGGGGGCTGCTGGTATTCAGAGCGCCCCGCGGCCGCGACATGGCCGGCGTGGGCATCGAGCGCCTGGCCAAAGCGGCCAGGTACTGTGAGGCCGGCCAGCTCGTCATCTGCGGGCTGGTGGGCCGCCGCCGGCGCGTCTGGCCCACGCGCTGCTCCAGCGGGCCGGGTATCTGCGGCAGGCTGTGAGAGAGCGGCGGCCTTTGGCTCTGCGACAGTCTTTGGTTCTGCGGCGGCCTGGCCGTTAGCGGCCGGCTGCGCAGCGGCAAGCTGCGAGCGGCCCGCGGCCCAGGCGCAGCCTCTGCGGATCAGCTCCGCGGTGCCCTCGTTGCGGATGGCGGGGGCATCGTGCCCCAGTACGGTCTGGAATACGCGCCCGGCACCATGGCGGTAGGCAAAGGCCATCGGCTCGAGTTGGCCTGTGTCTCTGGAGCGGGCCACTGCCAGCGGTTCGATGGGCAACTCTCCCTGCTGGCGGTAGTACAGCTCGTCGGTCGTATCGAAATCGGCCAGGCCGCGGGTGATGGCGTGGTCGCGCGCCGTGATTCCCACGCGGAAGGGACCGTAGGCGTCGTGCCCGCTCTGCCCGTCTACCCACACGCGGCGTGCCAACTGGCGGTATGCGGGCCAGCCGCGAAACGCACCGTTGGCAAAGTGAATCACTGCCAGTCCCCCGCCCTCGGAGACGTAATCGAGCAACGCCTGCTGCGCCTGTGCAGGCAGCTCGGGCTGCTGCCAGTTGACGTAGTTTTGCACCACCACGTCGAACTCGGCAAGGCCTTCGCGGGTGAGCGTCTGCGGCTCGATCAGCACCGTGACGCGCTGCCGAGGATCGGCAGCCAGCACGTCTTGCAGGGCGGCCGTGGTGGCCCGCCAATCATGTGCCGGGTGATTGTGGCCGGTGAGGATCAGCGTTCGCAGGGGACCCGCATCCACTTCCTCGGGTGGCGGACCATCGATGGAAAGTGCGTCTTGCGCCAGGCTGCTCTCGACCCCGGTATCTGGTACCTCCAGCCCGGCCGCCCACACAATGGCATTGAGCACCAGTTTGCGAAACCCCTCTACACCCCAGTTCTCGTGAAAGTGCCCCCCCGTGAAGGCAAAGCCCCGCCCCCCATCGGCACGTTGAACGGCCCAGGCTACCGTCTGCGGCTCTGGCTCGTCGGGGATACGTGTGGTCAACAGCCGCGCCAACCTCGCGTCGTCGGCCCTGAATCGCATGCGGTAGTAGTACTCCTCATGCAATTCGAATGGCGTCAGGCCGCGGCAGACGGGATGTCCCTCCGCCGGCGTGCACGTGGTGGTGTGCGTACCAATGGCCGAATACCAGTGGTTGGGTCCGGGGCCGCTCTCGTAGTCGAAAAACCCGCCGAGCCAATTGAGAAAACGCTCTCCTGCCTCGTCGCGAGGTACGAACAGCGTGTAGTGCAAGGCGACCATGCCCACGCCCCGCGCAGCCAACTCATCGAGCTTGGCCAGCCGCTCGGGACGCAACAGCGGATGGGCCTGGCGGTCGCGGTCCGAGCCGTCGCTGAACAAGACCAGGCAGTCGGCATGGTCGAGTGCCCGATCGTCCGCCGGCCAGCCATGGTAGTAGATCTCGCACTCGAGCTGCTCGGCCAGTGCCGAGCGTTCCAGGGCACGCAGCAAGAGCTGCAAGCCGCGTGCATATTCGTGGTGGCCCGGCCCGTGGCTCTTGGTGCCGGGGAGGAACACGATCCGCCGCGGCTCAGCGGCTTCTCCAGCAGCGCGTGGCTGAGCGAACAGCGAACACAGGCAAGCCAGGGCGAGGAGGCGCGTCGATCGCATGCAACAGGTTTCCCGTAGTGAGGCTCCAGGCCAAGCGGCGGGCCGGCAGCTAGCTCGGCGCGCGGTGGCCGTAGCGGGTTATTGTGGGGCGTGCGGTTGGAGGCCACAAGCGTGCCGAAGGGCCGCCAGGGGGGCCGGAGTGTAGTCCGCGGGGGTGCCTGGCGGATGCGGGGGCACCCGCCCTGGCTGCAACGCTGAAGCGAAGGCCCGCCCCGCCAGGGAAAGCCTATCTCAGCTTTGGGGGAGCTGATGGCCGAGCTTCTCTCGCTTCGTTTCCAGGTATCGAGCGTTGTGCTCATTGGGCGGCGCGGTGATGGGCACCTGGTCCACCACGTGCAGGTCGAAGCCCCCATAGATGAAGGCATCGGTTTTCTTGGGGTTGTTGGTGAGCAGGCGGACCTTGGTGAGGCCCAGATCCTTGAGCAACTGGATGCCGATGCCGTAATCGCGCATGTCCACGCGGTAGCCGAGCGCCAGGTTGGCTTCCACCGTATCCAGGCCCTGGTCCTGGAGGTGGTAGGCGCGGATCTTTTCCACCAGGCCGATCCCGCGGCCCTCCTGGGGCAGATAGACCAGCACGCCGCAGCCTTCGTGGGCGATCATCTCCAGGGCCAGGTGGAGCTGATCTCCGCAATCGCAGCGCAGCGAGGCCAACAGGTCGCCAGTGAAGCAAGAGGAGTGCAACCGCACCAGCGGGGCCACGGTTTGGGAGAGGTCGCCGATCACCAGCACCAGCGGCTGTTGCGTCTCGTATTTGACGCCATAGGCGATCACCCGCCCCATGCCGTAGCGTGTGGGCAAGGTGGCTTCGGCCAGGCGGTAGACCAGCTTCTCACGTTGGCGGCGGTATCGGATCAGCTCTTCGATGGAGATGATTTCCAGGCCGAAGCGGCGGGCAAGTGCGAAGAGGTCGTCGCGGGTGGCGCGGTTGCCGTCGGCATCGAGGATTTCGCAGAGGACGCCGGCGGGGGTGAGTCCGGCGAGGCGTGCCAGGTCGATGGCGGCCTCGGTGTGGCCTGCGCGGCGGAGCACGCCGCCTTCTTTGGCCATCAAGGGGAAGAGGTGGCCGGGCCGGACAAAGTCTGCGGGTTGGCTTTTTGGATCGATGATGGCCTGGATGGTGCGGGCGCGCTCTGGGGCCGTGATGCCTGTTTTGCAGCTACGGTGATCGACGGGCACGGTGAAGGCGGTGCCCAGGGGGGCCGTATTCCGCTCCACCATGGGAGGGAGCTTGAGCCGCTCGCAGATATCGGGCAGCACGGGCATGCACACCTGGCCGCGGCCGTGCGTGAGCATGAAGTTGATGATTTCCGGGGTCACGCGTTCGGCGGCTGCGATGAAGTCTCCCTCGTTTTCGCGGTCTTCGGCATCGACCACGATGACCACTTCTCCCCGCGCGATGGCGGCGACGGCAGCTTCGATGGTCGAGAAGGGGGCGGGCATCGAATGGGGCTGGATTCCAGGTACAATCGCAGGTAGGGAGGCGGCGTGGCGCAGGGGCCGCTGCTTCCCGATTTCCTCATGATTATACGCTGGCGGCTGCGGGGCGAGAGGGGCCGCAGCGGCAGGGAAGGAGTCGAAGGGGTCCGGCCGTCGCACGGCGGAAAGACCAGGATGCTAGAACGCGAAGAGTACGTAGAGCAGGCCTATTTCTTTCGTGCGCTCGCCGAGAGATTGGGCCAGAACGTTGCCACGCAAGATCTGTTGCGGACGATCAAGGAAGAACTGCTGGCCAGCACGCGGTTGCCGCTGGCAGTGGACTTTTTGCGCAGCGAGCTGCAACATCGCGGGGTGATGGCCCCAGCCATGGAGCGGCTGCAGCACTACTTTACGCCGTTTCAGACGTTTGTGGTGGCGGAGGCCGAGCGGGAGGGGGGCAGGTTCGACTTCCAGCTCGCACTGGCCATCCTGGAGCGCGAGGCGGAGTATCGCGCACGGGGGGCCACCCCCCAGGGGCTGTTCGTGTACCAGTTCGAGACCCTGTGCCGTAATCGCCTGGGTTACGACAAGGGCCTGACAGCCATGTCGCAGGATCCCATGTACGACGCGGCATGGCGCGAGTGGATCCTCACCGTGCGGCGGCAGATCGGGCTGGTCGATTTTGCCGATCTGATCTACGTCCGCAGCCAGCAGTACGTGAATCAGCGTGCGCGCCAGGGTCTGGGCGATGAGGCCCCAGACAAACCCGTGCTCTTCGGCGAAAAGGAGGGCAAGATCGCCCTTGCCAATCGGCGCCGGGATCCCCTCTACCTGTTCGCCGCCCTGCAACGGCACCTCGGCTACCCGCCCGTGCCGCGGCGGCAGCCCCCCGACGAGGTCAAGCAGTTGCTGCCCACGCTGGTCAAGCGGCTCGACAAGCTGGAAACACGCATCAAATTGCTGGAAGAAGAGCAGCGGGGCGGTATCGACCTGAGCAAGTTTTACGGCCCGGCGCCTCCCGGGGAACTCGACCAGCAACCCGGCGGCGGGGACTAGAAAATCGCTCAATTGCGGTTCAATTCTCGCCGGCCTCGTGGTAGATTTGGCAGAGCGAGAGGCTGAAGGGAACATGTGGGAGGTACTGGTTTTGCAGAACGGTGCGGCCCCGGGACGGTTCGGAACCGAGCCAGATCCTGCCGCGAGGGGTGGTAACGGGGCGCGCTGGCTGCGCATCGCTGCTGGGAGTCCTCCATGGATATCCGCGACAACCTGACCTCCGAGACCGTGGAACACGCCTACCCCACGCCGCCGCTAGCGGTGCATCCCCAAACCACCGTCCGGCAAGCGCTGGAGTTGATGAAGGCGGAGCATGCAAGCTGCCTGCTGGTATGTCAGCAGGGGCGGCTGGAGGGCATCTTCACCGAACGGGACGCCTTGCGGCTCTTGGCTTCGGACGCGGATCTCGACACGCCCCTGGAACGCGTGATGGTGCGCCAACCCTCCACGGTCCACCGCACCGTCACCGTGGCAGAAGCCATGCAAAAAATGACCAGCGGCGGTTATCGCCGCTTGCCCATTGTTGATGAGCAACATCGCCCCACCGGGCTGGTCAGCGTCAAAGGTATGATCCGCTACCTGTGCGAGCACTTCCCCCGCGTGGTCTACAACCAGCCCACCGTGGCCCACCCCATCACGCACCAGCGCGAGGGCCCTTAAGAACCCGTTCGTCGCTGGTGCCCCGCCCATATAATTCAATGTACTCTCTCGTGAGTTCGAGAACAGCAGAAGTCCATGGCTACTACCACGGCGGTTGAAAAACGCGTGATCGAGTTGGAAAGCGCCACGGTGCGCTTTGCCGGCGACTCCGGGGACGGCATGCAGTTGGCAGGCAACCAGATGGCCAACACCTCGGCCCTGGTGGGCAACGATATTGCCACGTTCCCCGATTTTCCCGCTGAGATCCGGGCGCCGCGCGGCACCCTCGCAGGCGTGAGCGGCTTCCAGCTCCGCTTTGCCAGCCGCGAGATCTATACTCCGGGCGATCAGGTCGAGGCCCTCGTCGCCATGAATCCCGCCGCGCTGGCCACCAACCTGCCGGACCTCATGCCCGGCGGCATCCTGATCGTTAATAAAGACGAGTTCGATGCCAAGGGCCTCAAACAAGCCGGCTACGCCTCCAACCCCCTGGAAGACGGTAGCCTCAAGGCCTACCGCGTGTTCCCGGTGGAAATGACCAAGCTCACCCGCCTGGCCGTAGAAGAATGCGGCCTGGGAACGAAGGAAAGCGACCGCTGCCGCAACTTCTTCGCCATGGGGCTGGTGTTCTGGCTGTATGACCGGCCCCTGGAGCCGACCCTGCGGTTCATCGAATCGCGATTTGGCAAGCGGGCACCCGCCGTGGCGGAGGCCAACCGCCGCGCCTTGCTGGCCGGCTATCACTATGGAGAAACCACCGAGGCCTTTGATGCCCACTATCGCGTGGCGCCTGCCAAGCTGCCGCCGGGCACCTACCGCAATATCATGGGCAACGAGGCCCTGGCCATCGGCCTGATCACCGCGGCCCGCCGCAGCGGCAAGGATCTGTTTCTGGGCAGCTATCCCATCACCCCTGCCAGCGACATTCTGCACGAGCTGTCACGGCACAAGAACTTTGGCGTGCGTACGTTTCAGGCAGAAGACGAGATTGCCGCGATCACGGCCGCCATTGGCGCCTCGTTTGGCGGGGCGATGGGGGTCACCACCTCCAGCGGCCCGGGGATTGCGCTCAAGCAAGAGGCCATGGGGCTGGCGGTGATGACCGAGCTGCCGCTGTTGATCATCAACGTGCAGCGGGGCGGCCCCAGCACGGGGTTGCCCACCAAGACCGAACAAGCAGACCTGTGGCAGGCCCTCTTCGGCCGCAATGGAGAGTGCCCCATTCCCGTGCTCGCCGCCGCCAGTCCGGCCGATTGCTTTGACGTGGTGCAAGAAGCATGGCGGATCGCCGTGCGCTACATGACGCCGGTGATTGTGCTGTCAGACGGCTACATCGCCAACGGCTCGGAGCCCTGGCGCATCCCCGACGCCAAGAACCTGCCGCCCATCGAGGTCAAGCACCCCGGCCCGCTGGAGAATGGCGGCCCGTTCATGCCTTACCAGCGCGATGAGCGGCTGGCGCGGCCCTGGGCGCTGCCAGGCACGCCCGGCCTGATGCACCGCATTGGCGGTCTCGAGAAACAGGACGTGACGGGCAACGTCAGCTACGATCCAGAAAACCACCAGCACATGGTGCAAACCCGTGCCGCCAAGGTGGCCGGCATCGCCCAGGACATTCCCTTGCAGCAGGTGCAGGGGCCCGAACAGGGCAAGCTGCTGGTGGTAAGCTGGGGCGGCACGTATGGTTCGTGCGCCACCGCGGTGCGCAATGTCCAGGCCCTCGGCGGCTCCGTGGCGCACTGCCACCTGCGATACCTCAACCCCTTCCCACGCAATCTGGGCGAGATCCTCTCTCGCTACGAGCAGATCCTCGTGCCGGAGCTGAATCTCGGCCAACTCTGTTTCGTGCTTCGCGGCCGGTTCCTCGTGCCTGCCCAGGGCCTCAACAAGGTCAAGGGCAAGCCATTCACCGTGGCCGAGATCACTAGCAAAATTCAAGAGATGCTCCATGCCTGATAGCCAAGGCTCAATCACTGCTTCTCCACGACCACGCGGTACCGTCCCGGACGTGCCCGCCTCGGATGCCACCATTATCGGCGGCGCGTCTGCCCCGCCGGCCGCAGCACCCACTACGGCCCCCGCCCGGCTGCCGGTGCTCACCCCCAACGATTATGCCAGCGATCAGGACGTGCGCTGGTGCCCAGGCTGCGGCGATTACTCGATTCTCGCCCAGATGAAAAAGGTGCTGGCCACGCTGGGCATCCCGCGGGAGAAGCTCGTGTTCGTCTCGGGCATCGGCTGCTCCAGCCGCTTCCCCTACTATCTGAACACCTATGGCTTTCACTCCATTCACGGTCGTGCGCCGGCCATCGCCACCGGACTCAAGGTTACCCGGCCCGACCTGATGGTGTGGGTGATCACCGGCGACGGCGACGGCCTGAGCATCGGTGGCAACCATCTGATGCATTGCATCCGCCGCAATCTCGATATCAACATCGTGCTGTTCAACAACCGCATCTACGGACTGACCAAGGGCCAGTATTCCCCAACCTCGCCCTTGGGCAAGATCACCAAGAGCACGCCCATGGGCGTGATCGACAACCCCCTGCACCCCCTCTGCCTGGCCATCGGCTGCGAGGCGACCTTTGTCGCTCGCTCCATCGACACCAATATCAAGCACCTGACCATGGTGTTGCAGCGGGCAGCGGAACACCGCGGCACCTCGTTCGTCGAGGTGTACCAGAATTGCAATGTGTTCAACGACGGCGCCTTCGACTACGCCACGAACCGCGAGACCAAGTCCGATGCCACGCTGGAGCTGGAGCACGGCAAGCCTCTGGTGTTCGGCAAGAACCGCAACAAGGGCATCCGCCTTAACGGCATGACCCCCGAAGTGGTGGAGCTGGGCAAAGGCATCACCGAGGACGATCTGCTGTTCCACGACGAGAAGGCCCCCGAGCCGACCCTGGCCTATCTGCTCAGCCGCATGACGTATCCCGAGTTTCCTGAGCCGATCGGCGTGTTCCGCGCCGTGGACCGCCCCAAGTACGATGAATCGATGAACGCCCAGATCGCCGAAGCCCGCAGCAAGGGCGAGGGCGATCTCGACAAGCTGTTCCACGCAGGAGATACCTGGGTGGTATCCTGACGCTGCCCGCCCCCTTCTCCAGCAAGGAGGGAATGTATGGTCCTCTGTCCCTTTTGCGGCGCCGAGGAAATCGACGGCGCTGATGTCTGCCAGCAGTGCCAGCAGCCGCTGGACGATTTGACAGACCCTCAACCCTCCACCGACCTCGAACGCTTCCTGGTGCGCGACAAGGTGTACATGCTCGAGCCCCGCAAGCCCGTGACCGTGGCAGCCCACACTCCCGTAGCCAACGTGCTGCGCACGCTGTACGATCGCCGCCTCGGTTGCGTGATGGTGCTGGAGGACGAAGAACTCGTGGGTATCTTCAGCGAGCGGGACGCCTTGCTGCGGCTAAATACCGACTACGCCGCTTTGCGTCACCGGCCCATCGCGGAGTTCATGACGCCCTCTCCAGAAACCGTTGAGTCGGACGCCAGCATCGCCTTCGCGCTGCACAAGATGGACGTGGGCGGCTACCGCCACCTGCCCGTGACGGCAGATGGGAAACTGGTGGGCCTGATCTCGATCCGCGACATCTTCCGCTATATCACCGACCGCCTGCCGGGCGTGCAGCAGCCGCCAGCCGCAGCCGGGCAAGGTCCGTAGTGACAGGCTCTGCCAGGCGGCTGGGCCGCATTTCCCACCGACTTGCCCGCCGCCGCGCGGCCTGGATGCCGTACGTGTTCATCCACAGAGACGGAGCGCTTGCGGTGCAGGCGTTCCGCCAGCCTGAACAGCGGTGCACGCGTTCCGGCTGACTTCCAAGCGGTGCAGCAGCGCAGCCATGCCTCGAGAGTCGCAAAGGCGTGCTGCCTGACTCAGCGGGTACCTTGTATGTTGATCCCCTGCGGTGCAGGGGGCACAATGGCGCGCTGTCGCCACCCTCAGTCCACCTTTGGAGGAGCCTACCATGTTCCACGCACTGCGTTGCCCCGTTGCTGCCGCCAAGCTGCCTGCGTTGGCGATCACGGTCGCTGGTTTGCTGGTCTCTCCCCGGCTTGTATGGGCTCAAACCGATCCGGCGCGCCAGCGGTTGGAGCAGTCTCGCCGCCACCACGAATACAACGATGTTTCCACCCCCGCCGGCCGTACGGTGCGGGTATTTGTGGTCTACCCTGAGGTCGATAAGCCCGTACCCGGCGTGGTGATCATCCACGAGAACCGCGGCCTCACCGACTGGGAACGCGGGCTGGCCGATCAGCTTGCCGAGGCCGGCTACGTGGCCGTGGCGCCCGATCTGCTCAGCCAGACCGGACCGGGCGGGGGCGGCACCGAGAGCTATGAATCTCGGGATGCGGCCCGCGAGGGCATCTATAAACTGCCGCCCGAGCAGGTAATCGCCGACCTGGACGCGGTGGTCGAGTACACGCGCACCCTGGAGGCCACCACCGATGCCGTGGCCGTCTGCGGCTTCTGCTGGGGCGGGGGCCAGTGCTTCCGCTTTGCCGCGCACAACGACCAGATCAAGGCGGCGTTTGTGTTCTACGGTCCCGCTCCTGCGCAGGATGTGCTGACTAAGGTGAAGGTACCCGTTTACGGCTTTTACGGCGGCAACGACTTCCGCATCACCGGCCAGGTGCCCCGTGTGGCCGAGGCCATGAAGGAAGCGGGCCTCACCTTCGAGCCCGTGGTGTACGAGAACGCGGGACACGGCTTCATGCGCAGCGGCGAGAGCGAGAGCGCCCCGCCCGCCGACCGCACTGCCCGCGAACAGGCCTGGAAGCGCTGGAAGGAACTGCTCGCTCGCCTGTAACGACGTGGCGGCACAGAGAGGTAACAACCCGTTTTTCCTCGGTCGCGTGATCCTGCCTGGGAAGGCGTTGCCAGGCTCGTAGTAACCGCATTCATGCGGTCCTGAAGCTTGCGACCACGCTGGCACTGGAGGCCCTTACCCCCCCAGGCCCGCTGAAGCGGGGCACTACGAACCAGCGGAGAGTCTCGCTACTCGGCCGGGGGCGTGGCAGAGAGGCGGGCCTTGTCGGCCTGCCAGGTTTGTACGTCGTCGGGGCGGTTCATGGCAGGATAGAGGGCGATCAGGCGGTCAACGGCCTCGATTAGCCGTTGTGCTCGTACGGCCTGCGGGATGTCGTCCTGGCGGGCCTTCAGGCCCTCGTAGCCTGAGAGGAGGAGCGGCTCGGCCTCGGCGGATTGCTGCTGGCCCAGCAGGGCCTCGTCCAGCATGGAGCGGGTATTGAACATGGTCCAGACCTCCGGCTGATGCTGCTGGCGGATAGTCAGACACTCGCGCAGGGCCGCTTCTGCGTCGGCCGCATTTTTCTTGGCTACAGACTCAGCCACGATGGCCCGCTGCATGTGCCACAGGCTCACGCCCAGGCCGGCCAGCAGGACGAGGGTGATCGCCGCAGCGGCCCACTGCACCCCCCGCCGCCGCTTGCGGGCCTCTGCGTCCCGCACCCAGTGCCCGCTGCTGCTCCAGCTCCGCGTGACGCGCACGCCTCGGCCGTGTGCCGGGTCTCCGCCACCTGCTGGGCCACCGCTGTGCCTTCCGCCGGCCGGTCCTCCTGCTTGAACGCCAGGCACCGCTTGCAGAGGGCCACCAGGTCGGGCTCCGCCCCGCAGCCGTCGAGCCGGGCAAAGGCATCGGCCGTCTCCCAGCGCACGGCCTGCAAGCGAGCGGCCTTCTCGTCCCGGCCGCGGTACGGCGGCGCCGCGGTGAGGATCTCGCACAGCATGGCTCCCAGGCCGAACACGTCGGTGCGTGCATCCAGCTTGCGAATCTCCCCGGCGGCCTGCTCGGGCGCCATGTACGACGGCGTGCCCAGCACCGAGCCGGTGCGCGTGTCTGAACCGCCTGGCTCGGGCGTGCCGATCTGGGTGTGCCAATCGAGTGTGGCGTCGGGGTCGGTCTCGTCGCGGGGCTGGCGATCCGGGCTGGCCCTGCCTTGCAGCCGCTTGGCCAGGCCTCAGTCCATCACCTGCACCTCGCCGTGTGCGCCCACCATCACCTTTGAGGGCTTCAGATCGCAATGCACGACAACCTGCGCATGTGCGTAGCCCACTGCGTGGCACACCTGCTCGAAGATGGCAATGAACCGGCCCAGCCCGTCGGTCGGCGATTGCCGCTGCTGGAGCAACTCGCGCAGCGTGTCGCCCTTGACGAGCTTCATGGCCAAGAACGGCTGGCCGTTGGGGAGCGTGCCAACTTCGTAGGCGGGCGGAATGCCCGGGTGTGGCAAATGGCCGGTGATGGCGGCCTCGACGCGGAAGCGCACGGCAGCGGGCGCATCGGCCGGCACCTCGGGCTCGAGCAGCTTGACGGCCACGTCTCGGTCGAAGAGCGTGTCGCGTGCGCGGCGGACCACGCCCATGCCGCCTGCACCGATCTCTTCGGCCGGTTCATATCGGCCCGCCAGCAGCTCAGTCTGAGCCGCGAGAAGTTGGGAACTTTCGTACCCGCTCTCGGGCGGAAGCGGATCGTCCGAAGCCATGGCATGGCCCTCCAGAAGCAGAACAGAATGCATTATGCCGCGCCGGAGGGGATGACAACACGCATGTGTTCTCTCTCGTTCCCAGCCACCTGCCTGGAGGGCGTGGCGGACGGGACCGGCCAGCGCTGCGCCCTACCCCCTCAACAAAGGGGGGCTTGGGGGGCAGTGACCATCCCTGACTCGTGTTCCCAGGCAGCAGCCTGGGAACGAGAGGTGACGCTCAGCCGCGGTCAGCGGCCTACGATTTGACCTCGATGGGCAACTCGTCGATCTTGGCCGCCAGGATGAAGTCGTTCTCTGAAAGCCCACCGATGGCGTGGGTCCAAATCTCGATCCAGACCCGGCGGTAGCCTTCCAGGTGCAAATCGGGATGGTGTCCCTCCTCCTCGGCGAGCCGGGCCACGCGGTTGAAGAAATCGATCGCCGCCATGAAGTTCTTGGCAACCCAGTCCTTGCGGATGCGCTGCCCGCCGGCGGTCAATCGCCACCCCGTTAGTCGAGCGAGTTGCTGTTCTGCTTCTTGCGGCGTGCAGGGAGGCACTCCCCCCTCGCAGGGCAGGCACTTCTTGGCGCGAAGCTGTTCCACGGTTTGCGTTTCCATCATACCTTCCCCGCTTGCCGCTGCCGGGAGGACGGCTTCGCGCCCCTGGCAGCATCTTGCTTGGTAGTGTCCTGCTTGGCGGCGTCTTGGTTGCCAGGATCTTCCGCCGCTGCATCCTTGCCGCTGGCACCTCCCTGGTCCGCCTTGTTGGCCTCGGGCGCCGGCGGCTTGTCCTGCTCGCCACCCTGCGACGCCTCGGCCTCGCCCTCCTTCTGCTTGCCTTGCCTGCCTCGATCCTTGGACTTGGGCGACTTATCCTGATCCCCACCCTCAGCCTTCTCTGCCGACCTGTCCTTCTTGGCCGGACGGGATTTCTTGGTCTTGCCAGTAAGCGGCTGCTCCGGATCCAGCTCGATCACGACCCTTTGGGCCAGGACCTGCCCCGCCTGTTCTCCCTGCGGGGGAGCGAACAGGTAGCCCAGTTCTACCGCCAGCGTGTCGTCCTTGCGGGCCAAACGGTAATCGCTGACGTCGATTTCCACCTCCGCCTCCGGATCCAGCTTCGCTTTCACGGCGCCATCCGGCGTGGCGACCGTAATCTGGCCGCGGCGAGCACTGCGGAGTTGGCCCACCACGACGTACGTCTGCGGCCCTCGCTTCTTCGGCTCCTCGCCGATTGCGACCTGCGCCTGGAGGCCGGGCCGCACCACCTCAGACTGCTCGACGATCGACAGCCGCTTGACCGGCTCCTCCGCCACGCCCTTCTCGTTCAGCTCGGCGGTGAAGCGCACCAGCATGCCCGGCGTCAGGTAGCTCACATCCGCACGCCCCACTACCTGCACCTGATACCCGCGCTGAACGTCGAAGGCCACCAGGTACGCATGCCCTGCCGCATCCACGATCTTCGCCCACCCGTCGCCCAGATCCTGGATTTTGCCCTGGCCCGTGTACCGCGGCGGCTCTTGCTGCTGCGCCGCTGCCTCGAGGCACAAACAGAGCGTGGCCAGCCATACCGCCTGTAAACCATGACGAAGCTTCATCAGACCACCTGCAATGCGGGCCGGATTCCAGGAGCGGAGCTGCATGAGCGTGCTGCTCTCCACGGCTCCGCCCCACAGCCTATCACGCGGCGGGCCTGTTCGCCAGCGATCACTCTTCCAGAATCTTCCACAGGCTGCCGTGCTTGTCGCTCCACAACACCGTGGACGGCAGGTCCCACTCCGCACTGGCCTGCCGGATCCTGGGGTGGGAGACAAAGTCGGTATTGTGCGTCAACAGAATCCACTCCGCCGCGCTCACACCACCTACAGGGCCCTCCTGCATGCGTCCCAGCGGTGCGTCATCCGAGTCGATGCGGACCACATGCAGGTTCAATTCTTCTGCCAACGCCCGCGCCACGCGCGACAAATCGAGATACCTGTTCGAAATGTGCAGCGCCAGGATGCCCCGAGGCTGCAAGTGTTTAAGATACACGTCGCGCACGCACTCCAGCGTCAGCAGGTGCATGGGAATGGAGTCGCTGCTGAAGGCATCTACGGCGATCACGTCGTACTGGCGCGGGCCGGTGGTGGCCAACTCGCGTTCCATTTGCACGCGGGCATCACCCAGCACCACTTGCACATCGGCCCCCCGTTGGCGCGCGTCTGTGATGTAGCTGAAGTACTTTTCTGCCACGCGGCGTACCTCGGGGTTGATCTCGTAGAAGCAGAACAGGTCTCCCCGGCCGGCATAGGCGGCGATGGTGCCTGTGCCCAGACCGACGATGCCCACGCGCAGCGGGCCGCGCGGGTCGCCGTCGCTGAGCGGCGGAGAGGGTGTGAGGTCGATGGCCAGCCCCACACCGGTGTTGTAGCCATAATAGGTGCTCGGCTCGTAGCGCCACGGCTCATGTAGATACTGAGTACCGTGCAGGATCCGGCCGTTGTAGAGGTAGCGTTCCTGTTCCGGTCCCGACTCATCTTGGGTGACGCGCAGCAGGCCGAAGAAGTTGCGTGAGCGGAACAGAGCGGTTGTGTCTCCTGCCTTGACGTGCCCTACCACCACTACCGCCAGCGCGGTGAAGGCCACAATCAGGGCGGACCAGACGGCAGCGGCCGAGGTCACCGCTGCAACCAGAGCCTGCATGCGGCGGGCCTCGCCGATGTAACTTTCCAGCCAGCTTGCCAGGACGGTGGGCCGCAACAGGGAGCGGGCATCTCGGCTGTAAGCCAGCAATACCAGGCCGCAACATGCCAGCAAGGCGAGGGGAAACTCCGAGTAACGGAGGAACACCAAGGGCGCGACGACAGCCACCAGCACCCCGCCCAGCGCGCCGCCGCTGGCAATGGTCAGATAGAACGTCGTCAGGTAACGGGGGTGCGGTTTGGAGCGCGCCAGCTCTCCGTGGCAGGCCATGGCACAGGCAAATGCCGCCAGCACATACGTGCCAATCTCCATGGTAATGGTGACATCGAAGCTGATTGGCTGACTGCCCTTGACGAACCGTAAAGCGGGGATTTCGACGGTCGATCCCGCCTCGTAGAAGAGCACCGCGGCGCCCAGCGCCGCTGCCACCATCAGCAGCAGGCAAAACACGGGCCTCACGTACCAGTGCTCGTTGTCGAAGCAAATAATGAAGGACACCAGGTAGAGGGCCAACGGTAGTACCCACAGAAACGGCACCACCGCAATCTCCTGACACATGAGATTGGTAGCGGCCAGCAGCATGGCGCTGGGGCCGGTTGCCAGGCCCAGCCAGAGCAACACGTCGGCCCAGCTCGGCCGAGGAGCAGCAGCCGCCTCGCTCGGATCCGCCGTCGGCCGGGGCAGAGACGGCGCCGCCACACCGCCCTGGCCCACAGCAAGGCGGATAGCACACCAACCGCAGGCCATGGCAAACAGCACATACCCTGCCGACCAGAGGCGCGCCTGCACGGGCAAAGCCAAAGCCGGCTCCACCACAAAGGGATAGCTCACCAACGCCAACAGCGAGCCAAAGTTCGAGAGTGCATAGAGGCGATAGGGAGACTTGCCCGGCTCCGTACGCACAAACCAGGCCTGCACCAGCGGCCCGGTGGTGGAGAGCAACAGGTAGGGTACCCCCACCGTCGCCGCCAACAGCAGCAGAATGTGCAGGGTGGGCGACTCGTCTCCACGCGGCCGCCAGTGGCTGGCCGGCTCGACGGGCAACAGCATCAGAGAAAGCAGCAACAGCACCAGATGCACTACCGCCTGAAGCCGTGGCGACAGCCAGGTGTTGCTCGCATGCGCATAAGCGTAGCCCGCCAGCAACAGGGCCTGGAAAAAGAGCATGCAGGTCGTCCACACTGCCGGCGTGCCGCCAAACCAGGGCAGAATGTACTTGCCTAGCAGCGGCTGTACCTGGAACAGCAACAATGCGCTCAGAAAGATGGTGATGGCGTGGCGCAAAGCAGTCTCGCTAGGGACTGGGGGGCCGCACAGGGCGGGGGAGCAACTCAGAAAAAACGCTCTGCGCGATTGTATCACGCAGATGATCGCATGCCAGCAGAGAGAGGTGCGGCCTGAGTTGGAGATGCGGCCTGAGACGAGGTGCAACCCGATGTGATGAGCTGACGCCGTGCCGGGCAGATACCGCCTTCCACTCGCCCTGAGCAGGAGGATGGTGGTTCACGCAGCCGCTGCGGGCAGGGGCATGCCAGGTCACTGCGGGAATGCACCGCAGGGCAAGGTGCGGCCGCGGCGGCTCCCCTCCCCTCGCCTGGGGTGGCAGCCTTGTTAGAATGCGGGCCTGGGCACCGGCTCGGACTGCCTTTGCTCCCCCTGGAGAACGCACCAGATGAAGACTGCAAAGATGTTGGGCTCGGCTCGGTTCGTGATCGCCTGGGGGCTTTGCCTGCTGGTGGTGCCCGCTCGGCCGGCCGTGTCGCAGGCGGAGGGCGGGGAAGGCTGGGTCCGCGTGACGGAGACAGAAGAACGCATCCTGATCGAGACCGATCGGCTCGAAGCCGCCATCCCCAAGCGCAACCCCAAGCACTGGATGACGGGGATCGAAAAGGGCTCCTTCCTGGACAAGGCCACGGGCTTTCGAGAGGTGGGAGACGGGCTGATGGTCGTGGACTGGCTGATGGAGGCCGGCAGCGACGAGGCCTACGCCGAAGAGGTGATCGCGCCCGACGGCAACGGCGTGGGGCGGTATACCTGGTACGAGAACGAGACGGACCCAGGCCGCCGCCATTATGCCTTGATGGCGCACGGCAGCAGCCATCGCAAGCGGATGGTAGAAGGGCCGCAGCTCTGCCACCGCATGAAGCCGGTGGAACCGGAGGTGATTCGCGGGCGGGATTTTGCCGCGGTGCGGACGACGTATTGCTTCGAGTACGCCGCGCCGGGACGCAAGCCAGGTTCGCGCTGGACGCAACTCGTGGTCTTCCCCGCGGGCAAGCGGTTCTTCTTGCTGATGGATCGAGTGGAGTGCGTGAACGACTCTGCGGAGATGTTCTTGCGGAACGACACGCCCGGCTGTGTGCGACACAAGGGGGGCGATACATTTAGCGAGATCTACCTGAGCTACCTCAGCGGACCAAGAGGCGTGCACATCCCAGCGAGCGAGTTCTCGACCCCCTTTCCCCCTGATCTCAAGTTCGGTTATCGCCGCGATACGCATCGCACGCCGGAGCACTTCATTCGTGCCTACCACCTGCGCGATCCGAACACAGGTGCCGACGGACCCTGGCTGGCCGGGCTGACGCTCGATCCCTCGGTGGTCTACGAGGCCTGGTGCAGCCAGCGACCGGGGGACATCATCGTGATGATTCTGGAGATCCACGGCCGGCCCGTGAAGGCGGGAGACACCTTCAGTGCGGCCCACATTGTGGGGTATTTCGACAGCATCGAGGAGATGCACGCCCTCTACGACCGCTACCGCGGCCACACCGCCCTCGAGGCGGACGAAACCGGCTGGCGGCTCGTGAAATAAACGTGAGAGATTTCGCCGCATCGCCGGCAGAACTCCGGTGTGCCCAGCGTACGCACCCGCCGGGCGTGCGACATACGCATCCGCCCGGCACCGAGCGTGCCAAGCTGCGGTGCGCCCGGCCCCGGCACCAGGCAGCACGTCTTGTTGCACCACGACGGTGCCGGGGCGGACGCACGCTTGCATCGGCTTGCAGCCGCTCTCACAGGTAACGCTGCCGGGCCCGACGTTGCCTGGCTGCCAGGAGGGCTGGCACTCTCCTCTCTGGCTGCCCGAGCCGATCGCGCCGCGCTCCACGTGTAGGCCATCGCCCGCATGGCCACGGCGGGTGGACCCGGCCGCTCTCGCAACCTGGGAGGAAGGCAGGCGTGGCGTTAGCCGCGAACGCGTGGCCTGCCCAGCCATCGCAACGATGCAGGGCCAAGCGGCTGGGGACGCCGTAGCGGCCCGGCGCTGCCGCGTTGTGCCACCGCCTTCGCCAACGGCCGGCTCCTCTCGGGCTCGCCGAGCGTGTTCGCCCCTGCAGCGGCCCGCGCGCCGTCTGCCGCACGGCTGAGCGGCTCAGAGCGGCCTGGCAGGTCGCTGCGTGCGGCGCCGTGGGCAGCAGGCAGCGACTTCTCCGCCTGCAGCGACGAAGCACGCGGCGGTGCCGCTGGCACCTGCGCCGGGGCAGGCACCTCTGGCGCGCTTCCTGAAGACACAAGCTCCCCGCGCATCACACGCACGTTCCCTGGTGCCGAGATGCCCACCTGCACTCGCCCCCCCCGCACCGAAAGGATCGTGACGGTAATCGCCTCGCCAATCTGAATCTGCTGCTGCTGCTTGCGCGTAAGCACTAACATGGCGAACTGCCTCCTCACACTGTGCCGAACGGCATCTGGCCGCCACCGTGGCAGCCTGCACGAACGTGCCCGGAATGTCCCAACCGCACGTGCCATGCCAAACTCCGCGCCGGGTCCGCCTTTGCGTCGCAAATCATTTGCGCACCGAGGGTTCTGATAGATGGCAGGCTGAGAATGCCCGGCCTGTAGTGTACAGATGCATAGAAGATGCTTCAAAGCGTTACAAAGTTTATGACCCGCCTCTCTGCACGGCTGGCGCACGGCAACGTGGGAGGCAATGCGTGCGGCCGTGCCGGCGGGCTTGTGTAGGGTCGGGTTGGGCCAGAGAGGCCGCGCATCTTCGAGAGGGCCGCCAGCCGGCCAGTAGGATCCAGGCCGCCCTGCAAGAGGCAGCGGAGGAGCGCTGCAACGTGCCAGCGTACCAGGGCGTGCCGGGCGGAAATCACGCCTTGACACAGTGCGAGCGATTGGGAAGAATCCGCCGCACAACGCAGCCATGGCTGGGAGGCCTCGAGGCCCGCCGCCAGTGGCTGCTAAGGTTGAGCCAGATTCCAAAGCCATGCCGGTTGTGGCGGGGCGAGGAGGCCCCCGGCCGGCGTGCAGATGAGCGTCCATCTTCGGATGGCCAAGGCGGCAAGGAGGCCCAGGGCCATGCAGGTGTCCGCGCAGCAGGGCTGCGTCTCGCTCCGCGAGTTGTTGCCGGAGGCCGAGATTCTCGGCGCCGACGACATCCGCGTTGTGCGGGCCACGCAAGACTCGCGCTGGTGCCAGCAAGGCGACCTGTTCGTGGCGCTGCGCGGCAGCCGACAGGACGGCCACGCCTTTGTCCACGAGGCCGCACGCCGTGGTGCGGCCGCGGTGCTGCTCGAACGTCCCGTGGCCGGTTGCCATCTGCCGGCCTGCTACGTACCCGACTCGCGCCAGGCTTGGGCACGGCTGTGCCTCGCGCTGGCAGGCCATCCTGAGCAGCGGCTGAAGCTTGTCGGCATCACCGGCACCAACGGCAAGAGCACCACCGCATGGCTGGCGGCTGCGGTGCTGCAAGCTGGCGGCATGCACACGGGGCTGCTGGGCACCCTGGGTTATTACGACGGCTGCCAGATGGAGCCTGCACACTGGACTACTCCGCCGCCGGACGTGCTGGCACCCTGGCTTGCGCGAATGGTTTCCGCCGGCTGCACGCATGCCGTGATGGAGGTCTCCAGCCATGCTCTGCATCAACAGCGCGTCGCAGGGCTGGAGTTCGACATCGCCTGTCTGACGAACATCCGCCATGATCATCTCGACTATCATTTCACGCCCCAGCGCTACCGGGCGGCCAAGCGCCGCTTGTTTGAACAGCTTGCCCCCGAGGGTGTGGCAATCATCAATCGAGACGATCCCGTGGCGGCGGAACTTGCCGATTCGCTGGACGGGCCATCGATCACCGTGAGCATCGACGGGCCGGGCGAGATCACCGCCACCATCGTCGAACAATGCGCCAGCGAGCAGACCTTCCTGCTCTCGCAGGAGCATGAGACCATACCTGTCCGCACGCGCCTGATTGGAGAACACAATGTCTCCAACTGCCTGCTGGCCGCCGCCGTGGGACTAGCCTATGGCCTGGAGCTGCCCGTCGTCGCGCGGGGACTGGAGGCGGTCGAGTCCGTACCCGGACGCCTGGAACGCATCGAATGCGGACAGCCGTTTGGAGTCTTCGTCGATTATGCGCACACGCCTGATGCCCTCGCCGCCGTGCTGGATACGCTCCGCCGCTTCACAGCGGGACGGCTGATCTGCGTGTTCGGCGCGGGGGGCGAACGAGATCAGGCGAAGCGCCCCCACATGGGACGCGCCGTGGAACTGCGGGCAGACCTGGCCATCCTCACCACAGACAACCCTCGCCGCGAGGATCCCGAGCGGATTGCCAGGCAGGTGCTCAGCGGCTTCCGTGACCCCAACGGTGTGAGATGGATCGCCGATCGGGCCGGGGCGATTGCCTATGCACTGGCAGAGGCCAGCGCCGGCGACTGTGTCCTGATTGCCGGCAAGGGACATGAAACGTGGCAAGAAATCGGCTCGCAGCGTATCCCGTTTGAAGATCGAGAGGTGGCACGCAAGTTTCTTTGGTCTCGATGCACCCCATGTCAGCAACAGGCGGCAGCATGAAACTCCCCATGCACAATGAGCAGCGGCTGGTGGCGGCCGTGGCGGGCACGGCGGGCACCGCCCATGCACGAGGTGCGCTAGAGGCCGTACTGTCCCAGGCGGCAGCAAGCGGCATGGCACCGGCCCATTGGAGCACGCTGGAAATCCAGCCCGGCCTGTGCAAGACCTGGCGTGGCGAACCGGCGCAGCTCCTGGCCGTGACCAGTTGGCCAGCCGGCGGACCGTTGCATGCTGCGGGCCGTAAGCTGCGCGCCGTTTGCCGGTTGCTGGCGGAGCAGCTCCCCGCCGATGGCCTGCTCGTCCTGAACGGAGACGATCCAGAATTGGCGCGGGCAAGTCTCCGTACGTCCGCAGCCATTGTGCACGTGGGGCAGCAAGCCCGCTGTGAGATCGCACCGCGCAAAGTGCGCTGGCACGCAGGCAGGCTGCTATTTGAGCTGGCGGGGCAGCAATTCTGCGTACCGGCACCCGGAACAGAGGCGTTGGCTGGCGTGCTGGCCGCCGTGGGGGTTGGGTGGCGTCTGGGATTGAGCTGGGCAGAAATGGCTCGTGCCCTGGGAGGTGTCGAGCCGCCCCCGAGACGTTGCCAGGCCCTTCCGATCAAGCTGAAGAGAGGCATTCGGCGCCAGGGCAGGCAAACGGCCGTGGCGGGACAGATTCTTCGCCTCTGGGGCGATCTCTGGGCAGGTGCAGGGCTGCAAAGGGCGGCCTAGGCCGCGGGGCGTTCATCGATCCATCTGTATGCCACGAGGAGGTGTACCAACGAACCATCCTTGCAAGCTCCGCCGTCAGTGTTTCGGTTTGCGGGAACCGAGAACACTACCCTCCCTCCTGGGTTGGAGCACTGAGCCTGCCGGGCGCAGCGGTTTCTGGGTCGACCGCTCCGGTGGGTGCTTCGCGGTGGAGCTTGGTGACTGAGCACCGGGGCGGCCTCGTGCCGCCCCGGTGCCTCAGGGAACAGGCGTCTGGCGGGCCGTGGTGGGCAGCGGCTCGCCAGGCGTGCGCAGCCTTCGCCCGCCGCCGGGCGCGGCTCATCTGTCTGCGTTGCCTTGGGGCCTTGGGTCATTGGTCATGCTGGTGTGGCTGCTGGAACTGTTCGCGGCGGGTAAGCCTGCCGAATGGGCCTGGAGGCAGCCGGCGCCCCGTGCCTTGACCGCCGCCTGGCTGTGTCTGTGCGCCACAGTGGGCCTCGCGCCATGCTGGCTGGCGTGGCTGGCGACTTATTTCCGCGAGCCGCTCAAGACGCCATGTGCGGCACTCCGTGAGCTGCACCGCAGCAAGACGCATACGCCCACCATGGGAGGCCTGATCATCGTGGGCGCCCTGCTGGCAGCCCTGCTGCTGCTGAGCGACCTCCGCAGCCCCCTTGTCCAGGCAACCTTGTGCGCAACGCTGGGCCTGGCTGCGGTCGGCGCTGCCGACGACCTGTGCAAGCTCCGCCGTACCTGCAATGGTCTGCGTCCGCTGCCCAAGCTCTTGCTGGGACTTCCGTCCGCGGGCCTCTCTGCATGGCTGATCTATGTGCAGCACCGCGCCGAGCCTGGCGGTTTGGCTCTCTGGCTGCCGTGGGTGGGAGAGGTCGATCTGGGTGCAGCGTATCTCTTGCTGGCCGTGCTGGTCATCCTCTGTTCGGCACACGCGGTGAACCTGACCGATGGTCTGGACGGTCTGGCCGGCGGTTGCGTGCTGATGGTGCTGCTCTGCCTGGGGCTGGTGGTATGGTGCGGCGGCCAGGGTTGGTCTCTGGCCACGGCCTGGGCCTGGCTTGAGGATCCCAGGCAGCTCTGGAACCATGGAGAGGCCGCGGGCGGGATGGCAGGACCCGCAGGCCTGGTGCCGTTTCCAGGGGGGGGAGAGACACTGGTAGCGGCGGGGGCTGCGGCGGGAGCCGTCGCGGGCTTTCTTTGGTTTAACCGCCATCCGGCCAGGGTATTCATGGGCGATACCGGTTCGCTTTCGCTGGGCGGGTTGCTGGCTGTGCTGGCGCTTGCGAATCGACTGGAGTGGCTGCTGCTGGTGGCGGGAGGCGTGTTTGTGGCCGAGGCCGGCAGTGTGGTCGTGCAGCTCTGCATTCGCCGGCTGTGGGGGAAACGCTGGTTGCGTTGCGCGCCGCTGCACCACCACTTCGAGTTGGGAGGCTGGCCCGAAACACGCGTGGTGCGGAGGTTCTGGATGGCGGCCGTGCTGTGCGCGGCGGCGGCCCTAGGCCTCACGCAAGCGGCGTGGCAAAGCGGGGCAGAGGGCCCGCACGTCGTGGCCCGCCACGCTCCGCCTGGCCCATCCCTACGCTGACGGGAGCTGGCTGTGCCGTCGCCATTT
Source organism: Pirellulales bacterium (assembly GCA_023511675.1). Classification (GTDB taxonomy): domain Bacteria; phylum Planctomycetota; class Planctomycetia; order Pirellulales; family JAIMBC01; genus JAIMBC01. The sequence goes on from JAIMBC010000002.1 coordinate 54,967, forward strand.
GGCCGCGGACTAAGAATCGTGATCGCCGGAGGCGGCACGCTCGGCCACGTGCTTCCTGGCCTGGCCATAGCCGAGGCGATCGTACACCTGGCACCCGACGCCCGGGTGGCGTTTACCGGCCACTGTGCGGACCTCGAAGCGCCCCATGTGAATGCGGCCGGATTTGTGCACCGGGCGTTTCGTGCCCGAGCGCTGCCGCAAAGGTGGCGCGAGTACTGGCCATTCGTCCGGGAAAACGTGGCGGGCTATCTCGAGGCACGCCGCTGGCTGAAACACTTCCGCCCTCATGTGGTGCTGGCTACAGGCGGCTATGCCTGCGCAGCAACAGCCCGCGCCTGCCTGTCTGAAAGACTCCCCTTGGTGCTCCTCGAGCTGAACGCCTTGCCTGGCCGCACGAGCCGATGGCTCGCCCGACGTGCTGCGGCCGTGTGTGTGGCGTCGCCGGCAGCCGCCGCCATTCTGCAAAACCCCAACTGGTGGCTGACCGGCACGCCGCTGCGTCCGGGCTTCTTTCGCCAGCGGGGGGATCTCCACGCGGCAACAGCCCAGCCGCCTCGCCCTACCTCGCACGCACCGCCCGTCATGGATGGATCGCAGCCAACAGCCGCTCCGACGCAGCAGACGCTAGACGATCAGCCGGCCCTGCCTGTGCCGCCGGATACCGCACGCGCTGCCATCCCCAACTCCCAGCCCATCGCCGCATACCCCGCCGGGTACGAGTCCCTCCCTTCCTCCACATTGGTCGTGCTGGGCGGCAGTCGCGGCGCCGAGGAGTTGAATCAATGCGTGCCGCAAGCCATCGCCTTGGCGGCGCGCCACCTGACGGCGAGTGCGACGCACGTGCAACAAGCGGAGCCGAGCCACATCGCTCCGGCCAAGCTGCCCTGGCAGGTGATCCACGTTGCCGGCCGTGGCCGAAGCGAGGCCACGGCCGCTCGATATGCCAGATGGAGCATCGATGCCCAGGTACTGGACCACCTGGACGCGCCGGCCGACCTGTTATCGAGGGCAGACGTGGCCATCTGCCGCTGCGGCGCCAGCACGCTGGCAGAGCTGGCCGCCAGCGGCGTGCCGGCCGTGCTGGTGCCGTACCGCGCTGCCCGAGATGACCACCAGCTGGCCAATGCGCTCGAGGTGGCACGCGCCGGCGGCGGCCTGCTTGTCGACGCACCCCGTCCCGAAGCCATCGCCCACTCCCTGATCCAGCTTGCCGACGAGCAGCGCCGCCACAGCATGGCACAAGCCATGCGCCGCCTGGCCACGCCCGAGGCGGCCCACCGTATCGCCACACTGGTACTTCGGCTGGCGTCCCGCCAGGTGGGCACGTAAACCGCGGCAGCCGCTGCTGGCCTCCGCACGCCGACTCTCCACCCTTGCGGCGCCCTGGCATGCCTTGCTGATCATCCCACACTTGCCTGTTGGATCGCAGAGACTGCACGAAGCAGCGATCCGATCGGCGGCGTGCTGCCCCAGCCCGCCGGCCCACAGCCAGGTGGCAACCACCCGCCACCGGCTACTCGACACCCGCCACCTTCTGCACGAGCTTCCGTCTCAGATTCAGCCATCGCTGCTGTTGCCTAGCATGGGTTGCCGGTCGCTGGCTGGCGGGCTACCATCTTTCGAGTGCGAACGATGAAGGTGAGGGGTAGCCGACGACGTTGCCTAGCGGTCACGCTGCTACCTCCAGTAGATGCCACCATGATGGCAACGGCTTGCTTGAGCGTCCGCCAGACGCTGACCGGCCCGCTGTTTAGAGGCTGTGACAAAACCGGTTTTCTTGGGGACAACTAGCTTGCGCATTACTCGAGGAGACGGAAGCAAATAACACTCGCGGCCAGCGCGTTCCACGCCAGTTGCATCATGGCGAGACGATCGTGCCGAAGCCGCATTCGTCGCATACCCTTCAGCCAACTGATGGTGCGCTCCACCACCCACCGCACCTTGCCCCGTCCGCTGCCATGCTCCCTGTTTCTCTGCACAATCACGGCCTTGATCCCGAGCCACCGCAAGATAGCGCGGGCCGCAGCCGAATCGTATCCGCCATCGGCATACAGCCTCTTAGGGCGCGTCTTGGGCGCTCCAGGCTTGCCTCTGATCTTGGGAAAAGCGAGCACGGCAGGAAGAATCTGGCAA